>NZ_JBHVGZ010000001.1:0-45958 GCF_042800355.1 Streptomyces sp. NPDC057623
ACTTCAGCCCGTCCGGCGTTTGAGGACGAGGCCCGCAGGGCCGACAGCGGGGGTCTGGGGGCGCAGCCCCCAGGGACGGGACGGGTAGGGGCGGCGGGGGCGAAGAACTCCTTCCAGGCACCCCGCTCCGAACGACACGAACGAGAGGTTGACCGACGTGCACGACGATCTCATCGCCCGGGCCCAGGCATGGCTCGCCGAGGACCCGGACCCGGAGACCCGCGACGAGCTCGCCAAGCTCATCGACGCCGCGGACATCGAGGAGCTCACCGCGCGCTTCAGCGGCACCCTCCAGTTCGGCACCGCGGGCCTGCGCGGAGAACTCGGCGCAGGCCCCCAGCGCATGAACCGCACCGTCGTCATCCGCGCCGCCGCCGGCCTCGCCGCGTACCTCAAGAAGCAGGGCCAGGACGGTGGCCTCGTCGTCATCGGCTACGACGCCCGGCACAAGTCGGAGGACTTCGCCCGCGACACGGCCTCCGTGATGACCGGCGCCGGCCTCCGTGCCGCCGTACTCCCCCGCCCTCTCCCCACCCCCGTCCTCGCGTTCGCGACAAGGCACCTCGGCGCGGTCGCCGGCGTGGAGGTCACCGCCAGTCACAACCCGCCCCGCGACAACGGCTACAAGGTCTACCTCGGCGACGGCTCCCAGATCGTCCCGCCCGCGGACGTCGACATCGCGGACGAGATCGCCGCCGTACCGTCCCTCACCGCCGTCCCCCGCCCCACCGAAGGCTGGGAAACCCTCGACGACAGCGTCCTGGACGCCTATCTCGCCCGCACGGACGCGGTCCTGTCCGCCGGATCCCCGCGCACCGCCCGCACCGTCTACACGGCGATGCACGGCGTCGGCAAGGACGTCCTCCTCGCCGCCTTCGCCCGCGCCGGCTTCCCCGCGCCCGCCCTGGTCGCCGAGCAGGGCGAGCCGGACCCGGACTTCCCGACCGTCGCCTTCCCCAACCCGGAAGAGCCCGGCGCGATGGACCTGGCCTTCGCCAAGGCCCGCGAGACCGACCCCGACCTGATCATCGCCAACGACCCCGACGCCGACCGCTGCGCCGCGGCCGTCAAGGACGGCGAGGAGTGGCGGATGCTGCGCGGTGACGAGGTGGGCGCCCTGCTCGCCGCGCACCTCGTCAGCCGCGGCGCACAGGGCACCTTCGCCGAGTCGATCGTCTCCTCCTCCCTCCTCGGCCGTATCGCCGAGAAGGCGGGGCTGCCGTACGAGGAGACCCTCACCGGCTTCAAGTGGATCGCCCGCGTGGACGGCCTGCGCTACGGCTACGAGGAGGCCCTCGGCTACTGCGTCGACCCCGAGGGCGTACGCGACAAGGACGGCATCACGGCCGCTCTGCTGATCACCGAGCTGGCCTCCGTCCTCAAGGCCGAGGGCCGCACCCTCCTCGACCTCCTCGACGACCTCGCCGTGGAGCACGGCCTGCACGCCACGGACCAGCTCTCGGTCCGCGTCCAGGACCTGTCGGTCATCGCGAACGCCATGCGCCGACTGCGTGAGCAGCCGCCGACCGAGCTGGCCGGTCTGGCCATCACCCGTGCCGAGGACCTCACCCGGGGCACCGACACCCTCCCGCCCACCGACGGCCTGCGCTACACCCTGGAGGGCGCCCGCGTCATCGTCCGCCCCAGCGGCACCGAGCCCAAGCTGAAGTGCTACCTGGAGGTCGTCGTCCCGGTCGCGGCACACGCCGACCTCCCGGCCGCGCACGCCGAGGCCGCCGGCCTGCTCGCGACGATCAAGCGGGACCTGTCGGCGGCGGCCGGCATCTGAGCCGTACGGGACTGACCGGTCGTCTGCTGAAAGGGTGCCTCTCCTCCGGATGGGGGCACCCTTTCGGGCGTTCTTCTCCGGGCGGTTGACCCACCCTCCACGCCCCGCCCCCTCACCCGGGCAACGGTGGACGGGCAAGCGCACCGCCGAAACCGCCTGGAGCCGCGCCGTGTCCACGACCGCATCCCGGCAGACCCCCCGGGCGATCACCGCCCCCGGAAACCACGCCCGCCCCGGTTCGCGCCCTCCACCGCCCCCGCACGCCCTCTCCGCACCCCTGCACGCCCTGCGCCACGCGGCCCCCGCCCTCCTCGCCTATCTCGCCGTACGCGGCACGGGCCTGCTGCTCCTCACCGTCTGGGCGCACCGCGGGCAGCACGGCGTCTGGCCGATCCTCGCGACGCAGTGGGACGCCGACTGGTACCTCGGTATCGCCGACCACGGTTACGCGCACGAACTAGGCACCGCGGACAACGCCAACAACCTGGCCTTCTTCCCGCTCTACCCGGCCTTGGTCAAGGCGGTCGCGGCCGTCACCCCGGGCACCCGCGCCAGTACCGGCCTCGCCCTCGCCGTGCTCGCCTCCCTCGTCGCCGCGTGGGGCGTCTTCGCGGTCGGGGAGCGGCTGCACGGACGACGGGCCGGCGTCCTCCTCACGGTCCTGTGGGCCGCGCTGCCGGTCGGCCTGGTGCAGTGGATGGGCTACACCGAGTCCCTGTTCACGGCGCTCGCCGCCTGGTCTTTGTACGCCGTACTCACCGGCCGGCTCCTCACCGCGGCCTGGCTGGCCGCGCTCGCGGGCCTGACCCGCCCGACGGGCGTCGCGGTGGCGGCGGCGGTCACGGTCGCGGCCCTGCTCGCGCTGCGCCGCCGCTTCGGCCCGCGCCCCCTCGCGGCCGCCGTGCTCGCGCCGCTCGGCTGGTGCGGATACGTCGGCTGGGTGGGCCTGCGCGTGGGCCGCTGGGACGGCTACTTCGCCGTACAGCGGCTGTGGCACAACGAACTGGACGGCGGCCTCGAAACCCTGCGCCAGATGCGGCGGCTCCTGGTGTACGACCCGCGGCCCGAGCTGTTCCTGGTGATGGTGACGCTCACGCTGATCGGCTCGGTGGTGCTGTTCGGGCTGGCGGTGCGGGACCGGCAGCCGGTGCCGCTGCTGGTCTTCACGGCCGTACTGCTGGCGATCGTCCTGGGCAGCGGCGGGGTCTACTTCCCGCGCGCCCGCTTCCTGCTCCCCGCCTTCCCGCTCCTGCTCCCCCTCGCCCTGCGCCTGTCCCGCGCCACCCGCCGCCACCGCGCGCTGGCCCTCGCGGCGGCGGTCACCGGCTCGGCGTACTGCGGCGCCTACATGGCGCTGGTGCATCCGGGCGCGCCCTGAGGTTCCGGGTCACACCCACAGCAGCGCGGCCGTCCACCCCAGCGCGACGAGCACCGCGAGCGGCCACAGCGGGCGTCCGCGCTGCCGCTCGTCGCTCACGCCGACCGGGCGTGCGGCGGGGTCCTGCCACATCGCCGTGATCTCGGCGGCGGTCCGGTCGTAGGGGTGGACCAGGCCCGCCGTCCGCTCCAGCCGACGCCAGCGGAGCGTGTCCACGGTCCACGCCCCGAACGCGGTCCGGCGACTGTCTATCTTCAGCTCGGCGCCCTTGGACTCGACGATCCGTACGGCGTCCCATGCGATGTGCCGGGTTCCGCGCAGCCCGTTGAACCACAGTCCGTCGCGGTCGGCGGTGACCCGCCAGGCCAGCTGACGCGGTACCAGCAGGGCGACGGCGATCCCCAGGAGTGCGCCGGGGACATAGCGCCACAGCCCGCTCTGGTCCACGAAGAGGACGTACGTCCACACCGCTCCCAGCGCCACCGTGAGCCAGTCGGGCCACCCGGCCCGCCACCGCCGCACGTCCACGGCCCCCTGCCCGCTCAGCCGCCCGGCGAAGTCCTCGGCGACGGCCCGCCGTCGCTCCTGGTCCGCCGCCGCACGCTTCTCAGCGGCAAGCCGACGCCGCACGGCGCCCTCGGAGAACGGCCGGACTGGCCCGGCGGACCGCTCCACGACCGGCTCCTCGCCGGGCTCCTCACCGGCACTGACGAGCAGCACCTCGGCGCCGTCGTAGGGCAGCCCGTACAGGACGGCTTCGCGCAGGGGCCCGGGCTGACCGGCGTCGAGGCGGTCGAGGAGCTGCTGGAACTCCTCGTCGTCGCCTTCGTCCCCGTCGTCGTCGCCGTCCTCTTCGTCCTTCCCGTCGTCCCCGGACCCGTCCTCGTCCTCGTCGAGCTCGGACGTGGCGACGGTGAACAGCGGCCGCACCGCCGCCAGGTCGTCGGCGGCGTACACCTCGGCGTCCACGTCCGCGTTCTCCCGCACCAGCACCCGCAGTACGGGTACGGGGCGTCGGCGCAGCGCGGCGGCACGCCACCGGCCGAGCGCGGCGGACAGCAGCACGGTGACGCCGAGCCCGACCACGAACCAGCCGATGGCGGGGGCGGTCTGCCGGTCCTCGGCGAGCTCCCAGTCCCCGGAAGTGGCGGCCAGGACGGCGCCGGTCACGAGCGCGACGCCCCCGATCCAGGCGAGGAACCGCCCCCGGTCGAGCGGCGCGCCGCCATCCGGCAGGGTGCCGGTCCCCTCTCCTGCCGCCGCCAGGGCCGCCGCCCGCTGGCGGCCCCGTGCGACAAGGCGCACCATGGCGGCCACCCAGAGCAGCGCGAGGGAGAGCACGACGGTCAGGCCAAGGACCCAAGGCAGCGTGGACCAGAGGAGCAGCACCACACCGAGGAGGGCGGGCGCCGACACCCGTACGATCTCGGGCCGCACCACCGCCCACACGACCTGAAGGGCGAGGCACGCGGCGGCCCACCCGCGCAGCCCCCCGTACAGCGCCAGGCCACCGGCCAGCGCGGCGGCCGCCGGGACGACGGCCATGACGACGGACACGGCGCGCAGCCGCACCGGGATCCCGCGCGGAGGCAGGGCGTCGATCCAGCGTCGGGTCTCCTCAGCGTCCCAGGGAAGACAGCCCTCGGGTATCGCGGAGGCGGGCAGCGGCAGCGGCATCCGTGGGTTCGTACTCATCGCTTCAGGTCGCTCAGGTCTCTCGGGCTCTCGGGCTCTCGGCTCTCGGGGCGCTCAAGCCGCCTAGGACACCATCAGCAGGATCACCAGCAACACGGCCCCCGCGACCGCGGGCCCCATCACCTCATAGGCCCACCGCACGGTCACCTCGCCCTGCGCGGACTCCGCCTTCTCCCGGTGCTCCAGCAGTCCCCGCAGGTCGTCCATGACCTTGTCGGTCTCGGCCCGCATCGGGCCGTCCACGTCGGCCTCCCCGCGCGGCGCCCCGAACCCGAGCCCCCCGGCCCCCAGTCCGCCGCGACCACTGCGCTCACCCCGCGCGGCGGCGCTCCGCTCCGACGCCGCCCGGGCCGTGCGCCGGGCCGCCTTCTTGCGGGCCCGCAGCGAGACGGGGACCGCCCAGAGCTGGAACCTGGTGCCGGACTTCGCGACGACCTCGTTCGAATAGCCGGAGCGCAGCGCGGCGATCTGCCCCCAGGGGAGCACGATGACGCGGAGCGGGTTGCGGATGCGGAGCCGGTCCTCGTTGGCGTACACGGCGGGTCGCAGCGTGAACGCGGCCGCCAGCGGCACGATCAGGATCAGCGCCGCGAGCGCCAGCCACTGCGTTCGGCTCTCGCCCCGCACCAGGGCGTCGACGCCCAGCCAGAGCGTGATGGCGAGCAGCGCGACGCCGCCGCCGATGCCCATGGGCGAGCGGTAGACCCGGTCCTTCGACACGGGGTCAGGGGTGGGCGGCTGGTGCTCCGGCGTCGTCATGGCCCCGATTGTGCCCGACGCCCCGGACGGCGCTCATACGCACCACCCCCGCACAAGATGAGCATCCGGGCCTGTACAGCCGCTACGCGCGTAGATATGCTCGTCTGGTGACCATGCCCACCAATGCATCTGCCGCAGCACACGCCCTCACGGACGTCGCCGCGTCCGACAGCACGCTGCGCCGCTTCCTCCACGGGCTGCCCGGTGTCGACGCGGTCGGCCTGGAGGGGCGTGCCGCGTCCCTCGGTACCCGTTCCATCAAGACGACCGCCAAGGCGTACGCCATCGACCTCGCCATCTCGATGGTCGACCTGACGACGCTGGAAGGCGCGGACACCCCGGGCAAGGTCCGGGCGCTCGGCGCCAAGGCGGTCCGTCCCGACCCCACCGACCGGACGGCCCCGGCGACCGCGGCCGTCTGCGTGTATCCCGACATGGTGGCCACCGCCAAGGAGGCCGTCGCCGGGTCGACCGTGAAGGTCGCCTCGGTCGCCACCGCCTTCCCGGCGGGCCGCGCCCCGCTCACCGTCAAGCTGGCCGACGTGCGCGAGGCCGTGGCGGCGGGCGCCGACGAGATCGACATGGTCATCGACCGCGGAGCGTTCCTCGCGGGCGACTACATGAAGGTGTACGACGAGATCGTCGCCGTGAAGGACGCCTGCGGGACGAGCGCCCGCCTCAAGGTCATCTTCGAGACCGGCGAGCTGTCGACGTACGACAACATCCGGCGGGCGAGCTGGCTCGGCATGCTGGCGGGCGCCGACTTCATCAAGACGTCCACCGGCAAGGTCGCCGTGAACGCCACCCCCGCGAACACCCTCCTTATGCTGGAAGCGGTACGCGACTTCCGCACCCAGACCGGAATCCAGGTCGGCGTGAAGCCGGCCGGCGGGATCCGGACCACCAAGGACGCCATCAAGTTCCTCGTACTGGTCAACGAGACCGCGGGCGAGGACTGGCTGGACAACCACTGGTTCCGCTTCGGCGCCTCCTCGCTCCTGAACGATCTGCTGATGCAGCGTCAGAAGCTGGCCACCGGCCGCTACTCCGGCCCCGACTACGTGACGGTGGACTGATCACCATGGCATCGGCATTCGCATACGCACCGGCCCCCGAGTCCCGCTCGATCGTCGACATCGCGCCCTCGTACGGCCTGTTCATCGACGGCGAGTTCGTTCAGGCGGCGGACGGCAAGGTCTTCAAGACCGTCTCCCCGTCCAGCGAGGAGGTCCTCGCGGAGATCGCCCAGGCCGGCGAGGCGGACGTGGACCGCGCGGTGAAGGCCGCCCGCAAGGCATTCGGGAAGTGGTCGGCGCTGCCCGGCTCCGAGCGCGCGAAGTACCTGTTCCGCATCGCCCGGATCATCCAGGAGCGGGCCCGTGAGCTCGCCGTCCTCGAAACCCTGGACAACGGCAAGCCGATCAAGGAGACCCGCGACGCCGACCTCCCCCTGGTCGCCGCGCACTTCTTCTACTACGCGGGCTGGGCCGACAAGCTGGAGCACGCCGGCTTCGGTGCCGGCCCCCGGCCACTGGGCGTCGCGGGCCAGGTCATCCCCTGGAACTTCCCGCTGCTGATGCTGGCCTGGAAGATCGCCCCGGCACTCGCGACCGGCAACACGGTCGTGCTCAAGCCGGCGGAGACGACCCCCCTCTCGGCCCTGTTCTTCGCGGACATCTGCCGCCAGGCGGGCCTGCCCAAGGGCGTCGTCAACATCCTTCCCGGATACGGCGACGCGGGCGCCGCCCTCGTCGCGCACCCCGACGTGAACAAGGTCGCCTTCACCGGCTCCACGGCCGTCGGCAAGGAGATCGCCCGGACCGTCGCGGGCACCCGCAAGAAGGTCACGCTCGAACTCGGCGGCAAGGGCGCCAACATCGTCTTCGACGACGCCCCGATCGACCAGGCGGTGGAGGGGATCGTCAACGGGATCTTCTTCAACCAGGGCCAGGTCTGCTGCGCGGGCAGCCGCCTCCTGGTCCAGGAGTCGATCCAGGAAGAGCTGCTGGAGTCGCTCAAGCGCCGCCTGTCGACCCTCCGCCTCGGCGACCCGCTGGACAAGAACACGGACATCGGGGCGATCAACTCCGAGGATCAGCTCACCCGCATCACCTCGCTCGTCGAGCAGGGCGAGGCGGAGGGTGCCGAGCGCTGGTCCCCGGCCTGCGAGATCCCGGCCGCCGGCTACTGGTTCGCCCCGACGCTCTTCACGAACGTCACCCAGGCGCACACCGTCGCCCGCGACGAGATCTTCGGCCCGGTCCTGTCGGTCCTCACCTTCCGCACCCCGGACGAGGCCGTCGCCAAGGCCAACAACACCGCGTACGGCCTGTCGGCGGGCATCTGGACGGAGAAGGGCTCGCGGATCCTCGCCGTGGCGAACAAGCTGCGCGCGGGTGTCGTCTGGTCCAACACGTTCAACAAGTTCGACCCGACCTCGCCGTTCGGCGGCTACAAGGAGTCGGGCTTCGGCCGCGAGGGCGGTCGCCACGGCCTGGAGGCTTATCTCGATGTCTGAGAAGAACGACAAGACCGAGCGCGCCGAGCGGCTCTCCGTCTTCAAGACCTACAAGCTGTACGTCGGCGGGAAGTTCCCGCGTTCCGAGAGCGGCCGGGTGTACGAGGTGACCGACTCGAAGGGCGACTGGCTGGCGAACGTACCCCTGTCGTCCCGCAAGGACGCCCGGGACGCGGTCGTGGCGGCGCGCAAGGCGTTCGGCGGGTGGTCCGGCGCGACGGCCTACAACCGCGGCCAGATCCTCTACCGCGTCGCCGAGATGCTGGAGGGCCGGCGCGAGCAGTACGTCCGTGAGGTGGCGGACTCGGAGGGCCTGTCGAAGTCGAAGGCGGGCTCGGTCGTCGACGCCACGATCGACCGCTGGGTCTGGTACGCGGGCTGGACCGACAAGATCGCCCAGGTGGTCGGCGGCGGAAACCCGGTCGCGGGCCCGTACTTCAACCTCTCCTCCCCCGAGCCGACGGGCGTGGTGGCGGTCCTGGCCCCGCAGGAGTCGTCCTTCCTGGGCCTGGTCTCGGTACTGGCCCCGGTGATCGCGACGGGCAACACGGCGATCGTGGTGGCGTCGGAGAAGTCCCCGCTCCCGGCCCTCTCCCTCGGCGAGGTCCTGGCCACCTCCGACCTCCCGGGCGGCGTGGTCAACGTCCTGTCCGGCCGTACGGCGGAGATCGCGACCCCGCTGGCCGCGCACCAGGACGTCAACGCGATCGACCTGGCCGGCGCCGACGAGGTCCTGGCGAAGGAGCTGGAGATCGCCGCGGCGGACAACCTCAAGCGCGTCCTTCGTCCACAGCCTGTGGATTACTCGGCGGCTCCCGGCATCGACCGCATGACGGCGTTCCTGGAGACCAAGACAGTGTGGCACCCGACGGGTTCGCTGGGCGCGTCGGGCTCGTCGTACTGACACCGCCCCACAGACCAGAGGGCCGTGCCTCCTCTCCGTCCGGAGGAGACACGGCCCTCTTCTTCTGCCGCCCCTGCCGGGTCCGGTGCCGCCGTTCGACCATCGACGCCGGAATGTGACGCGCGCTTCATTCGCGGTCCACCGGGTCGTTCCCGGCCCGGACCATGCCTCAGACTGGTGTCCCGTGAGTTCCCATCCGCCCATACCGACGCGAGTCGTGCTGCTCTGCGGCCCTTCCGGCTCCGGCAAGTCCCTGCTGGCCGCCCGTTCCGGTCTTCCGGTCCTGCGGCTCGACGACTTCTACAAAGAGGCTGACGACCCGACCCTGCCGCAGGTCCCCGGGAGCGCCGACATCGACTGGGACCACCCCGACTCGTGGGACGCCGACACGGCCGTCGCCGCCATCGCGCGGCTGTGCCGCACGGGCCGTACGAACGTGCCGCTGTACGACATCTCCCTCAGCGCCCGCACCGGCGAGGAGACCGTCGACATCGGCCGCACCCCTCTCTTCATCGCGGAGGGCATCTTCGCGGCCGAGATAGTCACGCGCTGCCGGGAGCTCGGCGTGCTGGCCGACGCGCTCTGCCTGAGCCGCGGCCCGGTGACGACGTTCCGCCGCCGCTTCCTGCGCGACCTGAAGGAGGGGCGGAAGTCGGTGCCCTTCCTGCTGCGCCGCGGCTGGCGCCTGATGCGCCTGGAGCAGTCGATCATCGCCCACCAGACGTCCCTGGGCGCCCATGCCTGCGACCGCGACGAGGCCCTCGGCCGCCTCACCGCGGCCGCAGCGGGCCGCCGTCCGGCGGCGACACCGGCCGGCTGAACGAAGCGGGCGCCTGCCCCGTCGTAGGACCGGATGAACGGTCCCCGCGGGAAGGAAGCCAATGACGAACGCTCTCCAGGACGGCCGACGGCTGCTCGTGACGGCCCTGCTGCCTGCGGCGGTGGCCGTCGGCTGTGCGGGGCCGGCCGATACGGGCGGCACGGCCGAGGCATCGTGTGCGTACCTGGTCACCTACGACGGCCGCACCTACCTGGACGTCGCGAACGTCGAGTTCACCGTCGGCGAGAAGCTGGGTACCGCCACGATCCCGCGGTGCGACGACACGCCGAACGACCCGGGGGACGCCGTTCCCGAGCGCGGGATCACCGCGTACGCCGTCGAGGGGATGGACCCGGCGCGCGCCATCGCCGTGGGCGACACGCCCGCCGAAGCGACCCTCATGAAGGTCCGCTGACACATCCGCGGGCACACAGCGAAGCGGGACTGGACGGACCCCCCGGCCCTCCAGCCCCGCTGTCGTTGTGTGCTCCACCGCTTCCCCCGTGGTGGAGCACCCCCCGTTTCCCCCGTTGGTCCCCCGTGGGCCCCCCGGCCCCCGTGGGTCCCCCCACTTCTTACCGCTCCCCCGTTGCATCCCCCCGGATGCGGTCCCCCCGGACCTTCAGGCGACGAGCTCCCCGAAGGCGTCCTCCTCGTCACGGCCGAAGCTGAGGACCTCGTCCTCGCGCAGCCGGCGGAGCGACCGCCAGATGCTGGACTTCACCGTGCCGACACTGATGTCGAGGATCTCCGCGATCTCCGGATCGGTGCGGCCCTCGTAGTAGCGCAGGACCAGCATCGTGCGCTGGAGTTCGGGCAGCCGGGCCAGCGCCTGCCACAGGACGGCACGCAGCTCGGTGCCGCGCATCGCGTCCGTGTCGCCGGGCGTCTCCGGCAGCTCCTCGGTCGGGTACTCGTTCAGCTTGCGGCGGCGCCACGCGCTGATGTGCAGGTTCGTCATGGTCCGCCGCAGATAGCCACCCACGGCGGCCTTGTCACTGATCCGGTCCCAGGCCCGGTACGTCGAGAACAGCGCGCTCTGGAGCAGGTCCTCGGCCTCGAAACGGTCACCGGTCAGGTGGTAGGCGGTTGCGTACAGGGAGGCGCGGCGCTCCTGGACGTAGGCGGTGAACTCCGCCTCCGACAGCGAGCGACGCCGCTCCCCCGAGTCCTCCCTGTACGCGGCTCCCCCGTGCGGTTCCCCCGTGAAACCGTCAACCACCGTCATGAACGCGGTGTGCTGACGCCCGGCGCCGCGAGCGCACCCCCGCCCGCTCACGGCGCCGGACTTCTCCGAACCCCGGCCCCCGTGCACGTCGTGCAGACGCGTGATCACTGCGCTGTTGCTGGTGCCCTGCAGCGTGTTCATCTCGCGCCCCCCGTCGTGGACTTCCGGTGTTCTGCTCGTGCGTCTTGCTGTGGTGCGACTTGCTGTCTTGCCTGTGCCGAAAAGCTTGCCCGGGCACCTTCATGGACGTGTCCGCCGACTGTCACAGACCTGTCACAGGGGCCTGTGTCCCAGGCCGCCCCCAGGCGCACGACAGCCCGCACACAGTCATGAGCGCTACGTGCGCGTATCCGTACAGCTCGTACAGGTGTCGAAAGACCACCCCCGCATGGGCCAGAATGTGCCCCGTGCCTTCCCTGTTGCTGATCGAGGACGACGACGCCATCCGCACGGCCCTGGAGCTCTCACTGACGCGCCAGGGTCACCGCGTGGCCACCGCTGCCACCGGCGAGGACGGCCTGAAACTGCTGCGTGAACAGCGGCCGGACCTGATCGTGCTGGACGTGATGCTGCCCGGCATCGACGGATTCGAGGTGTGCCGCCGTATCCGGCGCACCGACCAGCTGCCGATCATCCTGCTGACCGCGCGCAACGACGACATCGACATCGTGGTCGGACTGGAGTCCGGCGCGGACGACTACATCGTCAAACCCGTGCAGGGGCGGGTCCTCGACGCCCGCATCCGGGCCGTGCTGCGGCGCGGGGAGCGCGAGTCGAACGACGCGGCGACCTACGGGAGTCTCGTCATCGACCGGGCCGCGATGACCGTGACGAAGAACGGCGAGGACCTCCAGCTCACCCCGACCGAGCTGCGCCTGCTGCTGGAACTGAGCCGCCGGCCGGGCCAGGCCCTGTCCCGCCAGCAACTCCTGCGCCTCGTCTGGGAGCACGACTACCTCGGCGACTCACGCCTGGTCGACGCCTGCGTCCAGCGCCTGCGCGCCAAGGTCGAGGACGTCCCGTCGTCCCCCACCCTCATCCGTACCGTCCGTGGTGTCGGCTACCGCCTGGACGCGCCTCAGTGACAAAGGCGCAGGGGGGTTTCCGCGGCTGGGTCGCGGCTCGTAAGGGAGTGTGGTCACGGCTGCGCTTCACCAGTCTGCGACTGCGCCTGGTGGTCGTCTTCGGCCTGGTGGCGCTCACCGCCGCCGTGTCCGCGTCCGGGATCGCCTACTGGCTCAACCGCGAGGCGGTCCTCACCCGCACCCAGGACGCGGTGCTGCGTGACTTCGAGCAGGAGATGCAGAACCGCGCGGGCCTGCTGCCCACGGAACCGACCCAGGACGAGCTGCAGCACACCGCCGGCCAGATGGCCAACAGCAGCCAGCGCTTCAGCGTGCTGCTGGTCGCCCAGGATGCCGACGGCAGGCCCGCCTACGGCAGTTCCGGCGGCCTGGACGGCTTCACCCTCGCCGACGTGCCCAAGTCCCTGCGCACCGCCGTGAACGAGAAACAGGAGGTCGACTCCTCCAACAAGGCCGAGTACCACCTGTACTGGCAGCGGACGGTGGAGGACGACACCCCGTACCTGATCGCCGGTACGAAGGTGATCGGCGGCGGACCGACCGGCTACATGATGAAGTCCCTGGAGCAGGAGGCCAAGGACCTCAACTCCCTCGCCTGGTCCCTCGGCATCGCCACGGGCCTCGCGCTGATCGGCTCCGCGCTGCTGGCGCAGGCAGCCGCCACGACCGTACTGAAGCCGGTACAGCGCCTCGGGGTCGCCGCCCACCGCCTGGGCGAGGGCAAGCTGGACACCCGTCTGAGAGTCTCCGGCACGGACGAACTGGCCGACCTCTCGCGCACCTTCAACAAGGCCGCCGAAGCGCTGGAGAAACGCGTCGCCGACATGGCCTCCCGGGACGAGTCGTCCCGGCGCTTCGTGGCCGACATGTCCCACGAACTGCGCACCCCCCTCACCGCGATCACCGCCGTCACCGATGTCCTGGAGGAGGAGCTGGAGGCGGACACCGGATCCATGGATCCCATGATCGAACCCGCCGTACGCCTCGTCGTCAGCGAGACCCGCCGCCTCAACGACCTGGTCGAGAACCTGATGGAGGTCACCCGCTTCGACGCGGGCACCGCCCGCCTCGTCCTCGACCACGTCGACGTCGCCGACCAGATCACGGCCTGCATCGACGCCCGGGCCTGGCTGGACGCGGTGGATCTCGACGCCGCGCGCGGGATCATGGCCCGCCTGGACCCCCGCCGCCTGGACGTCATCCTGGCCAACCTCATCGGCAACGCGCTCAAGCACGGCGGCTCCCCGGTCCGCGTCTCGGTCCGCCAGGCGGACGACTCGGTGACCATCCAGGTCCGGGACCACGGCCCCGGCATCCCCGAGGACGTCCTCCCCCACGTCTTCGACCGCTTCTACAAGGCCAGCGCCTCCCGCCCCCGCTCCGAGGGCAGCGGCCTGGGCCTGTCCATCGCCCTGGAGAACGCCCACATCCACGGCGGCGAGATCACCGCCGCCAACTCCCCCGAGGGAGGCGCGGTGTTCACCCTGCGCCTGCCCCAGGACGCCTCTGAGCTGGCGGAACAGACCAACGGCCAGGGCGCCGGCGGTCCGAAGAAGGGGGACGCCTGATGAACGTACGTGGCCTGCTGGCGCTCTCCGCCACGGGCGCCGCGCTCCTCACCGGGTGCGGCATCCGATCCACCGAGGTGCCGACCAACTTCGGCCCCGCCCCCTCGCGTGTGCACTGCTCACTCTCCGAACCCGACGTATCGACGCAGGCCACGCGCGGCCTGCCGGTCCAGGTGTTCCTCCTGTGCGGCTCCCAACTCGTGGCGGTCGACCGCACCGTACGCGTCCCCGACGGCACGGCGGACTCGGCCCGCCGCGTCCTCGTGGCCCAGGGCCTGCTCGACGAGTTGGAGGCGACCCCGTCGACGGCCGAGAAAGAGGCCGGCTACACCACGGACGTCCGCGGCGCCACGGGCGTGACCGGCCCACGCCGCAACGACCCCGACGAGACCCTGCGCCTGAGCACCCCGCCCAACGACCTCACGTCGTACGCACTGGCCCAGATCGTCTGCACCTTCTCCGACTCGACAGCCGCGGAGGGCGACGGCTCGGTCATCCTGGGCGGCCCGGCCAACGACCCACCACGCCGCTACGAGTGCACGGACGAGGTCCGCACCAGACCAGGCAGCAACGAGCCCCCGTCCACGGACGTATCGGACACCTGACCCAACACCCGAGCGCCCCCCACACACAACCCCGCAGCCGCCCACGGCGACGAGAGGCAGCACCGGGGAACGGCGCATACCCCCACGGCCCCGCAGCCGCCGACGGCGGCGAGGGGCAGCGTCGGGGGATGGCGCATGCCACCCACGGGCCCGGCGGCCGCGTACGGCGGCAAGGGGACGCGTCGGGGGTGTCCGCCCGCAGAGTCCGGTGTCAAGGCTCGGCACCTCCTGGCAAAAGCCCAACGCACCGGACCGAGGACGGACACCCCCCGACGCGGCCCCGACCCACGAACACCCGCCCCCGCGCTCCACGAGCCCCCACCGAACAGCAACAGGCGCCGCAGGCATCCACCCCCGAACCCGCACCGGACAGCACAAGCGTCACAGTCACCCCCGCCCAACCGCCGGAGGCAGTTGTGGCAGACGCCTCACCCCATTGCGCCCCACCCCGGAACCGATCCTGCCGGGGGGCGCGTCTAGGGGGGCGTGCAGCGTCAAGGCTCCATCGGCGACAGCGCCGTGATCCGCATCCGTGCGACGGGGGGTGTCCTCCTGGTCGCGCACCTCGCGTTCGTCGCCTGGCTCACGCTGCGCCCCCTGGACGTTCCCTGGGTGATGCCGCCCAACCTCCAGCCGTTCGCCGGCATCAGAGCCGACCTGGCGCTGGGCTGGCAGGAGGCCGCCCGGCACATCGTCGAGGGCCTCGCGCTGCTCGCCCCCCTGGGAGTGCTGATCCCGATGGCGCACGGCAGGATCAGCGTCTCCCCCCTCGGCTCCCTGGTCCGTACGGTCGCCGCCGGCGCCCTGATCTCGCTGGGCATCGAGCTGTTGCAGACCGGTGTACCGGGCCAGATGGTCGACATCGACTCACTCCTGCTGAACACGGTGGGCGTGGCCCTGGCACACGCCACAGTCGTCCCCGCGGCCCGCGCCTGGCTCCGCCGCAGGTCGGAGCGAGCACACCGGTCGACCGTCCCCCAGGAGGAGCCCTCTCAGGGTCGGACCCCGACGATTCCCAGGGTCGGGATAGCTCCATAGAGTGACGCTTTGCCCGGTTCGTCGCCGTAGCGTGGATGGCAGATGAGGGAACCCCTCAACAGGCCCCACAAGGGGGCCGGCCAACGCTCGCGAAGGAGCCGCACCATGACCGCGCTCGCCCGACCCACCCACGGCCGCATGATCGGCGGAGTGTGCGCCGCGCTGGCACGGCGCTTCGGCACCTCCGCGACGACCATGCGCGTGATCTTCCTGATCTCCTGCCTGCTCCCGGGTCCGCAATTCCTCCTCTACATAGCCCTCTGGATCCTGCTGCCCTCGGAGGACAAGGCGAACAGGACGCGCGCAGCCTGGTAACCCACGAAAACCGGTGCGCCCCGCCATCCCCCCGGCGGGGCGCACTCACGTCTCCGCCCGTGCCTCTACCCACCGCCCAGCTCAGACCAGTTGCTTCACGGACATGAGCAGATGCCGATGCGCCCCGACCGACCCGCCGCTGCCCTCCTCCACCCCGCTCACCAGCACCCGCTGCCCCGACCCGACCATCTCCAGCCGCAACCGGGCCGCCTCGAAGGAGTTCAGCGCATCCAGCAGATACGCCGGATTGAACGCCACGGTGACCTCCTGCGCACCGCTGAGCACGGCGGGCAACCGCTGCGCGGCCACGTCGTCCCCGTATCCGGCCCGCAGCAGCACCGACCCGTCGGCCGAGAAGTCCAACCGCACCGGACTGCTCGCCTCGGCCACCACGGCCACCCTCCGCACGGCCTCCGTGAACACCCCGCACCCCACCTCGGCGACAGCGGCCCCCGCCATGTCGAACAACGACCCGTACGCCGGCAGCCGCCCGTCCAGCAGCCGCACGACGCTCCGCATGCCCCCGCCCTCGAAGCCGATCAGCCCGCCACCCGCCGCCGTCTCCAGCCCGACCCGCACGCCCCCGCACCGCGCCAGTGACCGCGCGGCATCGAGCAACCGCCGAGCCGGCACGAGCGCCTCCACGACCCCGTCGGCACCCGCAGCACCGCCGACGCCCTCAGCACCGCCGACACCGCCGACACCGCCGGCAAGCCCCTCCCCGGCCACCCCCTCCGGCTTCCACCCCACCCGCCGCACCGCGTACCGATACCGGTCCGACGCCGACAGCGTCATCGAGTCGCCGTCCAGACGCAGCTGGACGCCGGTCAGCACCGGCAGCGTCTCGTCCCGCCCGGCCGCGACGGCCACCTGCCCGACGGCCGCGGCGAAGGCGGCGGCGTCGACGCTGCCGTAGGGCGCGGGCTGTGCCGGCAGAGCCGGGTACTCCTCGCGCGGCAGCGTGGACAGCCCGAACTCGGTGCCGCCGGCCGCCACGGTGAACCGCGTGCCCTCCAGGGAGCAGCTCACCGGCCCGTCCGGCAGCACCCGGCAGATGTCCAGCAGCCGACGCCCCGGTACGAGCACCTCGCCGGCCGCCCCGGTCTCGGCGTCCACCTCGATCCGCGCCGCCGCCTCGAAGTCGAACCCCGACGCGGTGAGCCGCCCCGGCCCCACCGCCAGCAGCAGCCCGCCCAGCACAGGCACCGGCGTACGCGAGGGCAGGGCCCGCCCGGCCCAGCCGACGGCCTCGGCGAAGGCGGCGCGTTCGATCCTGAACTCCATGAGAATTCCCCCTGCCCGGACACCGGTCATCAGTGCTCGCGGAGGCTATCCGCAGCCACTGACAACCGGCCCCGACCAGGGGGAACGAACCCTACGACCGGCCGCGACCGGCCGCGACCGGCTCAGGCGGCCGTCGCCAGCTGCCGCCGCTGGAGCCGAGCCGCCCGCGTCCCGAACACGGTGATCGTCACGACGCCGAGCACCGCCAGCAGGCCGACCCCGACCGTCCCGGCCCAGCCGCCCGCGTGGAAGGCGACGGCACCGACCGTGCTGCCCGCGCTGGAGCCGATGTAGTAGGCGGACTGGTACAGCGCCGAAGCCTGGGCGCGGCCCCGCGTGGCCGTCTTGCTGACCGCCGAGGACGCCACCGCGTGCCCCGCGAAGAAGCCGCCGGTGATCAGGACCAGGCCGAGCAGGACCAGCGGGAGCGACCCCGCCAGGGACAGCAGCAGGCCCGCGGTCGTGGTGCCGCCCGCCGCGTACAGCGCGCCCCGGCGGCCGAGGCGGCCCACCAGGCGTCCCGCCGTCGAGGCCGAGACCGTACCGACCAGGTACACCAGGAAGATCGAGCCGATCACGCCCTGCGGCAGGGAGAACGGCGCCTCCGTCAGGCGGTAGCCGATCACCGTGTACACGCCGCCGAAGATCGTCATGAACAGGGCGCCGATGGCGTAGAGGCGGCACAGCAGCGGGTTGGCGAGGTGGTCACGCACCGTACGCGCGAGCACGCGCGGCCGCAGCGAGCCCTTCCTGAAGTGGCGCGGTGCCGGGAGCAGCAGCCGGAAGGCCACGGCGCACGCGACCGCGATCACGCCGATCACGCCGATGGCGGCCCGCCAGCCCCACTCCTGCGCGACCCAGCCGGTGATGACACGGCCGCTCATGCCGCCGACGCTGTTGCCCGCGACGAACAGGCCGATGGCCGTGACCAGCGCCTTCGGCCGGACCTCCTCGGCCAGATAGGCCGTGGCCGACGCCGGCACCCCCGCCAGGGCAGCTCCCTGGACCGCCCGCAGGACGACGAGACCGGTCAGGTTGGGGGCGAAGGGGACCAGCAGCCCGACGGTCACCGCGACCGCCAGGGACGCCGTCATGACCGTACGGCGTCCGAACCGCTCCGACAGCGCGCTCATGGGGAGCACGAACAGCGCCAGACCGCCCGTCGCGGCCGCCACCGTCCAGCTGGCCTCACTCGCCGCCACCCCGAACTCACCGGAGATCAGCGGCAGAAGGGCCTGCGTGGAGTAGAGGAGTGCGAAGGTCGCGACACCGGCGAGGAAGAGGGCGAAGCTCATCCGGCGGTAGCCGGGGCCGCCCGGGGCCATGCGGGAGTCGACGACGGGGACTGCGGGTGCGGCGACCACGGTGGTGGACGCCCCGGTACTGGCGGGAGACATGCTTCGAAGCTACGTACACCCCCACTGATCCGTCCAATGCATGGATTGGCCATAATCGTTCCCATGGCGCATCAGTACAGCTCACAGCCTCGACTGTCACCGTCCAGTGACACAGAAGACATGACGATGTTGCTCGCTCCCCGGCTGGCCCACTTCGCCGGCGTCGCCCGTACCGAGCACGTCACCCGGGCCGCCCAGGAGATGCGGGTCCCGCAGTCCACGCTCTCGCGGGCCATGGTCCGGCTGGAACAGGACCTGGGCGTCGATCTCTTCGCCCGCCACGGCCGTACGGTCTCCCTGACCCCCGCCGGCCGCACCTTCCTCGCCTCGGCCGAACGCGCCCTGGCCGAGATCGCGCGCGCCGCCGACGAGGTCCGCGCCGACGCCGACCCGGCCACCGGCAAGGTCGCCTTCGGCTTCCTGCACACCATGGGCGCCGAAACGGTCCCGGGCCTCCTGCACGCCTTCCGCGCCGACCACCCCCGCGTCCGCTTCAGCCTGGTCCAGAACTACGGCGAGGCGATGATCGAGCGCCTGCGCGCGGGCGAGCTGGACCTCTGCCTCACCTCCCCGGTCCCGGACGCCCCCGACCTGGTCGCCCGCCGCCTGGACGAACAGAAGCTCCGCCTCGTCGTCCCCGCCGACCACCGGCTGGCCGCCCGCAAACGCATCCGCCTGGCGGAAGCGGCCGACGAGATCTTCGTGACCCTGGAGCCCGGCTACGGCCTGCGCCGCATCACCGACGACCTCTGCCAGGAGGCGGGCTTCAAGCCCCGTATCGCCTTCGAGGGCGAGGAGGCGGAGACCCTGAGGGGCCTGGTGGCGGCGGGCCTGGGAGTAGCCCTTCTGCCCCCACCGGCGGTACCCCGCCCGGGGGTCGCGGAACTGACGGTCACCGCACCACGGGCGGCACGCGAGATCGGCGTCGCCTGGCTGGCCGACCGCCCGGACACACCCCCGGTGGCCGCCTTCAAGAAGTTCCTGCTCTCGAGAAGGGGCAACCTGTTGCCCGCCTAGGGGCAGCGCCCCAGGGGCGCGGGGAACTGCGCGACCAGCCACAAACAACCCGCACCCGCCGACGAGACAAGCACCTCGACGACGCTACCGCCGCAACGACTTACCGAACCCCGCAGCCAACGGCATCCGCAACCCCAAAGGCGGCGGAGCCGCGAACGCGTCGGTGACCGGCCGGGAGAACGCCCTCCCGAACAGCACCCCCATCACGAAGTCCTCGGCCAGCGCGAGGACTTCATCCCGATGCTGCTGCAACCCGTGCCGGTCGGAGTGCACTTCGAACCGGCACACGTCCCGGTTCGCCTTCTTGGCCCGCGCCGCCAACCGGAACGACAGCTCGGGATCGGTCCGCTCGTCGTTCGTGCCGTGCACGACCATCACCCGCCGCCCGCCGAGCTGCCTCACCGGTTCGGGCGATGCCGCCACGTCCTCCTCCGGCAGCCAAGGAGCTATCGCGAGCACGGAGTTGACGGCCTCGTGGCCCCCCGCCCGCAGGGCCGCCCGCCCGCCCATGTCGACCCCGGCGAGGCACACGGGGACGTCGCCGTAGCGGCGTACGACCTCGTCGGCGGCCCACAACGCGTCGCTCATCTGGTTCGCGTCACTGCCGTTCCACCCGCGATAGCGGTAGTGGACGACATGTGTGGCCAGACCCTCCGCCCGCCCCGCCCGCGTCAGACGGCGCCCGAGGGTCCGCACATAGGACGTCGCCAACAACGTCGCCGGCTTGCGGTGTGATACTTCGTCACCTGCGGGAAGCAGAAGGACCACTCCGCTCACCGCCGTCGGTTCCGGCCCGATCGCCTTGCCCAGCCGGACCCTGCGCACCGGCGTCGCTTGCTGTGCCATGACAGAACAGTGTCAGAAGCGCGGGTGTACGCGACCCGTCCGTGGGGTCACCGTTACGTATCGACGGATGTGTAAAGCGAAAATCGAGACGAGCGGCGAACCCGCGATGAACGCGCCCTCTACGCGCGTAGGCGTTAGAGTGCGGAAATGACGAGCCAGACTGCCCAGAAGGCGAACATCCCGAGCTCGGACCAGATCCGCCGGGCGCCGAAGGTTCTGCTGCACGACCACCTCGACGGCGGGCTCCGCCCCGGCACGATCATCGAGCTCGCCCGCGAGGCGGGTTACTCCCAACTCCCAGAGACCGACCCCGACAAGCTCGGCCTCTGGTTCCACGAGGCCGCCGACTCCGGTTCTCTGGAGCGGTACCTGGAGACCTTCTCCCACACCGTCGGCGTGATGCAGACCCGGGACGCCCTGGTGCGGGTCGCGCGCGAGTGCGCCGAGGACCTCGCGCAGGACGGTGTCGTCTACGCCGAGGTGCGCTACGCGCCGGAACAGCACCTCGAGGGCGGGCTCAGCCTCGAAGAGGTCGTCGAGGCCGTCAACGAGGGCTTCCGGGAGGGCGAGCAGATCGCGCGGGAGAACGGCCACCGCATCCGCGTGGGCGCCCTGCTCACCGCGATGCGGCACGCCGCCCGCGCCCTGGAGATCGCCGAACTCGCCAACCGCTACCGCGATCTGGGCGTCGTCGGCTTCGACATCGCGGGCGCCGAGGCCGGTCACCCGCCGACCCGGCACCTGGACGCCTTCGAGTACCTCAAGCGCGAGAACAACCACTTCACCATCCACGCGGGCGAGGCGTTCGGCCTGCCGTCCATCTGGCAGGCCCTCCAGTGGTGCGGCGCCGACCGGCTGGGGCACGGGGTGCGCATCATCGACGACATCCAGGTGCACGCCGACGGCTCGGTGAAGCTCGGCCGGCTCGCGTCGTACGTACGGGACAAGCGCATCCCGCTGGAGCTGTGCCCCAGCTCCAACCTCCAGACAGGGGCAGCCGACTCGTACGCCGCGCACCCGATCGGTCTGCTGCGCCGCCTGCACTTCCGGGCCACCGTGAACACCGACAACCGCCTCATGTCCCACACCAGCATGAGCCGGGAATTCGAGCATCTTGTCGACGCATTCGGCTACACGCTCGATGACATGCAGTGGTTCTCCGTCAATGCGATGAAATCATCGTTCATTCCTTTCGATGAACGACTCGCGATGATCAATGACGTCATCAAGCCCGGATATGCCGAACTCAAGTCCGAATGGCTGTTCCGGCAGACCACCTCTACCAGCGGTTCTGAGGCCGAAGAGGGCTGACTGGGGATCCTCCGTGCACACGGAATGCGGACGCCATTCACAATCCGTCCGCATTTCGATGTTTGCGGTGGCATGCGGGGCGTGTTTACGGTCGAGAACCGCTCACCACCCCGTAACGAATTTCGAGGACTTACTTTCATGAAGCAGTCTGCTGCCAAGACTCTCGGTGTCGCCGCCCTCGGTGCCGCCTTCGCCGCCGCGGGCGCGGGTGCCGCGAACGCCGCTCCGGTCGCCCCGGACGCCGCGGGCGCGGCGCTGGGCACCGTCACCAGTGCGCTCCCGGCCGAGCACCTCTCGCAGGCCGGGCCCGCCGCCGGTGCGGGGCTCGCCCAGGGTGGCGCGGGCCTGGCCCAGGGGCAGGAGGCGCTCACCACCGGCGTCGCCGCCGCGCAGCCGGCTGCGGAGCAGGCGCTGGCCGGGGGCCCGCTCACCGTGGCGGAGGGGCTGCTCGGCGGTCTGCCGGTGCAGGGCCTGCCCACCCAGGGCCTGCCGGTGAACGGCCTGCCGCTCGCCTGATCCGCCTCCCCCGCACCACGCCGCTGGGGCGCACCCTTGGACACGGGTGTGCCCCAGCGGCGTTCCCGTTCCGAGCCGACCCTTCCGACCTGCTGCTTTGTCCGCTCCGGGGGCCATTGTCAGTGGGCTGCGGTAGCTTCCGAGGTGTTGGGCGCGACGAGGCGCACGACGGGACAGGGCCACAGGGGTGGGTGGACGATGAGCGACGGCACGGCGACGACGACAGACCTCGACGTCAGGCTGGAGAAACACCGCGTCGAACTGACCGGGTACTGCTACCGCATGCTCGGCTCGTCCTTCGAGGCCGAGGACGCGGTGCAGGACACGATGGTGCGCGCCTGGCGCAGTTACGACAAGTTCGAGGGGCGCTCCAGTCTCCGGTCGTGGCTCTACCGCATCGCGACGAACGTGTGCCTGGACATGCTGACCGCGGGCAACAAACGGGCCAGGCCCATGGACCTCACGGAGTCGACTCCGCTGGCCCAGGCGGCACTCTCCCCCCGGCCGGACAACACCTGGCTGGAGCCGATGCCGGACAGCCGGGTGCTGCCCACGACCGACGATCCGGCGGAGGCGGCGATCGCCAAGGAGTCGGTGCGGCTCGCCTTCATGGCGGCCCTCCAGCAGCTGCCGCCCAAGCAGCGGGCGGTGCTGATCCTGCGTGAGGTGCTGGCCTGGAAGGCGAGCGAGGTCGCCGAGCTGCTCGGCACGACGGTCGCCTCGGTCAACAGCGCCCTGCAGCGGGCGCGTGCGACGCTCGCCGAGCAGCAGCGGCCGGGCACCGACGCCGCCGCGTCGGATCCGCTGGACGAGGAGCAGCAGAGGCTCCTGGAGCGGTATGTCGCGGCCTTCGAGGGCTATGACATGACGGCGCTCACGGCCCTGCTGCACGAGGACGCCATCATGACGATGCCGCCGTTCGACCTGTGGCTGACGGGCGTCCAGGACATCACGGGCTTCATGACGACCCTCGGCGCCCCCTGCGCGGGGTCGCGTCTGGTGCCGGTCCAGGTCAACGGGCTGCCGGGCTTCGCCCAGTACAAGCCGGACCCGGAGGCGGGCGGCTTCACCCCGTGGGCGGTGCAGGTGCTGGAGATCTCAGAGGGCCGCATCACCGGGTTCCACTGCTTCCTGGACACCAAGCGCTGGTTCCCGCTCTTCGACCTTCCCCTCCACCTCGAAGCGGAGGCCGACCAGGTCGAGGAGGGCGTGTAGCGCGGGGTCCGGGTCGCGCAGCCGTATCCGGCCCCCGGCCCGCCGGGCGGCGAGCTGCAACCGTGCCAGCAGGTCCACGACGCTCAGGCCCGGCGGCCCGAGCCCTCCGACGTCGCACACCACGACGGACGCCCCGGTGGCCTCCAGCCGGGCTCGCACGTCGTCGCACAGCCCTGTCACCTCGTCCCGGGTGACGGGGCCGACCAACACGAGTACAGCGGGTGTCATGGCATCCACGATCGGTAGACCGGACGGGCGGGCGTAACTCATCGGGCCGGGCACCGGGCGCCGGTTTCCGCTGCTCATCGCGCTTGCGCGGGGTGTCCGCCGACCGAGATCACGTTGACCCGCTCCCCTCCTTCCCCGGAGGGTTGCCTGTATGCCCCACGTATCAGCACCTCCCCGAATACCCTGCGGTTTCCTCCCCGCCATGGAGGCGCCGTGCAGGGGGTGCTGACGGGGTTCGCGGTGATCGCGGTCGTCATCGGGGTGGGCTATCTGATCGGCCTGCGCGGCTACCTCGGTGTCCACGGCCGTGAGGTCCTCACCAAACTGGCCTTCCATGTGGCGTCCCCGGCGCTGCTGTTCACCACGCTCGCGCAGACCGACCTCTCGGTGATCTTCTCCAGCCGCCTCCTGGTCACGGCTCTGAGCACGGCCGCGGCGGCCGGTGTCTTCGTCGCGGTGGGTGTCGTACGGCGCTGGGGCGTGGGCCGCACCACGATCGGCGCCCTGTGCTCCAGCTACGTCAACTCCGGCAACCTCGGCATCCCGATCGCGGTGTACGTCCTGGGCGACGCCTCGCTGGTGGCACCGGTGCTGCTGTTCCAGCTCATCGGCGTCACCCCGATCGCCCTGACGGTCCTCGACCTGTCCGGGGAGGGCGAGAAGGGCCCGTTGTGGCGCCGTCTGCTCACTCCCCTGCGCAACCCGATCGCCGTGGGCTCACTGGCGGGCGTCGCGGTGTCGGCGACGGGTCTGCGGATCCCGGCGCCCGTCCTGGACCCGCTGACCCTGATCGGCGGCATGTCGGTCCCGGCGGTGCTGCTGGCGTTCGGCATCTCCCTGTGCGGCAGCACGATGCCCGGCCGGGGCCCGGACCGGCATCCCGTGCTGCTCTCGGTCGCGCTCAAGTCGGTGGGCCAGCCGGCGGTGGCCTGGGCGCTGGCGGCGGGCGTGTTCGGCCTGCGGGGCGCTCCGCTGCTGGACGTGGTGGTCACGTCGGCGCTGCCTGCCGCGCAGAACCTGTACACGTACGCGTCGAGCTACCGGGTGGGCGAGCGGCTGGCGCGGGACTCGATTCTGCTGTCGACGGTGTTGTCGGTGCCGGTGTTGGTGGGAGTGGCTGCGTTGTTGGGCTGAGGGAAGTCGCCGGAGTCGAGGGTGATGTCGAACGGCCGCGGCAGAGAGATCGGAGCGCCGTACTCGCAGGCCCGCAGGACCCGGTAGACGTCACCCTTCGGCTCGCCGTACAGCGTGATCGTGGCACCGCCAGGGGCCAGAGAGTCGATGAGAAGGTACAGAGGAATCCCCGCCTCGGCGTACCCCGCGGCCTTGTGAACGCGGTCGTTGCGCGCGGTGACCTTCGAGGTGATTTCCACGACGAGTTCGGCCTTCCCGGCAGGGACGAAGACGTCATCCCTGACCCGCAGTTCCTGCTCCGGCACGACCGCGAGGTCCGGCACGTACAGCCCCAGCCGGGATGGCACGGCCAAGCCCAGCCACTGGTAGATGCCCCAGTCGTCCGGGATCACGTCGTACAGACCGTGTTGCACGAGGTCCGCGACGCAGCTGTGTGCCACGGAGGGCAGCGGCGTCACTGTGACAACCCCGTCGATGATCTCCGTTCTGCAGCCTTTGGGGACATCGGTCCGCTGCCAGACCCAGGCAATCTCGTCCCACGCGTTGTCAGCCGCGATGTAGTCACCCTCGATCACCTGCACGCGGCCATTCAACATGCCGAACGGGACCGGCGGAGGTCCACCGATCCCGTTCACCCGTAAGGGAAACCGCCTGGTCAGGCGATACGTTCCAGCACCACCGGCGAAGCCGTGAAGTCCGTCCCCGCCGCCGCGATGTCGTACGAACCCTCCACCGACTGGAGCGCGTACTCGAAGCGCTCGGGGGTGTCCGTGTGCAGGGTCAGCAGGGGCTGGCCCTCGGTCACGGTGTCGCCCGGCTTGGCGTGCAGCTCGATGCCGGCGCCCGCCTGCACCGGGTCCTCCTTGCGGGCGCGTCCGGCGCCCAGGCGCCAGGCGCCGACGCCGATGTCGTAGGCGTCGAGGCGGGTCAGGACGCCGGAGGACGGGGCCTTGATCACGTGCTGCTCGCGGGCGACCGGCAGTTCCGCGTCCGGGTCGCCGCCCTGGGCCGCGATCATGCGCCGCCAGACGTCCATCGCCGAGCCGTCGGCCAGGGCCTTGGCCGGGTCGGCGTCACGGACACCTGCCGCTTCCAGCATTTCCCTGGCCAGGGCGATCGTCAGCTCCACCACGTCCGCGGGTCCGCCGCCCGCCAGGACCTCGACCGACTCGCGGACCTCCAGGGCGTTGCCCGCCGTGCGGCCGAGCGGGGTGGACATGTCCGTGAGCAGCGCGACCGTCTTCACGCCGTGGTCGGTGCCCAGGCCGACCATCGTGGACGCCAGCTCCCGCGCGTCCTCGATGGTCTTCATGAAGGCGCCCGTGCCGACCTTCACGTCCAGGACCAGCGAGCCGGTGCCCTCCGCGATCTTCTTCGACATGATCGACGAGGCGATCAGCGGGATCGCCTCGACCGTGCCGGTGACGTCCCGCAGCGCGTACAGCTTCTTGTCCGCCGGGGCCAGGCCGTCGCCCGCCGCGCAGATCACCGCGCCGGTGGTGTCCAGGACGTTCAGCATCTCCTCGTTGGAGAGGAGGGCGCGCCAGCCGGGGATCGACTCCAGCTTGTCGAGGGTGCCGCCCGTGTGGCCGAGGCCGCGGCCGGACAGCTGGGGGACGGCCGCACCGCAGGCCGCGACCAGGGGTGCCAGCGGGAGGGTGATCTTGTCGCCCACGCCGCCCGTGGAGTGCTTGTCGGCCGTGGGGCGGGACAGGGACGAGAAGTCCATGCGCTCGCCGGAGGCGATCATCGCGGCGGTCCAGCGGGCGATCTCGCGGCGGTTCATGCCGTTGAGCAGGATCGCCATGGCGAGTGCGGACATCTGCTCGTCGGCGACCTCCCCGCGGGTGTACGCGTCGATGACCCAGTCGATCTGTGCGTCGCTGAGCTCACCGCGGTCCCGCTTCGTGCGGATGACGGAGATGGCGTCCATGGCCATGGCTTGGCTTCCTTCCGAGGGTTCCAGAAGTCGTACGGCCCCTCCGAGCCGGTCGCGTGGAGCAACTCGGAGGGGCCGCACGGGAGTTACGACTTACTTGCGGAGGTGGCCCGGCCCGAAGGCCTGGGGCAGCATCTCCGAGAGCGGCAGAATGCCCGCCGGGGTTTCCAGGAGCAGTTCCGGGCCGCCGAACTCGTGCAGCAGCTGGCGGCAGCGGCCGCACGGGACGAGGATGTCGCCCTTGCCGTCCACGCAGGTGAAGTGCGTCAGCCGGCCGCCCCCCGAGTTCTGCAGCTCGGAGACCAGCCCGCACTCGGCGCACAGGCCGACGCCGTACGACGCGTTCTCCACGTTGCAGCCGGTGATGGTGCGGCCGTCGTCGACCAGGGCCGCGACGCCGACCGGGTAGCCGGAGTACGGGGCGTAGGCGCGGGACATGGCGTCCCGGGCCGCCGCGCGCAGCTTGTCCCAGTCGATGTCGTGGGAGGCGGCCGACGTCACTTGCCCTGGCCCTTCTTGTACGGCAGGCCGTCCGCCTTCGGCATCCGCAGTCGTTGCGCGGACAGGGTGAGGACGACGAGCGTGACGACGTACGGCGTGGCGGAGACGACCTGGTTGGGCACCTCGTTGGTGGTGGCGTACCAGGTGTACACCAGGGCGCCGATCACCGCGGTGATCATCGACGGGGCGTACTTCTTGCGGACCACCAGCCAGATGGCGCCGATGATCAGCAGGAGCGCGCCGAGCAGCAGCAGGGCGTGGACGTTCGTCGAGCCGCCCCGCAGGTTGAGGCTGTCGGTGTAGCCGAACAGGCCGGCACCCAGCGCGAGGCCGCCCGGCATCCAGTTGCCGAAGATCATCGCCGCGAGACCGATGTAGCCGCGGCCGCTGACCTGGCCCTCCAGATAGAAGGGGTTGGCCACGATGGACAGGAAGACGCCACCGAGGCCCGCCAGGCCGCCGGAGATGATCACGGCGATGTACTTGTACTTGTAGACGTTCACGCCGAGGGACTCGGCCGCGACCGGGTTCTCACCGCAGGAGCGCAGGCGCAGACCGAAGGCGGTGCGCCACAGGATCCACCAGGTCGCCGGGATCAGCGCGATGGCGATCAGGGTCAGCCAGGAGACGTTGGTGACCAGGCCGCCGAGCAGACCGGCGATGTCGGAGATGAAGAACCAGCCGTGGTTGTTCAGGTCCCGCAGCCCGTCGGACAGGCCCGGCACCGTGAAGTGGCCGAGGGAGTCGATCGCCGGGGACTGCTTGGCGGAGCCGCCCGCGTGGCCCTCGAAGGCGAGGGGCGCGAGGTAGCGGGTGATGCCGAGGGCGAGGATGTTGATCGCCACACCGGAGACGATGTGGTTGACCCGGAAGGTGACGGTGGCGATGGCGTGCAGGATGCCGCCGATGCAGCCGCCGATGATGCCGACGACGACACCGGTCCACGGGCCCCACTGGAATCCGGCCCAGGCGCCGAACCAGGTGCCGAGGATCATCATGCCTTCGAGGCCGATGTTGACGACGCCCGCCCGCTCGGCCCACAGACCGCCGAGACCGGCGAGGCCGATCGGCACGGCGAGCTGGAGCGCGGTGGACATCTGGCTGACGTTGGTGATGCCGTCGGCGCCGGTGATGATGCGGACGATCGAGGTCAGCGCCAGGGCTCCGGCGATGACCAGCAGCAGGACGGACCACGACAGGCGGCGGCCCGTCGGTGCCGCGGGCTGCAGCGTGGGCTGGTTGACGTCGGTCGCGGTCGTCATCGGCCAGCCACCTCCTTCGTGGTGTTGTTGGCGCCGAGGACGTGACCGGCGGCCAGTTCCGCGCCGACCCGGCGCTGCTGGCGGCGCAGGCCCCACTCGCGTACGGCCTCGTAGGACACGACGACCGAGAGCACGATCAGGCCCTGCATGATGACCGCGATCTCCTTGTCGTAGCCGTGGAAGTCCAGCTCGGGCGACGCCTTGTCGAGCCAGGCCCACAGCAGGGCGGCGAACGCGATGCCGACGGGGCTGTTGCGGCCGAGCAGGGCGATACCGATACCGAGGAAGCCAATGCCGGTGGGGAAGTTCAGGCTGTACGTGTGGGTGTCGCCGAGCAGGATCGGCAGGCCGGCCAGGCCCGCGATACCGCCGGAGAGCAGCATGGCGGTGAGCACCATGCGCTTGGGGTCGACACCGCTGGCCGCGGCGGCCGACTCCGAGGCGCCGGAGGCGCGCAGGTCGAAGCCGAAGCGGGTGCGGTTGAGGACGACCCAGTAGGCGATGCCGAGGAGTACGGCGAGGAAGACCAGGCCGTAGATCTCGCCGGCGTCGCCCATGTTGATGCCGGGCACCCAGCCGGACTCGTGCATCTCGCCGGTGGTGTTGTTGTTGCCGACCTTGACGCCGAAGACGTCCGGCAGCCACAGGTAGGCGATGACGGAGGTCGCGATCGCGTTGAGCATGATCGTCGCGACGACCTCGCTGACCCCGCGGGTGACCTTGAGGACACCGGCGATACCGGACCAGAAGGCGCCGGTGCAGACCGCGGTGAGGAGCAGCAGCGGGATCTGGATCGCGGCCGGCAGGTCCACGTGGGCGCCGACGATGGCGGCCATCATGGCGGCGAGCTGGTACTGGCCGTCGACGCCGATGTTGAACAGGTTCATCCGGAAGCCGATGGCCACCGCGAGGGCCGCGATGTAGTACATCGAGGCCTGGTTGATGATCAGGACCTGGATGTCGGAGAACGATGCCTGCTCGAACATCAGGGTGTACGGCTCGACCGGACTCTTGCCCGAGGCGAGCAGCACGATCGCGCTGAGCACGAAGGCCACGGCGAGCGCGATGACCGGTCCGGCCACCGCGAGGAGCACACGCTCCTTGTCGAACTTCTTCATCAGCGGGCCTCGTCTTCCGGAGCCTCGGGAGACTTGCGGATCTCGGGGGTGTCTGCGCCGGGCTCGGCGTTCTCGTCGTGTTCCAGGTGACCGGTCGCGGCACCGGTCATGGCCGAGCCCAGCTCCTCCGGCGTGATGGTGGCGGGGTCGGCGTCCGCGACCAGCTTTCCGTTGTAGATCACCCGGAGGGTGTCGGACAGGCCGATCAGCTCGTCCAGGTCGGCGGAGATCAGCAGCACGGCCAGGCCCTCGCGGCGGGCCTCGCGGATGTGGTCCCAGATCGCGGCCTGCGCGCCGACGTCCACACCACGGGTGGGGTGCGCGGCGATCAGGAAGCGCGGCTTGTGGCTCATCTCGCGGCCGACGATCAGCTTCTGCTGGTTGCCGCCGGACAGGGAGGCGGCGGTGACGTCGATGCCGGGGGTGCGGACGTCGTACTCCGTCACGATCCGCCGGGTGTCCTCCTGGGCCGCCTTCGGGTCCAGCCAGACGCCCTTGGCGAGGGGCTTCTCGGTGACGTGGCCGAGGATGCGGTTCTCCCAGAGGGGGGCCTCCAGGAGCAGGCCGTGCCGGTGGCGGTCCTCGGGGATGTAGCCGATGCCCTGCTCGCGGCGCTTGCGGGTGGTCCAGCCGGTGATCTCGTCGTCGATCAGGGAGATCGTGCCGGAGTCGGCGCTCTTGAGGCCGATGAGCGCGTCGACCAGCTCGGTCTGGCCGTTGCCCTCGACGCCGGCGATGCCCAGGACCTCGCCCGCGTGGATGGTGAAGGTGATGTCGTCGAGCAGGGCCTTGCCGCCGGCCGTCTCCAGGCGCAGCTTCTCCACCGTGATGACGGGGCGGTCGGTGACCGTGGACTCGGCGGTCTCCGGCGTCGGCAGCTCGCTGCCGACCATCATCTCGGCGAGCTGGCGCGGGGTCGTCTCGGCGGGGACGGCGGTGCCGACCGTGGTGCCGCGGCGGATGACGGTGATCTCGTCGGCGACGGAGAGCACCTCGCCCAGCTTGTGGGAGATGAAGATGACCGACAGGCCCTCGGCCTTCAGCTCGCGCAGGTTGTCGAAGAGCGCGTCGACCTCCTGCGGCACCAGGACGGCCGTGGGCTCGTCGAGGATCAGCGTGGTGGCGCCGCGGTAGAGGACCTTGAGGATCTCCACGCGCTGGCGGGCGGCGACACCGAGCTCCTCGACCAGGCGGTCGGGCTCCACGCCGAGGCCGTAGCGCTCGGAGATCTCCTTGATCTTGCGGCGGGCCTTGGCGCCGATGCCGTACAGCTTCTCGCTGCCCAGGGCGACGTTCTCCAGGACGGTGAGGTTGTCGGCGAGCATGAAGTGCTGGTGCACCATGCCGATGCCGCGCACGATGGCGTCGGCCGGCGACGAGAAGGTGACCTTGTCGCCGTCGATCGCGATGGTGCCCTCGTCCGGCTTCTGCATGCCGTAGAGGATCTTCATCAGCGTCGACTTGCCGGCGCCGTTCTCGCCGACGAGGGCGTGGACGGTGCCCTTGCGGACGGTCAGGTGGATGTCGTGGTTGGCCACGACGCCGGGAAATCGCTTGGTGATTCCGGCGAGTTCGACGGCGGTCGCCTGACCGTTGACCGCCGCGCCGGCCGGAGGGCTGCTGGACGCGTTGATGGCGCACTCTCCTGGGGACGGGGGTCGTCTACGCGCGTAGCGCCCCTATGGCCTGACAGGGGCCGACGCACCGCGACCAACGGGGTACGGGGAAAGCCCATGGAAAGCCTCCCCGTACCCCGTTGAGCGGACGTAACCCCGGGGTTACCGCTTGCTCAGGGTGTTGCTGCAATCAGCTGGACTTGACCTTGATCTCGCCGCTGATGATCTTCTCCTTGGCCGTCTTGATGGCTTCCTGGACCTCGGCGTCGTCCGCGAACTTCGGGTTGGAGTTCGACAGGCTCACCTGGCCGGTCTTCAGATCGCCACGAACGATACCGGTCTCGGGCTTGCCGTCCTCGACCGACTTCGCCAGCGTGTAGACCGCCTTGGCGACGTCCTTCATCGCCGACGTCAGGATCGAGTCCTTGTACTTGGCGAGGGCCGCCTGGCTGTACTGGTCGGAGTCGACTCCGATGGCCCACACCTTGTTGGCGGCGGCGGCCTCGATGACGCCCTGGCCGGACAGACCGGCGGCGGCGTAGACGACGTCGGCCTTCTTCTCGATCTGGCCCTCGGCGGCCGACTTGCCCTTGTCGGGGCTGGCGAAGCCGCCCTCCTCCGCGGTCTGCGTGAGGTACTGCGACAGGACCTTGACCTTCGGGTTCGTGTCCTTGACGCCCTGCTCGAAGCCCGCCTGGAACTTGTGGATCAGCGGGATGTCCACACCGCCCACGAAGCCGACCGTGTTCGTCTTGGTGTTCTTGGCGGCGGCGACACCGGCCAGGTACGAGGCCTCCTCCTCGGAGAAGACCAGGTCGGCCACGTTCTTCGACTCGACGGTGGAGTCGTCCACGATGCCGAAGGTGGTGTCGGGGAACTTCTCCGCGGCGCCCTTCACGGCGGCGGCGTACGCGTAGCCGACGCCGATGACCGGGTTGTAGCCCTGCTTGGCCAGCGACACCAGTCGCTGCTCCTTGTCGGCGTCCGTCTCACCCTCGGTGGGCTCGACGTCCTGCGTCTCGTACTGGAACTCCTTCTTCGCCTGCTCCAGGCCCGCGAACGCGGCGTCGTTGAAGGACTGGTCGCCCTTGCCGCCGACGTCGTACGCGATGGCGAGGCCCTTGTCGCCCTTCGAATCCGACGACGAGGCCGAGGTCGAGGTGCCGCCGCAGGCGGAGAGCGCGAGGGCCAGAGAGGCGGTCGCTGCGCCTGCGACCGTGATCCGGGAAATCCGGCGCATGTGTAGAGCTCCTGTCGTACTGGCGGGGCCGGGGAAGTGCGGGTGCGTTCCCGCGTTCGTTCGGTGCGTGCTCTCGGCGTGCCGGACGAAGGTCCTCGTAGCGGAGCTACCAGGGCCTTTGGCCGGTGCGGCGAGAGTGCGTGCCGGGCGGCGTGGGGGCGCACCCGCACTTCTCCGGGTTCGCCCAGCGCCGGACGGTACAGCTCGGTACAGCATGCAGCTACGGCGCTGGCTTTCGTCGCAGATTAACGCGCGTAGACAAGCCTGAAAACCCCTTCTGTCCACCTTGTTATCCGCCCGTGGCCAACAGCACGTCAGACCTTGACCAAGGGCTTGCCGACAGCAAAGGGAGGGTGGCGGTGGGTGACGCCGCGGTCCGGCAACGACCAAGCGGGCGGGCATCCTGGGATGCCCGCCCGCTTCACCGGTGTACGACGGTGACTCCTGCCGTACTACTCGGTCTTGACCTTGATGGAGCCGTCGATGATGCCTTCCTTGGCCTTCGCCACGGCCTCGGAGAGACCGGCGATCTTCGCGAACTCCGGGTTGGACTCGGACAGGCCGACCCCGTTGACCTTCAGGTCGAAGGTCTGCGTGCCGGTCAGCGGCTTGCCGTCCTCGACGGACTTGGCCAGCGCGTAGACCGCGCCGCCGACGTCCTTCAGGGCGGAGGTGAGGATGTAGCTCTTGTACGAGGCCAGCGCGGCCTGCTCGTACTGGTCGGAGTCGACACCGATCGCCCAGACCTTGGCCTTGGCGGCGGCCTCGATGACGCCCTGACCGGACAGACCGGCCGCCTGGTAGATGACGTCGGCGTTCTTCTCGATCTGGCCCTCGGCGGCGGCCTTGCCCTTGTCGGGGCTGGCGAAACCGCCCTCTTCCGCGGTCTGCGTCAGGTACTGCGACAGGACCTTGACCTTGGGGTTGGTGTCCAGGACGCCCTGCTTGTAGCCGGCCTCGAACTTGTGGATCAGCGGGATGTCCACGCCACCCACGAAACCGACGACGTTCGACTTGGTCGCCTTGGCGGCGGTGACACCGGCGAGATAGGAGGCCTGCTCCTCGGCGAAGACGAGGGATGCCACGTTCTCGCCCTCGACCGTGGAGTCCACGATGCCGAAGGTGGTGTCCGGGTACTTCTTCGACACGGCCGTGATGGCGGGGCCGTACGCGTAGCCGATGCCGATGACGGGGTTGTAGCCCTGCTTGGCCAGCGAGGCCAGGCGCTGCTCCTTGTCGGCGTCCGTCTCGCCCTCGGTGGGCTCGATGTCGGCGGTCTTGTAGCCGAACTCCTTCTGAGCCTTCTGCAGACCGGAGTACGCGGCGTCGTTGAAGGACTGGTCGCCCTTGCCGCCGATGTCGTACGCGATGGCGACGCCCTTGTCCCCGCTGTCGCCACCGTCGCCGCCGCTGTCGCTGCTGGTACCACCGCACGCCGTGGCGGCGAGCGCGATCGACGCGACCCCCACCGCGACACGAGTCAGTTTGGATATCCGACGCATCGTGAAGTCCCCATTCTCCAAGCCCCGCAGTGGGTGCTGAGTTCGGCGCACATTAACGCGCGTAGACACTCCTGGGAACGGGGTTCCGTCGTGCCGTTATCCATTCGTGCCGATGGCCGGTTACGTCCTTGTGAACCATCGGATCGAAAGGCACGCATGGGGCGACTACGCCCGCCGCGCACCGCGCACTCCGGCAGCCACGCGTACCAGGGGTGCCTTGACCGTGATGGCGCTCAGGACCGCCCGTCATGGGGTCAGACTCCCTCCGCCGCGCGGGGGGCGCAAGCGGAGGGGGCGGTCCGGCTAGCCGGCGGCGTCCAGGAGCGCGGCGGCGGTGAACAGCTCCACGCCCACCTTGATGGCGGACTCGTCCACGTCGAAGTCCCCTTGGTGCAGGTCCCGCCCGATCCGGTCACCCGGGTGACGGACGCCGAGGCGGGCCATGGCACCGGAGACATGCTCCAGGTACCAGGAGAAGTCCTCGCCGCCGAGGCTCTGCTCGGTGTCCTCGACGGAGTCGGCGCCGAGGCGGGCGGCCATGGCGCCGCGCAGCAGTTCGGTCGCGTCGGGGGCGTTGACGACGGGCGGGACGCCGCGGACGTAGTTGATCTCCGACTTGGCGCGGTGGAGGTTGGCGATCTCGTCGATGGCGGCGACGACGAGATCGGGGGCCTGCCGCCAGGTGTCGAGGTTCAGGCAGCGCACGGTCCCGGAGAGCTCGGCGTGCTGCGGGATGACGTTGGGCGCGTGGCCGGACTCGATCCGCCCCCAGGTCACGGAGAGGCCGCTGCGGGCGTCGGCGCGCCGGGCGACGATCGCGGGCACGTCGGTGACGACCCGGGCGGCGGCGGTGACCAGGTCGGTCGTCAGATGGGGGCGGGCGGTGTGCCCGCCGGGCCCGTCGAGGGCGATTTCGAGCCGGTCGCAGGCGGATGTGATCGGGCCCTGCCGCAGGCCGATCTTCCCGGCGTCCACCTTGGGGTCGCAGTGCACGGCGAGGATCCGGCCCACTCCGTCGAGCGCCCCGCACTTGATGGCGTCGAGCGCGCCGCCGGGGAGCACCTCCTCGGCGGGCTGGAAGAGCAGCCGGACGGGCCGGGGCAGCTGCCCTCGTTCGTGCAGGTCGGCGAGTACGAGCCCGGCACCCAGCACCACCGTCGTGTGGACGTCGTGTCCGCAGGCGTGCGCCCGGTCCGGCACGGTGGAGCGGTACGGGCACTCACTCTTCGTGTCCGGGATGGGCAGGCCGTCGATGTCGCCGCGCAGCGCGAGCACGGGCTGCTCGCCGTCCCACTCCCCGATGTCACAGATGAGCCCGGTTCCGGAGTCGAGTACGCGGGGCCGCAGGCCGGCCTTCTCCAGGCGGCCCTTGATCGCGGCGGTGGTGCGGAACTCCTGGTTGCCGAGCTCCGGGTGCATGTGCAAGTCGCGCCGGAACTCGATGAGTTCGGCACGGAGGGCCTCCGGCAAGGTGCCGGGAAGGGCGGCTTCCCCGGGGTGATCGGCCTCGGACTCTTGGGACATCAGTTGGTTCACCCTCTACAGGGTAGGACGCCGGGGTGGCCAACTGACCCTCGATCAACAAAAGTTCAGCCCGTTAGGGGAAGAAAATCTGGCCGCCCGACGCATGGGTGCGTGGCGAGATGGGTAAACACCTCGTTTTCTCTACGCATACCACGCTCCCCGCCCCCCCGGCGGTTCTGTTCATCTGGTGGGATCGTGGCGCCGGGGGGCGAGGGCTCCGTCACGCAGCGCACACGGCCGGCGCCGCGTGACGTGAGATCGGGGCTAGCGCGCGTCCGTCCAGGCCCTCACGATGTGGCAGTTGTAGCTGTCACCGAACACGGTTGAATTACCGCCCGGAACGCCCGACCTTTTCGTTATCGTCGGCCCGTAGATGGTGATCGAGTAGGGGTAATTCGGCGAGTCGCACTGCGCCGCCGCCCGATATGTTCCGAACCCGCCCTGGCAATTTGCGGTAGCCCAGTTCGCCGTGGTGTTTTTCCTTGACGAACAGTCGCTCACAGCCGCCTGGGCCGGGCCGCTGAACACGCCCAGCAGGCCTCCGGCGAGTGCCGTGGCCATAAGGATTCTCGTGCCGGTCGCGTACTTTCCGATTCTGCTCAACTGAAGCCCCCGTTTGGGTGAAGTGGTCGGTCATTGAATGCGGAGAGCCGGAGCTCAAACCGCCCGGAGAGCCTAACCGAGGTGATCGAATCCGACCAGGTCTTTTCGCGCTCAACTTCCCCTTTTACACGGGCAGTTGGGGGTCCGCCCGTCGGCCGCACTAGGGTGCGGCCCGTGACCGCCGACTTCCTCGATGCCACCCGTGCCTCGTACGACGCGATAGCCGCCGCCTACACCGACCGCTTCTCCGACTGGCCTGCCGACAGCCACCCCCTGGACCGCTCCCTGGTGACCGCGTTCGCCGAGTTGGCCCGGGCCCACGCGCCCGCCCCCGTCGCCGACCTCGGCAGCGGCCCCGGCTCCGTCACCGCCCACCTCCACGGCCTCGGCCTACCGGTCTTCGGCGTCGACATCTCGCCCCGGATGGCGGCCCTCGCCCGCCGCGCGCACCCCGGGCTCCGGTTCCACGTCGGTTCGATGACGTCGCTGGACCTCCCGGACGGGACCCTGGGCGGGATCGTCGCGCTCTACTCGATCATCCATGTCCCGACCGGACACCTCGCCGCCGCCTTCGCCGAGTTCCACCGCGTCCTGGTGCCCGGCGGTCATGTGCTCCTCTCGTTCCAGTCCGGCGGCCCGGACGGCGAGGAACACCTCCACCTCGCGGAGCGCTTCGGCCACGAGATCTCGCTCGACTACTACTGGCGCACCCCGGACGCCGTCGCCGCCCTCCTGGCCGAGGCGGACCTCCAGCTCCAGGCCCGCGTCCTTCGTGAACCGGCCGGCGAGGAGGTGCGCCCACGCGCGTTCGTCCTGGCCCGCAGGCGGCCCTGATCTACGTGGCCAGTTCGCACCACACGTACTTGCCCCGGTTGCCGCGCCGGGACAGCGGCTGCCACCCCCACAGGTCGGCGCAGGCCCGGACGAGGGCGAGGCCGCGCCCGTCCTCCAGCTCGGCCGACCGCTCCAACGGCCTGGGCGGTTCGGGCGGTTCGGGGTCGGCGTCCCACGCCCCGATCCGCAGCACACCGGCCGACCAGCGCACCCGTAGGGCGGCGGGCCCCTTCGTGTGGCGTACGGCGTTGGAGACCAGCTCCGTGGCGAGCAGTTCGGCGACGTCGACGAGGTTGATCAGGCCGTGCATGGTCAGGATCAGGCGGAGGGTGCGGCGGCTTACGGTGACGGCGCGCGGGTCGTTCGGGATGTAGAGGGAGTACTCCCAGGGTTCGGGCTCGCATTCCGGTGCGGATTCGGGCATACGTCAACTCCAGTTCAGAGGTGAGGGGCGGTCATCGGGCGGTGGCAGTGCCACTGCCGTCATGGCAGGACGGAGTGGTGCGCTTCCGGGAACCCCGGCGTTCCGCAGCGTGTGCGTCGCATCACCGACGGTAGGACTTAAATTTGGGTCCCTGCAAGTCGTTGCCGTAATCTCGCACCCGAACGAGTCGCAGCCCTCCGGTAGTTGGAGGGTGAGGAGGAAGCACATGCCGCGTCGCAAGCAGCCCACCGCGCGCCAGGTGCGCCTGGGTCTCGAACTGCGGAAACTACGTGAGGCCGCAGGACTCAAGGCGCGCGAAGCCGCCGCCCTGGTCGGGGCCGACTCCGTACAGATGAGCAACATCGAGTCGGGGATCTCGGGTGTGAGCGAGGCACGCGTGCGGCGCTTCGCCGGTCAATACGCCAGCAACGACTGCGAGTTGATCGAGGCGTTGGTGGCCATGGCGACCGACAGGACGCGCGGTTGGTGGGAGGAGTTCCGAGACGTTCTGCCCGCCGCTTACGCGGACCTCGCCGAGCTGGATCACCACGCCACGTTCCGCCACGACGTGGCGGTCACCCACGTGCCGGGACTCTTCCAGACGGAGGGCTACGCCCAAGCCCTCTTCGCCTACATGAACCCGGAGTTCCCGGACAGCGAGGTGGCGCTCCGGGTGGAGCACCGGATGAAGCGGAAGGTCGTCGTAGAGGGTTCCGCTCCCATCCCGTACGAGACCGTAATTCACGAGGCGGCGCTCCGCATCAAGGTGGGCGGGCGCGCCGGGATGCGGGCCCAGCTGGCGCGGGTCCTGGAGATGTCCGAGGCCGATCACGTCACGGTACGAGTCATCCCGTTCAGCCTGGACGACTTCGCCGGCTCCGGAAGCGCGCTCGTGTACGTCGGTGGGCCGGTCCCCCGCCTGGATACCGTGGTGCGCGATGGTCCGCACGGCACGGCGTTCCTCGACTCCGAGGCCCAACTGGAGCACTTTCGAACACTCTTCCGTAAGGTGAGGGAAGCGTCACTCCCCTCGGGACAGTCACGTGACCTCATCCACCAGTTGGCCAAGGAAGTGTGAGGACCGGCATGACCACCCCCACCCAGTGGAAGAAGTCGTCCTACTCCGGTGGCGGAGAAGGCAACGACTGCGTCGAGATAGCGAACTGCCCCCACCGCATATCCGTCCGCGACTCCAAGGTTCCGGCCAGGGCGACCCTTACCTTTCCCACCTCGGCCTTCAGCCTCTTCATCGAAGCCCTGAAGACCCTCACACAGCCGTGACCGCCGACAGTCGGGTCACATCCCGTGCCGTCCCCGTCACCCCCGACAAAAATCCCTGCGCCCGCGGCGACGCCTTCTCCGTCAGCCACGCCGGGTCGATGTCGCACACCGCCACGCGGACCTCCGTACCGGACAGGGCCAGCGGCAGCGTATGCACGACGGTCGACGGGAAGCTCAGGATCGTGCGGCCGATCGGGCCGCGGCGGGCGATCAGCTCCAGGGGCAGGTCCGGGCGGACGATCTCCAGCCCCGTCTCCACCGCCAGCCGGCGCAGCTTCTCCGCGCTCTCCCTCCGGTGGGCGAAGTAACGCGTGGCGCCGTGGGCCTTGGCCAGGGAGCGGACGGCCTCCAGGTAGCGGTCGCCGTCCACGACGCCCGTCTCGACCAGCGAGGTGCCCACCATGTCCGCGCCCTTGGTGATGCGGGGCGGGCCGAAGCGGTCGCGGGTCCAGGCGAAGGCGTTGGCGGTGACCGTCACACCGTCCGGGGTCTCCTCCATCGGCATGGAGGAGAAGATCTCGACCGTCCGGCGGCCGCTCGGCGTCAGGCGTTTGCGGGCCACCGACGACACCGGCGCGAAGACCAGGTCGCGGGGGCCGGGGCGGCCCCCCTTGCGGTGCCAGCGCACCAGACGCTCACCGCGGGCGAGTTGGGCGACGAACTCCATGGTCGCCGTGCCGTCGTCGACGACGACGATGTCGCGGGCCCTGGTGATCGTCAGCAGGAGTTGGACGTACCGGGAGAAGGGGTCGCCCAGGACCACGCGGTCGGCGCGGCGGAGCAGGCCCGCGAGGCCGCCGATCGTGTGGAAGGGAGCGGCGGGGCCGCCCCGCGCCTCCTCCCAGCGGACCTCGTGGCCGTCGTCGCGCGCCAGCTCGGCCATCCGGCGCAGCTGGCCGCGGGTCATGGGGTCGATCGGGGACAGGACGACGAGGGTGACACTCCCCAGGGCGTGCTCGTGTGCGTGCCGGTGGGCGTGCGCCCACTCCAGCACGTTCAGGAGCTGTACCGGGCTCTCGACGAAGGCGAGAGTGCGGGGGCCGGTGTTCCCGGCGCGGTGGCTCATCGACGTACGACCGTCCCGTCGTAAGGCGCTCATGCGGCGCTCGTATTCAGCTCGTGTTCCGGCTGGTGCTGCCACGAGCCCGAAGGGCGCCGAGCCCGAGCGCTCCCGTTCGGGGCACTCGGAGTCGGCGCACTCGGACTCGGTGCTCTCAGGCTCAGACCTGGACCGGCTCGCCCGCGGCCGCGGCGATCTCCGCCTCGGCGACGACACCGGCGACGCGGCGCAGCTTCTTCATCGGGCCGAGCTCGGAGTCGTAGACCTTCTTGACGCCGTCACCGAGGGACGCCTCGATGGTGCGGATGTCGCGGACCAGGCGGGTGAGGCCCTGCGGCTCGACGGAGGCGGCCTGGTCGGAGCCCCACATCGCGCGGTCCAGGGTGATGTGACGCTCGACGAAGACGGCGCCGAGGGCGACCGCGGCCAGCGTGGTCTGCAGGCCCGTCTCGTGGCCGGAGTAGCCGATCGGGACGTTCGGGAACTCCTTCTCCAGCGTGTTGATCGCGCGGAGGTTGAGCTCCTCGGCCTTGGCCGGGTACGTCGAGGTGGCGTGGCACATGACGATGTTGTCGGAGCCGAGGACCTCGACCGCGTGGCGGATCTGCTTCGGCGTCGACATGCCGGTGGAGAGGATGACCGAGCGGTTGGTGGCGCGCAGGGCGCGCAGCAGCTCGTCGTCGGTCAGGGAGGCGGAGGCCACCTTGTGCGCCGGGACGTCGAACTTCTCCAGGAAGGCGACGGCCTCGGTGTCCCACGGGGAGGCGAACCAGTCGATGTTCTTGCTCTTGCAGTACTCGTCGATCTGGCGGTACTCGTCCTCGCCGAACTCCACACGGTGGCGGTAGTCGATGTAGGTCATCCGGCCCCAGGGGGTGTCGCGCTCGATGTCCCACTGGTCGCGCGGGGTGCAGATCTCCGGGGTGCGCTTCTGGAACTTCACGGCGTCACAGCCGGCCTCGGCGGCCGCGTCGATGAGCTTGAAGGCGTTCTCCAGCTCACCGTTGTGGTTGATGCCGATCTCGCCGCAGATGTAGACGGGCTTGCCGGGGCCGACTTCGCGCGAACCGAAGGTGCGGAGGCGGGAGTTGGTGCTCATGGCAGAGATGTCCTTACTTGGTGAGGGAGTCGAGAGAGGGGCCGAGGATCCAGCTGGCGATCTCTCGGATTGCGCCGTCGCCACCGGGGAGGGCGGTGACCGCGCGTGCGGCGCCGCGCACGACGTCGTGGGCGCTCGCGACCGCCACGGGCCAGCCCACGAGGGCGAAGCACGGGAGGTCGTTGACGTCGTTGCCGACGTAGAGCACGCGCTCAGGCGCGATGCCCTGCTCCTCGCACCACTGCTTCAGCGCGAGGTCCTTCCGGTCGATGCCGTGCAGCACGGGGAGCTTCAGCTTCCGTGCGCGGGCGGCGACCACCGGGTTCTGCTCCGTGGAGAGGATCAGCATCTTCAGCCCGCTCTTGCGCAGGGCGGCGATACCGAGGCCGTCTCCGCGGTGCACGGAGACGAACTCCTTTCCATCGGCATCGATCAGCACCCGGTCGTCGGTCTGGGTGCCGTCGAAGTCCAGTACGACCGCGTCGATCTCGTCGGCGGTCGGGAGGGCGCCGGGCCGGTCCGCGTCGAACAGCGGAGCCAGCGCGCGGGCGCGGGCCAGGTCGTGGGGATCGTCGATCTCCAGGACCCGGGCGGGGTCGGTGCGCACGAGTTCGGTGCGGCCGAAGAAGCGGTGCCTGTGCTCGCGGAAGCCGGTGGCGTCCATCGCGTAGGCGGCGCCGGTCTCCAGGAAGTCCTGGGGGCGGTCCTGGCGGCGCGGGCGGAAGGACTTGTCGTGGTTGACGCCGTAGCCGCCGCCGGCGGTGGTGCGGGTGGCGAGGGTGTCCGTGCCGCCCTCGGCCGCCTGGCGCTCGGCGCGTACGGCCGCTGTCGGCTCGTCGTCACCGTGACGCCACACGAAGCCGTGGAAGGGCGCGACGGTCAGGGAGGTGTCGGCGCCGTTGGCGACGATCGCCTTGACCACGCCGTCGATGTCCTCGCGGACGATGAAGGGGCTGGTGCACTGCACCAGCAGGACCACGTCCACCGGGGAGCCGTGCAGCGCCTCGTGCGCGTCCATGGCGTGCAGCACGGCCGCCTCGGAGGTGGCGGTGTCGCCGGCGATGGCGGCGGGCCGCAGCACGACCTCGGCGCCGGCCTGGCGGGCGGCGGCCGCGATGCCCTGGTCGTCGGTGGAGACGACGACGTCCGTGACGAGTCTCGAAGCCCGGCACTCACGCACCGCGCGCGCCACCAGCGGCACGCCGCCGACGGGCATGAGGTTCTTGGCGGGCACCCCCTTGGAGCCACCGCGCGCGGGGATCACGGCGAGCACGCGCGGCACCGAGGTGCCTTGACCTGCTTCCGGGTGGGACATGGGTTCTGCTCCTTGACGTGAGGTCTTGCGGCTCACAGCTCGCCCATCCGCCGGATGACCGGCGCCACGCGCTGCACGCCGTGCCGGTAGGCGCCGCGCGCCGCCCGGCGCACTATCTGGCGGACCGGGCCGGGCTCCTTGTCGTGGGCGGGGGCGCCGGGCAGCGGGCTGCCGTCGGGGCCGAGGTGGTGGCGGGCGAGGATGCCGGGCAGATAGCCGGGCGCGGTGGCCGGCGTGTAGTACGGCGTGAGGGCGGGCAGTCCGCCCGGACGGTCGAGCAGTTCGGCGATGCGCTCGCGGGCCGCGTCGAAGGCGGTGGCGTAGGTGCCGTCGGCGCAGACACCCTGCCGGGACACCCACTCCTCGTCGGCCGCCGGGCGGTGTCCGTCGTCCAGCTGGTCCCAGGAGGCGAGGCAGCCCGAGCCCACGAAGTGGTGGTTGCCGAGCGTCTCGCGCACGCCGAGGTCGGTGAGGACGACGGTGGGGATACGGCGGTGCAGCGACTCCAGCGCCGCCGTGGAACTGATCGTGACCAGCAGGTCGGTGCGGTCGAGAACCTCGCCCATGTTCCCGTACACCAGACGGAAGTTGGCCGGCGGTTCGAGCCCCTGCGCCAGCTTCTGGTACGGCAGTTCCTCGATGTGCGTGGTGTGTTCGCCCGGCTTGGAGCGCAGCTTCAGCAGCACCTCGCGCTCGGGGTGCCTGCGGGCGTGCTGGATCAGCCGGTTCAGCAGGTATGTGCGGTCCTTGCGGCTGTCCGGCACCGAGGGCTGGGCGGCGAAGACGACCGTGTAGGGGTCGCGCTCACCGGCGTAGGGCTCCCCGCCGAGGAACGGCAGCGCCACCTCGGTCACCGCGGAGGCGTCGGCGCCGACCCCCTCGTACACCGCGCGGAACCGCTCGGCGTCCTGGCGGGAGTTGGCGAGGACGAGGTCCGCGCCGTGCCGCAGCAGCAGGCCGTCGGCGAGCTTCTCGTAGACGACGCCGACATAGCCGGTGACGACCACGGGCCGCCGCGCCTGCCCTTCCCAGACCCGCTTGAGGCCGTGCAGGACGGCCTGCACGCCCCCGCCGACCAGGGCGAGGACCAGGACGTCGTACGACTCCTGCGCCATGGCGCGCAGGAACTCGACGGCGGTCACCTCACGGAGGGAGTCGGCGTGGACGCCGACCTCCTGGAGCTGGCGCGGCGTGGGGGTGGCCCGGCCGCGCAGGAGATAGCCGTCCAGGCGGATGTCCGACTCGCCCTTGCGCTCCGGGGCGATGCGGTTCGCGGTGAGCGCGCCCCATTTCCACCGGGTGTCGGAATCCGCGAGTACGGCGACTCGCAGGCTGTTCGTAGCACTTGCTGGCACGTCGAAGACGCTAGGAAGCGATTCCGAGGATCCGCCCAACCCGAATACAACAAACGGTTAACAGCACACCGACGAACGGCGAATCAGGCTCGGATCGCCCGGAGAATGGCCCTGGTTCACAGATCTGCCACGCGTCGTTCACCTGGTATCAAGCAGACGGTCAAGACGAATGCCGGGCCTGCGCCTAACGTCACCTACGTGGTCAAGCTCTCCGTCATCGTGCCGTTCTACAACGTGCAGCAATATGCGCCCGACACCCTGAAGAGTCTGCGTGCGAACGCCCGCGACGACTTCGAATTCATTCTCGTCGACGACTGCTCACGCGACGAGACACCGGACATTCTCGCGCGCGCGGAGCGCGAGCTTCCAGGCGCGGTGTATGTCAGACACGAGCAGAACGGAGGACTGGCGACCGCCCGCAACACCGGGATCGACAAGGCCCGCGGCGAGTACCTCACGTTCCTGGACGGCGACGACTGGCTCGCCCCCGGCTACTACGCGCAACTGGTCTCCGCCATGGAGGAGTTGGGCTGCGACTTCGTACGCACCGACCACGTCCAGTGCACCGCCCGGGCCCGTTCCGTGCACCGTGTCCCGGTCGGCCGCCGGGGCGTGGTGATGAACCCCCGGGACGCGATCCTGCCCGCCGACCGCTCCACCTCCGTGGACTACGCCTTCGCCTGGGCGGGCGCCTACCACCGCCGGCTGGTCGACCGGGGCGTACTGCACTTCACCGACGGACTGCGCACGGCCGAGGACCGGCCGTGGATCTGGAAACTCCACCGGGAGGCGGATTCCTTCGCCGCGGTGGGGCTCCTGGGTGTGTTCTACCGGCGCGGAGTCACCTCGTCGCTCACTCAGATCGGGGACGTGCGACAGCTCGATTTCATTCGCGCGTTCGACCAGGTCATCGAGGAAACCGCGCAGGACCCGAACGCGGGCGAACTCCTGCCCAAGGCCGTTCGGACCTACTGCGCCATCATTTCCCATCATCTGGGATCCATCGAAAGGTTCGAGCCCCCGGTGGCGAGAAAACTGAAGTCCATGAGCGCCGCCGCACTGCGCCGACTGCCGCAGGACGTACTGGACGACGCCCTCGACTCGATGGACGTCCAGCGCGCGTCGAGGCTGCGCCGACTGCGCCGCCGGCCCGCCGCCGCGGGAGCCGCCGCGTGACCACGCAGATCTTCCAGGCGTCCACGCTGTACGGCGCCGCCACGCTCGCCGCCGCCCTCGACTCCGGCTGCTTCCGCCCCGTCGACCGGCGCGTCCTGCTCGTCTGCAACAACGCGACGACGCCCGAGACGACGCCCGGCCTGGACGAGATGCCGGGCTTCGAGCAACTGCGCGAACGGTTCGACGACGTGGTGTCGTGGAACGAGACGTTCTTCCCCTTCCACCCGGGCGGCTGGGCCCCGCGACAGGACGACGTCCCGCTGTGGGAACGCTATCTGCGGATGTCCTGGGACCTCGGCGACGACGACGTCGAGCTCGCCGTCGAGTCGATCCAGGTCAACCCCGCGCTCGGCCTCGCGCAGATGTTCACCGGCGCGCCCGTCACGGTCTACGCGGACGGCCTGATGAGCTACGGCCCCACCCGCAACAAGATCGACCCGCTGGTCGGCACCCGCATCGACCGGCTGCTCCACCTCGACCTGGTGCCGGGTCTGAAGCCGCTCCTGCTCACCGAGTTCGGCGTCGAGCCGGAACTCGTCCCGACCGCGGCCTTCACCAAGGTGCTCGCCGAACTGGTCGCGACCGGGGACGAGCTGCCCGGGATCGACGAACCCGCGCTGCTGCTCGGCCAGTACCTCTCCGCGCTCGGCATCCTCACGGCCGAGCAGGAGGAGGACCTGCACGTCCGGATGCTGAAGGGCGCGTTCGAACTCGGCCACACCCGGGTGGTGTTCAAGCCGCACCCCACCGCCCCGGCCCGTTTCACCCGCACCCTGGAGCGGGAGGCCGAGAAGCTCGGCGCCGAGCTCACCGTCCTGGACACCCCGGTCCTCGCCGAGGTGCTGTACCAGCGGATGCGCCCCGCCCTGGTGGTCGGCTGCTTCTCGACCGCCCTGCTCACCGCCGCCGAGCTGTACCGGCTGCCGGTCGCCCAGGTCGGCACGGACATCCTGCTGGACCGGCTGGCCCCGTACGAGAACAGCAACCGTGTCCCGGTCACCATCGTCCACGCGCTGCTGCCCGAGCTGACGGACCGTGCCGCGGTCACCGAACAGCGGCGCGGCATGGACACGGACGCCCTCGCCGCCCTCCTGCGGGCCGTCGGCTTCGCCATGCAGGCCAAGGTCCTGCCGAACCTGCGGCGGGAGGCGGAGGAGTATCTGGCGCGGCAGCTGAATCCGCACACCCTGCGGTACTTCAAGCGCAGGCGGCTTACCTCGCTGGCGCTGCCCGGCGGGGTGCCGGCCCAGCTGGCGTTCATCCCGCGCAACGCGACGGTCCGCCGGGTCGCACGAAAGGCGCGCAGTCTGCGCCGGGCCGTAGGGCGCTGAGCGCACCCTTTCCAGGGCGTGGGGGGGGGGGGTTTTCGGGGGGGGCCCCACCCCCCCCTCCCCCCCCCCCCCCCCCCCCCCCCCCCCCCCCACCCCCCTTCACCCCCCAAAAGAGGAAACGCACCCAC
>NZ_JBHVGZ010000001.1:45968-52302 GCF_042800355.1 Streptomyces sp. NPDC057623
GTATTTTGGCCGGGGTCGGGGGGGGAGGGCACCCCCCTCTCCGGGGGGGGGGGCCCCCGCTGTGTGGGTCCCCCCCACGCCCTTTCGCATCCATTTCCCCTTCACGTCACCTTCCCAGGAATTCTTGGCAAGCGACAGGAAGGTGAATTCCCGCCGACGGCTGACCGAAGTCTCACCGCATCCGGCGAAGCACCTTGTTAATTCGGACTAATGTGCTGTGGCCCGGCTGAGTTCCATTGAGGGGAATCCTGTGATCGACGCGTCCGAGGGCACCCGAGCGGCCTCCACGGACACCGCGGTGCGCACTGTCCTGCCGTCCGCAGTCTCCGCTCAGCCCCCCAGGCGGGAAAAACCCCGTGAGACACGGCTGCGCGCGCTGGACGGACTGCGCCTGGTGGCCGCGCTGATGGTCGCGGCGTACCACTACGGCGGCCGCGACGGCGAGGTCTCCCAGGCCTGGGGCAGCTCGCCGAGCCTGCAGTTCCCCACGCTGCACGAGCTGTTCGCGTACGGCTGCCTGGGTGTGCAGGTGTTCTTCGTGATCAGCGGATTCGTCATATGCATGAGCGGCTGGGGCCGCTCGTTGCGCTCGTTCTTCGCCTCTCGCGCCGCCCGGCTGCTGCCCGCGTACTGGGCGGCGATCATTCTGGTGACGGCGGTGTTCGCACTGCCCGTGGTCGCCTACAAGGCCGTCTCGCCGAGTGACGCGCTGCTGAACCTGACGATGCTCCAGCAGCCACTGGGCGTCGACCGGGTGCTGGGCGTGTGCTGGACCCTGTGGGCGGAGATCCGCTTCTACGCCCTGTTCGCGCTGTGCGTCGTACTGCCCGGGGCGACCCGCCGACGGGTGATCATGTTCTGCGCCTTCTGGACGCTGGGCGCGGCCATCGCGCAGGCCGCCCAGGAGCCGCTCCTGAACCTGGTGCTGATGCCCGAGTACGCGCCGTACTTCATCGGCGGCGTCGGCCTGTACCTCGTGCACCGCGACCGCCGGGACGCGTACGCCTGGGGCATCGTGGTCGTGAGCTGGCTGATCGGCCAGCACTACGCCGTCGAGCGCCTGTGGCACGCGCCGGAGGTGCAGGCCTTCTCCTACCGCAGCTCCCTCGGCATCGTCCTGGTCGTCACCCTGGGCTTCCTGGCCGTCGCCGCGATCGCGCTGGGCTGGCTGAGCTGGGCGAACTGGCGCTGGCTGACGGTCGCGGGAGCCCTGACGTACCCGTTCTACCTCGTCCACGAGCACCTGGGCTGGGTCGTCATCAAGGTCCTGCACCAGGACCTCGGCATCCCCTCGTACGCCACCGTCCTGCTGACGGTCGCCTCGATGCTGCTCCTCGCCCGGCTGCTCAACCGGGGTGTGGAGGACTGGGCCACGCCGCTGCTGCGCCGCGAGCTGGCGAAGATTCCCAGGAAGAATTAAGAAACCGGTAAGGCACCTGGTCAGCGGGGCCGCGCACGCTCACGTTCCCGCGCCGCGTCTCCCGCACGTCATCTCCCGTTCAGCTCTCGCCCCTGGGATACGGAGCGCACAGCGCGAGAGAGAGGTGTCACCGTGCGAGACCCCAGGATGACGGCGATCGGCAAGGGACTGAGGCGTCGCGGCAGGCTGATGAGACAGGCCGTGAGCCCGCCACGCGGGAACCTGGACGCCATCCCCACACCCCGGAGCTCCGGCGCCCCGGACGCCTCCGAGGGCCGCTACACCGCGCCTCCCGCTCCGCGCCTGGTGGAGTCACCGGTCTTCGTCCTGAGCTCGGTGCGTTCCGGGTCGACCCTGCTGCGGGTGCTGCTGAACAGCCACAGCCGGATCCGGGCCCCGCACGAGATGCATCTGCGCACCCTGCACGTCCAGCTGTCCCGCGACTTCACGGCAGCCGCCATGCGGGAACTGCGGCTCGACAAGGACGAGCTGGAACACCTGCTGTGGGACCGGGTGCTGCACCTCGAACTCACCCGCAGCGGCAAGGACGTCATCGTCGACAAGACCCCGCCGAACACCCTCATCTGGCCCCGGCTGCACCGATGTTGGCCGAAGGCGCGCCACATCGTCCTGCTGCGGCACCCGGGCACCGTCATCGCGTCCCTGACCGAGCGCCGGTCGGATCCCGACCACGAGGCCATCCGGGCCGAGGTCCTCGGCTACAGCGAGAAGCTGGAGGAGGCGCGCCGCAACCTCGACGTCCATGTGGTCCGGTACGAGGAGCTGACCGCGGAGCCGGAGCGGGTCACCCGCGGCGTCTGCGCCTATCTCGGCGTGCCCTGGGAGCCCGGCATGCTCGACTACGGCGCACAGGACCACGGCACCCTCCGGCCGCAGCTGGGCGACTGGTCGAGCACCCTCAGGTCCGGCCGCGTCCAGCCCGCCCGCACCGCCCGCCCGGACGTCGAACTCCCGCCGCGACTGGCGGAGTTGGCGCGGGAATGGGGATACCCGGTCTGAGCCGGCGGGCCCCGCGCCCCACCCGGTCCGACGGCCGCGAGCCGCGGTCGCCACCCGCTTCCTCACCCGGCAACCGGTGAGCCGTCTGCCGCCCACGCGATGTTGTCCCGCCGTTCATCCAGCGGCGGGTTCGGCCCGCCCCCTCGGGGCAGGGGCCCGAGTACCCCGTCCGATCCGCAGGTTCACAACGGAGTGCTCGTGCCCATGGCAGCCCCACAGCCCACGACCGCCGCCCGACGCCCCCGCACCCTCGACGACGTCCCCGGCTGGTTCCCCGCGCTCGACCAGGTGCTCTTCGACTGGCTCCTCGAACGGCAGCGATCCTCGGCCTTGCGCGGCGACCTGCTGGAGGTCGGCGTGTACATGGGCAAGAGCGCGATATTCCTCGGGCGCCGCCTCCAGCCGGGCGAGCGCTACACGGTGTGCGACCTCTTCGAGGGGGACGCACCGGACGACGCCAACCAGGCGGAGTCGCAGAAGTCGTACCGTTCCCTGACCCGGCGGGCCTTCGAGGAGAACTACCTCTCCTTCCACGACGAACTGCCCCGCGTCCTTCAGGGCCCCAGCTCGATCGTGCCCGGCGAGGTCCCGCCCCGGTCCTGCCGGTTCGTCCACGTCGACGGCTCCCATCTGTACGAGCACGTGTACGACGACATCGGCGCGGCCCATGACCTGCTGGTGCCGGACGGCGTGGTCGTCCTGGACGACTTCCGCTCCGAGCACACGCCCGGTGTCTCGATAGCCGCCTGGGAGGCCGTCCTCAACCGGGGCCTGCGCCCGATCTGCCTGAGCACGCAGAAGCTGTACGGAACCTGGGGCGACCCCGGGCCGGTCCAGGAGGAGCTGCTGGCGATGGTGCGGGCGCGCACGGACTGCCGGCTCAGCGTCCAGCAGGCGGCCGGGCACCGCATCGTCCGCCTCAAGGCCAAGGGCACGCAGGCCCCGCCGTTCCCGCCGTCCCGGCACGCGGACACCAGCCCCGCCGAACAGCCCGCCGCCGGCCCCGCCGAACGGCCCTTGGACCGCCCCGCACGCCGGCGGACCTCCCGCGGCCGCGCCCGGGCGCTCGCCGCCGACCTGCTCCCGCCGGTCCTCACCCGCGCGATCCGCGAGGCCCGGCGCCGGGGGCGGTAGAAGCCGGCGGTCGTCCTCCGGGGTCGTTCAGAACGCGTCGCTCGGCAGATAGGTCCCCCACACCTCCCGCAGCGCGTCGCACACCTCCCCCACCGTCGCCCGGGCCCGCAACGCGTCCTTCATCGGGTACAGCACGTTGTCCCGGCCCTCGGCCGCCTTCCTCAGCGCGGCCAGTGCCGTGTCCACCGCCTCCTGGTCCCGTTCCGTACGCAGCTTCACGAGCCGTTCCGCCTGCCGGGCCTCGATGGCCGGGTCCACGCGGAGCGGCTCGTACGGCTCCTCCTCGTGCAGGGGGAAGCGGTTGACGCCGACGACGACCCGCTCACCGGAGTCCGTCTCCTGGGCGATCCGGTACGCGCTGTGCTCGATCTCGTTCTTCTGGAAGCCGTGCTCGATGGCCGAGACCGCGCCGCCGAGGTCCTCGACCTTCCGCATCAGCCCGACCGCCGCCGCCTCGACGTCGTCGGTCATCCTCTCGATGGCGTAGGAGCCCGCGAAGGGGTCCACCGTCGCCGTCACGTCCGTCTCGTACGCGAGGACCTGCTGGGTGCGCAGCGCCAGCCGCGCACTCTTGTCCGTCGGCAGCGCGATCGCCTCGTCGAAGGAGTTGGTGTGCAGGGACTGGGTGCCGCCGAACACCGCCGCGAGGCCCTGCACCGCGACCCGGACCAGGTTCACCTCCGGCTGCTGGGCCGTCAGCTGCACCCCGGCCGTCTGGGTGTGGAAGCGGAGCATCAGGGACTTCGGGTTTTCCGCCCCGAACTCGTCGCGCATCACGCGGGCCCAGATGCGGCGGGCGGCGCGGAACTTGGCGACCTCCTCCAGGATCGTCGTACGGGCGACGAAGAAGAAGGAGAGGCGGGGCGCGAAGTCGTCGACGTCCATGCCGGCCGCGACCGCCGTGCGGACGTACTCGATGCCGTCCGCGAGGGTGAAGGCGATCTCCTGCGCGGGCGACGCGCCCGCCTCGGCCATGTGGTAGCCGGAGATCGAGATCGTGTTCCACTTCGGGATCTCGGCCTTGCAGTACCGGAAGATGTCGGCGATCAGCCGCAGGGACGGCTTCGGCGGGAAGATGTACGTGCCGCGCGCGATGTACTCCTTCAGCACGTCGTTCTGGATCGTGCCGGTGAGCCGGTCCGCGGGGACCCCCTGTTCCTCCGCGACCAGCTGGTACAGCAGGAGGAGGAGCGCGGCCGGCGCGTTGATCGTCATCGACGTGGACACCTTGTCCAGCGGGATCCCGTCGAACAACACCCGCATGTCGTCGATCGAGTCGATGGCCACGCCCACCTTGCCGACCTCGCCGTGCGCGATCGGCGCGTCGGAGTCGTGGCCCATCTGGGTGGGCAGGTCGAAGGCGACCGAGAGGCCCATCGTGCCGTGCGCGATCAGGTCGCGATAGCGGGCGTTGGACTCCGTCGCCGTGCCGAAGCCGGCGTACTGGCGCATCGTCCAGGGGCGGCCCGTGTACATGGAGGGGTACACGCCGCGGGTGAACGGGTACGACCCCGGCTCGCCCAGCTTCTCGGCGGGATCCCAGTCGTGCTGCGCGTCCGGCCCGTAGACCGGCTCGATGGGCAGTCCCGACTCCGACTCACGCGCCATGGTGTGGCCTCCGTGTCGCAGTTCACTTCTGTGTCCCACCATGCCGCGTAGTTCGCAACCGGTCACGTGCGGGGAACATCTCAGGTGACATCGGGCCGGTCGCCCGGTCGGGGCGGCCGCGGTGAGACGCCGGGGGGCGGAATGCGTACCAGGGGCATGGGGAGATCGACTGCCGTACTCGCCGCGGGCGCCGCGCTCACGGTCCTGTGCGGTTGTACGGTGCAGGCGTCCGGGGACGACAGGCGCTCGCCGGTGCGCATAGAGCTTCCGAGCGGTACGCCGTCGGGGAAGTCCGCGCCGCCGCCCGACGACAAGCCGAGCGCGACGCCCCCGTCCACGCCCGCGGCGCCCGCGGCCGTGCTGTGGTCGCGGGGCGACGAGGGCCGTGACATACGCGAGCTCCAGGCCCGGCTGCGGCAGATCGCCTGGCTCTTCGACGGTCCGACCGGGACCTACGACGATCTGACCGAGCAGGCGGTCAGGGGCTTCCAGGGCAAACGGGGGCTGCCGAGGACGGGCAGGACCGACGAGGTCACCTGGGAGCGGCTGCTGAGGATGACCCGCGAACCCGGCAAGTGGGACCTGTACCTGATGGGCGGCCAGCCGGCCGACACACCGGACGCGCGGTGCCTGACCGGCCGGGTGCTGTGCATCAGCAAGTCGAGCCGGACCCTGCGCTGGATGATCGACGGGCGGACGGTCCTGACGGTGCCGGTGCGGTTCGGGTCGCAGTACACACCGACACGGGAGGGTGTGTTCAGCGTCTACTGGAAGTCCCGGCACCATGTGTCGACGCTCTATGACTCGCCCATGCCCTACGCCATGTTCTTCAGCGGCGGCCAGGCGGTGCACTACTCGTCCGACTTCGCGGCCACGGGTTACGCCGGCGCCTCGCACGGCTGCGTCAACATTCGGGACGAGCGGGCGATCTCGGAGATGTTCGCCCAGGTGAGGACCGGCGACAAGGTCGTCGTCCACTGGTGACGCCCGGCCGGGCGCACGGGTGCGGGGATATGGGGCGCGGGGGGGGGAGGGGGGGAAGGGCCCGCCCCCCCCTACGTCAAAGCCCCAAAACAGGGGGGGGAAACAGACCCTTTCTACGGAACACGAACAATCGGCCCCCCCCAACCCCCCCCACGGTGGGCCAAAAAA
>NZ_JBHVGZ010000001.1:52311-391051 GCF_042800355.1 Streptomyces sp. NPDC057623
TGGGGGGGGGGGGGGGGGGGGGTGGGGGGGGGGGGGGGGGGGTTGGGGGGGGGGGGGGGGGGGGGGGGGGGGGGGGGGGGGGGGGGGGGGGGGCCCCCCCCCCCCCCCCCCGCCGATGCACGAGCCGCAGGTACGGGGGGAACCCCGGCTCTGTGCGACGGCCGATGACCAGTCGGCTCACTCAGATCAGCGCCGTGGCGGCCGAAAACGTCACTCCTGCCGCGAAGAATTTTCCGCGAATCACAAAACCGCAGGTCAGCGGCTTGTGAGCGGAATGAGGACCTGGTCCGACAGAAGGTCGGCCACGGGCAGCGGGGCGACCGCGGCGGCGTCCACCCGGCGGCCGTCGCGGGCCCCCTCGTCGCGCTTCTCCCGGTCCCGATCCCGGTCTCCGTCCCGGTCCCGGTCCCGGTCCTTGTTCTTGTCCTTGTTCTTGTCCTTGTTCTTCTTGCTCTTGCTCTTGTCCTTGCCCGGCTTGTCCCAGGCGGCGCCGCCCGGGGCCTTGAGGACGTTCTTGCAGTACTTCCGGACGTGCTCGGAGCCGCCCGCCGCGTTCTCCAGGGCGCGGCGGCGGTCGTGGGACAGCTGCTTGCCGTCGCGCAGGTCACGGCAGTACGAGGTGAGGGCCTTCCACCCGCCGCCGGAGGCGTCGTCACCTTCGTCGGCGGCGGATCCGCGGTCCGTGGCGGTGCCACCGGGCGCCGCCTCCTCGGTGGTGCCCGGACCGGCGGGGCTCTCGCCGCCTTCGTCGGGCGTGGGCCCGCCCCGCACACCCCTGTCGGGGGAGGGCGAGACGAACGGACGCTCCGGCGCGGGCGCCGACACCGAGGCGGCCGGGCGGCCCCCGTCGTCACCGACGAACGGCGTCGGCAGGACTCCGGTTCCGGCCGCGACGGCGACCCCGCCGACCATGCAAACGGCCAGCGCGGCCGCGAGACCGAGCCGTACGGGACGGCCCCGGCGGGGGCGACGGGCGGCGCGGGCGGGGGCGCCGATGCGGACCAGCCCGACGTCGGTGACCTGGGTGGCGGCGGTGCCGGAGCGTGGGCCGACGGTCACGGCGGCGGCGTCCCGGTCCGGGCGCGCCGCGCGGAACGCCGCCAACGCGGCGGCCTCTCCGGGGAGTTCGGCACTGCTCAGCAGGGGTTCGGCGGTCAGGGCCTCAAGCGTCTTGGCGAGGCGTTCGGCCTGGTCCCGGTCGGCCGGGTCGACAGCTTCCAGTGACTCTCCGCGCAGCAATCGCTCCGCCGTTTCGCGGTCCAGCCACCTGTACTGCTCGTCGGCCATCACACATCCTTCTGCGTCCGCGTGACGCTTTGCGTCACACTCGCAGACGTCACCGCACGGTCGCGGGTTCCTCGCTGGGGAGGCAGGGCGTCGAGCACCCCGGCCGATTCCGGATCGTCGCCGAGCAGCTCGGCCAGCCGCTTCAGACCCCGGTGCGCGGCGGTCCGTACGGCGCCCGGACGCTTGCCCAGCGTCTCCGCCGCCGTCTTGGCGTCGAGGCCCACGACCACGCGCAGCACGACCGCCTCGGCCTGGTCCTGCGGCAGTCGCGCGATGAGGGAGAGGGTGCCGTCGGTGGCCAGGGCCTCCATGGCCTCGCCCGCCGTGTCGGACTCGGCGGCCTTCCCGGTCAGCTCCGTCTCGTCGCCGCCGATCGCGGGGCGGCGGCCGCGCATGCGTATGTGGTCCAGTGCGCGGTTGCGGGCTATCCGGGCGGCCCAGCCGCGGAAGCGGTCCGCGTCCCCGCTGAACCGCTCCAGGTCACGCGCTATCTGGAGCCACGCCTCCGAGGCGACGTCCTCGGCGTCCGGGTCGCCGACCAGCGTCCGTACGTACCCGAGCAGCCGCGGGTGCACGGAGCGGTACACAGTGCGGAACGCACTCTCGTCCCCGTCCTGTGCGGCAAGCACCGCGGTGGTCAACTCCGCGTCGTCCCCCAGCACTGCTACCTCAATTGGTGGTTGCGGTTCCGAGACCGCAGGTCGTTGCGGTGGTCATACACCCTCCGCGTCCGGCGCGAAAGGCACGTTACGGCCTGAAAGCGCTGCTCGTCCATGTCCGTACAACATGCAACTACCCGGGAATCCGCGAATGTGTCCGCCCAGGTGTGACAGAAAACGCAGTCATGGCGCTGTAGAGAGTACGGGCCGCCGCGCGGCCCGTGCCGCGCGACGGCCGGGGCCTCTCCTGTGGGGGGTGGCGGCCCCGGTCGTCTCCGCGGTTTTCAGCCCTGACCTGCGTCGATGCGCGATTTTCGTGACCAACGCGGCCAGCGCGTGACCAACGCGATCGGACATCTCGCCAGATCTTCCCCGGGCCGATGCGCTGAGCCGTCCCGGACGCCGGCTCTTCCACTGCCCGGTGCCCGGCATCGGGCTGTTCATGGGGTGCCCCGTGACACGCTCTCCCGCCCTCGCATCCGCCGGGCCACGGCCGTGCTGGTGACTGGCATCGATGGACAGACGCAGGAAACGTCGGCCTTGAGGCGGGCCCTCCCGTGGACATGTGGAGCGCGGGGGAGCCGAACCCTGAGACGCGAACCGGCGCCAGGCCACCCGCCTCAGCCGACGGGGGTGGGCGCACCGGTCTCCGCCCAGCGTTCGCGGAGTGTGTCGTTGCCGTCGTGGCGAGCATCTGCTCGGCCGTGACGAAGGGATCCATCATGTGACCCAATCCACCACTCCGTCCCGGTGGCCGCTATCCGCGGGGTTCCGTCCGGGTGGCCGCCAGTTCGGCGTCGCGGGCGAGCAGGGCGCTGACGATGCGGCTTCGCCGGTAGGGGTGCAGTTCCCGGCGCATGTGGGCCAGCCGGCTTTGGACCTGTTGGGAATCGAGCCGCGCGGCCTCTTCCACGACGGTGTACCAGTGGGCGCCGGCGGTCTCCAGGTCGCCCTGCGCGAGGTAGACCTCGGCGATCCGGGCCCTGGTCAGCGCCCGTGAGCGGGGGCGGGTGGGACCGCGGTGGCGCAGGGAGGTGTGCAGCGCTCTGAGGGCCGGGCGCCGCTCGCCCAGGGCGCTGAGGGCCATGGCCTGCTGGTAGCTGAAGTCGGCCAGCGGGTACCTGTCGAAGGGACCTTTGCCGTCGGCGTCCTCGGCCCGGCCTATGCTCTGCTCGGCTGCCGCCAGGGCGGTCAGGGCGGTCTCCCGGCGTCGGGTACGGGCGTGGGTGACCGCGAGCTGTGCCTCCAGGTAGGCGTGCAGGGCGGGGGAGGCGTCGGGCGGTGCGGCGGCGAACGCGGACCGGGCCAGGCGCTCGGCCAGTTCCACGCGCCCCGTGCGCAGGGCCTGCGTGCTCAGTGCGCGCACGCTCAACGCGTACATGGCCCGGTCCTCCACCTCCACGGCCAGGCGTGCCGCGGCCAGGTGGTAGCCCTGCGCCTGCCCCTCCGCGCCCATGTCGGCGACGGACAGGGCCAGCAGGTGGGTCAGTTGCGCCGCCCCGCGGAAGAGCACGCGGCGGTCGCTGCCGCCCCAGCGCAGCCACTGCGGGACGCTGCCCGCCAGATGCGCGGCAAGTCCGGAGCTTGCGTGCCCGCCGCCGAACGCCTCGATGTGGAAGACGTACAAACGTGCCAGTTGCCGGATCGCGTGGGCCGGGAGGGTCGGCGGGCCCTCGGCCACCACTTTCCCGGGATCCTCCCGCGGTCCCGGCGGCAGAACGGCCCCGGCGTTGTACCCGAGCGCACGGGCCTCCGCGCGGTGGACGGGGTCGAGTTCGGCGGCGGCCATCATGGCGAGCCGCGCCACCGGATCGCCCAGGGTCGGCACGGCCCAGAACTCGGACAGTCCCCCGGCTTCCGGCATCCCGGTGTCCAGCGCGGTGACAGTGCGCCCCAGACGCTCGGAGAAGGCTTCTCTGATCAGCTCCGGCACGGGCGGGCGGGGAAGGGAGCCCGTGAGCCAGTGGGCCACCGAGGTCCGGTCGTAGCGCGTACGCAGACCGCGCAGCGCCGCCAGGCTGTTGACCTTTCTGGCCAGCACGTCCTGGCTCCAGCCCGCCTCGGCGAGCAGCGCACGCAGCCGAAGGTTCGGGGCACGCCGAGGCGGCGCCATGGCGGATCCATTCCTGCAGACGTGGGGGTGAGGGGTCCGCAGGGAACCAAGCGTGAGCGAACCGCCGGATCCCTGGCAGGGCGCACACCAGGAGCATGGAAGCGCTTACCAGAGCACCGATCCCCGACTCGAATCAGCAGTACCAACGGCCTGCTCAGCCCGTTTCCTGGCTCCCAGAGCACGGTGAGCGCAAGGGCGCCGAGCACGTGAGCGACGACGCGGCGGAGCCACGGACGCAGGTGGTTTTGCATTCAACACATTCAACGTGTTGACCGCCGGCGTCCCCTACCGGCGTGCGCGCGCCGAGGGTGCCATGGAAGTGGTGCCGCGTCCCCGGCGCCCTCTCTGCCCCTCCTGCCACACCTGAGGCAAACCCCATGACTGTGCCCGTAGTTCAGCATCCGCCCGCGCCACCCACGGCCCACCGGCTCCTCGAAAACGCGCGAGGGCTCACGGAACCTGCGCTGGGGGCCTGGGTCTCCCGGCTGCCGGGGCTGACGGGCAGACTGACCGGCTATCACCTGGGCCGGCTGGATGAGCGGGGCGAGGCACTGGCCGCGCCGGTGAGCGGCAAGTCGGTGCGGCCCGCGCTGGTGTACGGCTGCTGCACGGCAGCGGGCGGCCGCGCCGAGGACGCGTGAGCGCGGCGGCGGCCGTGGAACTGGTGCACAACTTCTCCCTCGTGCACGACGATGTGATCGACCGGGACGAACTACGCCGTCACCGGCCCACGGTGTGGGCGGTGTTCGGAGTGCCGGCCGCGCTGCTGTGCGGGGACGCGCTACTGGCCCTGGCCTTGCAGGCCGTCGCCGAGGCCCGCCGGGCCGAGGTCGCGGCCCGGTCGGTGGGACTGCTCTGCGCCGCTGTCGTCGAGTTGGTCGAGGGCGAGGCGCTGGACACGGCCTTCGAGCAGCGCGACGACGTGAGCGCGGACGAGTACACGGCGATGGCCGTGGGCAAGACGGGCGCGCTGATGGGTGCCGCGTGTGCGCTGGGTGCGCTCGCGGGAGGGGCGGAGGAAGAGCGGGCGCAGCGCTTTCAGCGGTTCGGACGCCATGTCGGTCTGGCCTTCCAGATCACGGACGACCTGCTCGGCCTGTACGGCGACCGGGCCGCCACTGGCAAGCCCGTCGGCAGCGACATCGCCTCGCGCAAGAAGACGCTGCCCGTACTGGCCGCGATGGGCTCCGGCACCGAGGCCGGCGACCGCCTGACCGAGCTCTACGCCAGGCCCGGACCGCTGGACGAGAAGGCCGTACGACAGGCCGTGGACCTGGTCGACGAGGCAGGCGGTCGGGCCACTGCCGAGCGCACGGCGGCCCAGGAGTTACGGCACGCTCTCACCGCCCTCGACGAGGCAGACCCCGCCCCCGCCGCCGTGCACGATCTGACCGCCCTGGTCCATCTGATGACCCACCGGTCTGCCTGAGCTCCCGCGCCGGACCGGCCTGCCCACAAGCTCGTGATCTCAGGGAATCCGAAGGAGGTGCTCCTCATGGCGTCCGCTCTGTCTGCCGTACGAGGGTGTGCGCCACCCGTTCCAGGTCTCGGCCCCGGCGAGGTACTCGTGGCTACCGAGGTGCGCCATGGCGATGGCCAGGTGGTGCCGTGCCCGGCTCAGACGCTGCTCGCCGGGACGCTGGCCCGCGGCGGCCGTACGGTGCGCACCGGACCGGTACAACTGCTGCCCCAAGGCGCGCAGTACACGTACGCCGCGTCCGTCGTGGAGATGCCCGCGGGCGGCGGGGATCAGGTGGGGCTCGCGGTGTGTGCCCGGGTCACGGAGCCTCACCCTGACGTGCGTGCCGCGGTGGATTCCTGGGCGGCGGTCGCGGGTCCGCGCACGGTGCTGCTCGCCTCCCCCCGGTCGTTCTGCGCCGGGGTGGAGCGGGCCATCGACACGGTCGAGCACCTGCTCGACGACCGGGGCGCGGACGGTCCGGTGTATGTGCGCAAGCAGATCGTGCACAACCAGCATGTCGTCGCCGAACTGGCCGCCCGGGGCGCGGTCTTCGTCGACGAGCTGGACGAGGTGCCCGACGGTGCCCGCGTGGCGTTCTCCGCCCACGGGGTGTCACCGCGAGTGCGTGCCGAGGCGGCCCGCAAGCAGCTGCGCGTGGTGGACTCAACCTGCCCGCTTGTGACCAAGGTGCACGCCGAGGCACGCCGGTTCGCCGAGCGCGGCAGCACGGTGGTGCTCATCGGGCACGCCGGGCACGAGGAGGTCGAGGGCACGCTCGGCGAGGCACCACAGCAGACGGTACTGGTGGAGACCGCCGCCGACATCGCCACCCTGAAGGTGCCGGACGAGGAGAAGGTCACCTACCTGACGCAGACCACCCTCGCCGTGGACGAGACCGCCGAGACCATCACCGCGCTTCTGGAACGCTTCCCCGCCGCGTCCGGCCCGGGCGCGGACGACATCTGCTACGCCACCACCAACCGCCAGCACGCGCTGGGCGCGGTCGCCGAACAGGCCGACCTGATCCTCGTGATCGGCTCGGCAAACTCCTCCAACTCCGTACGCCTGGTCGAGCTCGCCCGGCGTTCCGGTTGCCGGGCGCAGCTGATCGAGGACGCCTCGCACATCCGGCCCGGCTGGCTGGAGCAGGCCCGCACGATCGGGCTGACAGCGGGAGCGTCCGCCCCACCCGCCCTCGTGCACGACACCGTCGCCGCCCTGGCCGGGCTCGGCCCCCTCACCGTTCGCGAGCACACCACCACGACCGAGCAGGTCAGCTTCGCCCTGCCCGCCGCCGTGCGCAGGCCCACCACCGATCCGGCAGCCAAGGACGACCGATGACCACTCGCACCACACCCCGGCCCACGGACTTCTCCCTGCTGTACGAGACGGACACTCCCAAGGCCCTGCGCGCTCTGCCCGAGGAGCGGCTGGATCGGCTGGCCGCCCAGATCCGGGCCTTCCTCATCGAGAAGGTCGCCGCGGCCGGCGGGCACCTCGGCCCGAACCTCGGCGTGGTCGAGCTCACCCTCGCCCTGCACCGCGTCTTCGAATCGCCCCGCGACACGCTGCTGTTCGACACCGGCCACCAGGCATACGTCCACAAGCTCCTCACCGGCCGGGCCCGGGACTTCGACCGGCTGCGCCAGGCCGGCGGTCTGTCCGGATACCCCAACCAGGCCGAGTCCGAGCACGACCTGGTGGAGAACTCGCACGCCTCCACCGCCCTCGCCTACGCGGACGGCCTCGCCAAGGCCCGGCAGCTGACCGGGGACAGCGAGCGGGCGGTGGTCGCGGTCATCGGGGACGGGGCGATGACCGGCGGCATGGCCTGGGAGGCCCTCAACAACCTGGGCGCCGCTCCCGACCGGCCCGTGATCGTCATCCTCAACGACAACGAACGCTCCTACGCCCCCACCATCGGCGCCCTGGCCGAGCACCTGCGGCAGCTGCGCGAGGAACCGACCGACAGCATCGACTGGCTCACCGCCTCCCCTCCGCCAGGCGCTCCGGTCGCCGGTCCACTGCCGGTGGCCCGCAATCTCTTCGAACTCCTCGGCTTCGCCTACCTCGGCCCCGTCGACGGCCACCACATGCCCTCGCTCGAAGAGGCCCTGCACATGGCCCGCGACCTCCGCCTGCCCGTCGTCGTCCACGTGGTGACCGTCAAGGGCCAGGGCTACCCGCCCGCCGAGCAGGACCAGGCAGAATGCATGCACGCCGTCGGCGTTCTCGACCCGGCCACCGGCAGACCCGCCACCAGCAGTGGCGGCGCCCCCAGCTGGACCAGTGTCTTCGCCGACGAACTGTGCCGCCTCGGCGAACGGCACGAGGACCTGGTGGCGATCACGGCGGCCATGCCCGGCCCCACCGGCCTGTCCCGCTTCGCCGCCCGCTTCCCCCACCGCTTCCACGACGTCGGTATCGCAGAACAGCACGCCGTCACCTCCGCCGCCGGCCTCGCCCTGGGCGGGTTTCACCCCGTCGTCGCCGTCTACGCCACCTTCCTCGGCCGCGCCTTCGACCAGGTCCTGATGGACGTCGCCCTGCACCGCCTCCCGGTCACCTTCGTCCTGGACCGGGCCGGCATCACCGGCCCCGACGGCCCCTCACACCACGGCATGTGGGACCTCACCATCCTCGGCGCCGTCCCCGGCCTGCGCGTCGCCGTGCCCCGCGACGCCACCCGGCTGCGCGAACTGCTCACCGAAGCCGTCACCCACACCGCGGGCCCGACCGCCCTGCGCTTCCCGAAAGCCACCGCCGGACCCGACATCGCCACCCTGCGCCAGGAACACGGCCTCGACATCCTCCACGCACACGGTGTCCGCGACGTCCTGCTCATCCCGGTCGGCCCGCTCGCCTCCGCCGCCATGGAGGCGGCCCGCTATCTGGCCGGGCAGGGCATCGGCGTGACCGTCGCCGACCCCCGATGGGTCCAGCCGGTCCCCGCCGCCCTGACCGAACTCGCCGCCCGCCACCGCCTCGTGGTCACCATCGAGGACAACACCCGGGCCGGAGGCGCCGGCAGCCGCATCGCCCAGGCCATCGCCGACACGGCCTGCCCCGTCCCGGTCCGCGTCCTCGGCCTCCCCGGAAGCTTCCTGCCCCACGGCACCCGCAACGACCTCCTCACGGCAGCGGGCCTCACCACCACAGGCATCGTCCACGCCGTCCTGCGCGCCCGGGCCGCCCTCGCGCACCAGCCCCAGGAGCTACGACCGTGAGCCCCACCACCGACCTCGGCCTGCCCGCCGTGCCAACCACTCCAGCACGGCGCCGCACCCGCCAACTGCGTGTCGGCACCGTGCCCGTCGGCGGCGGCGCGCCCATCAGCGTGCAGACCATGACCACCACCAACACCGCCGACATCGACGCAACCCTGCGGCAGATCGCCGAAGTCACCGCCGCCGGCTGCGACATCGTCCGCGTCGCCGTCCCCTCCGCCGACGACGCCGACGCCCTGCCCGCCATCACCGCCAAGTCCCCCATCCCCGTGATCGCCGACATCCACTTCCAGCCCCGCTACGTCTTCGCCGCCATCGACGCCGGCTGCGCGGCCGTACGCGTCAACCCCGGCAACATCAAGAGGTTCGACGACAAGGTGGGCGAGATCGCCCGCGCCGCTACCGACGCGGGCGTGCCGATCCGCATCGGCGTCAACGCCGGGTCACTGGACCCCCGGCTCCTGGCCAAGTACGGCAAGGCCACCCCCGAAGCGCTGGTGGAATCGGCTCTGTGGGAGTGCTCCCTGTTCGAGGAGCACGGCTTCAGGGACCTGAAGATCGCCGTCAAGCACCACGACCCGCTCACGATGATCACCGCGAACCGGCTGCTCGCCGAACGCTGCGACTACCCCCTCCACCTCGGTGTGACCGAGGCTGGCCCCGCCTTCCAGGGCGCCATCAAATCCGCCGTCGCCTTCGGCATCCTGCTGGCCGACGGCATCGGCGACACCATCCGCGTCTCCCTGTCCACCGACCCCGTCGAGCAGGTCAAAGCCGGCCACCACATCCTCGCCTCACTCGGCCTGCGCCCCCGCAAACTGGAGATCGTCTCCTGCCCCGGCTGCGGCCGACTCCAGGTCGACATCCACCGCCTCGCCGCCCAGGTCGAGGCCGCCTTCGACGGCTTCCCTCACCCCCTGCGCATCGCCGTCATGGGCTGCGTCGTCAACGGCCCCGGCGAATCCCGCGAAGCCGACCTCGGCGTCTCCTGCGGCAACGGCAAAGGCCAGATCTTCGTCCGCGGCCAAGTCATCAAGACCGTGCCCGAGTCCCGCGTGGTCGAGGCCCTCCTCGACGAAGCCCTGCGCCTGACCAACGAAACACCCACCGAGCCGACAGGGGAGACCCCATGACCGCCCCGACACCGAACACCGAACCCAGCAACCTCACGCACGGGCAGAGCCGGATCGACCATGCGCTGCGCAGCTTCCTCGACGCCAAGACACGCACGGCCGAGGACCGGCCCCTGCCCCTGCCCCTGCCCCTGCCCCTGGACGTACCCACGCCACTGCGGGACTTCCCTATGCCACATGAGGGAGAACTTGATGACCACGACCGTCAGTTGGCCCTACGCTCACATCCTCTCCGCCCGCGAGCGCCTGTATGACCACCTGGTCCGCCGCGTAGAAGCGGACGGTGCGATCCGGGACCGATGCGCCAGCCGGATCCTGGAATCAGCCCTCTTACTCAGTCTGCTGCGCAAGGAAAGAGCCGGCCCCGACACGCAAGAAGCCCTGACCGGCTTCCTGGGCCGGGCGCGCCCGGCAGGGTTCCTGGACGCCGCCGCGGCAGCAGCCGTCACGGGCCGGCCGGTGGCGAGCGCGGAGGTACGGGCCCATCTGGATGGCTTCCGGCACTTCACCGGCGCCCGGAAACAACTCCTTCTCGAAACACTCCTTGCAGTGCTGGGTGCCCTGCCCTTCGACGGCCGCACGGATCCCGGGCGCGTCCCGGACGAGGAACAGGCGGTCTGGACCGACGTGACCCTCCGCGCGGTCCGGATCCTCCACGCCGCACACCGCGACGAGGAATCCCCGGGCCTGGACACCGACCGGGTCCGGATGGCCGCGTCCCTTAGCTCTTTCGACGCGGGAAAGGTATGGCAGGGGAACGCGCTGGCACACCTGATCGCTCTGCACGCCCTGCACACCTATCAGCCCGGCGGCGCGCTGCTGCGCGACGGCCTGTGCGTACTCATCCGGGTCCAGAACGCCGACCGCGGGATCCCGTTCATCGCCGGACAGGAGGTGTTCGTGACCGCACTGGCCGGGACCGTTCTGGCGGGCGCCGGAGACCGGCGAGACGTGGTCCCACGGATGGCCGCCTACGTCGCGGACCGGCAGCTCGCGGACGGTGGCTGGGGCTACGACGAGACCACCACTCAAAGCGATGTCGACGACACCAGTCGGTGCGCCAGGCTGCTCCGCCTGGCCGGCCCGAACACCTACGAGCACAGGCTCGGCCGGGCCGACAACTACCTGCGCCGCATGGCCGACGCTGCCGGAGGCTGGCCCACCTATGTCCGCGGACACGCCCCCGAGCCCGACATGACCGCCGGGGCCGTCATCGCGCTGGCCCCCGACTGGCGACGCCACTCCGGCATCCTCGACCAGGCCGTCGACTTCCTCCTCGATGTCCAGGGCGGTGACGGAACATGGCAGCGAAGCTGGACACTCAGCGAGTCCAGCGTCATCGTCTACGTGGTGGAGGCCCTCGGCCGCACCACGGCCCACGTCTCCCCTACGGCCCGCACTCGCATCGCCGCGGCCACCGCCAAGGCTGTGCGGCGCCTGGAACAGACACAGAACCCCGACGGCGGCTGGGGCCAGCGCAACGGCGACACGAGCGACGCCCTGTCCACCGCACAGGCTGTACCCGTCATCGTCCGGCACGGCACCGCGACCACAGCCGGCCGCGCTCTTGCCCACCTCCTCGACCAGCAGGAACCCGAGGGCGGCTTTACGGCCCCGCCCGACCAAGTGGGCCCACGACCTCTCCCCTTCGACTTCCCGGTCCTGACTGGCGTCCACGCCCTGGCAGCGCTCAACACGGCCGTCGAGGCACACCCGGCCAACGGACGACCCCAGTCGGCGGCGGTATGACCCGCGCACGGCAAGGCCGCTCACCGAAACCGGGGCCACCCCCGCCAGGCCGCAAGGGAGCAGACCGGTCCTTCCCCTACTCAGCCCACGCCTTCGACCTTGCCCAACAGCACCCCGACAGTGCCTTCACCGCCCCGCCCGACCAAGTGCCGGACACGACCGCCCGCACTTGCCCCGTACAGGAGAGCCGATGACCCTGCCGAAGACCTCCGTGCCAGACATCCAAAAGATCGATGTGCCACCCGTGTACTGCCCGATCCCGTTCCAGCAGCACCCGGCCACCCACACCGTCGATCTCGGCGCGAACGAGTTCATGCGACGCCACGGTCTCTACCCGCCGCAGGAGCAGGAGCGCATCTCAGGCCAGCTGATCGGGGCCCTGGTCGGCTATATCGTTCCGGCCGGTCCGGCGGAGTTGTTGCAGGTGGCCGCGAACATGTCCATGTGGGTTGTCGCGGTGGACGACTTCCTCGACGAAGGGCCGGTCCGCCTGGACACGGCCGGTGCGGCGGCATTCCTGGCCCGCACGGTCCGTACGGCGGCCGCCCCGGAGCCGGCAAGCGAAAGGGACGGACCCTATGCCCACGCGCTGGCGGAGATCCTGCGTGACTTCCGCGCCTCCTGCCCGCCCTATCTGTGCGAGCGGCTCGAAGCGGCCCTGCACGCCCAGGCGGTAAGCGAACTCTGGCGGATCGCCGCCAACGAGCGGGGGATCCCGCCCACTCTGAGCGACGCGCTGCACTCACGCATCTACACCGGCGGCAGCCCGCCATTCATTCTCTTCCCAGCCCTGGTGGGCACCCACGGGATGGGGCCGGAGCATTTCGCGGACTCAAGGCTGCGGGCCCTCACCGAGATGGCCGCCTTGGCCGCGACCGTCGGCCACGAAGCCTTCTCCCACGGCAAGGAAGCCGCCCGCTCCAGTGACCTGCACAACCTGATCGACGTACTGCGCCACGAACACAGCGGCACGATCGCCGACGCGGTCGCTGAGGCGGTCGTCATCTACGAACGCATCGTGAACCGGTTCCTGGACCTACGCGAACAGGTCCTGCGCGACGACCATCCCCCGATCGTCGACACGTACCTGAGCGCGCTCGGCGCGTACATCCGTGGCTGCATGCAGTTCAGCCAGGAGAGCCACCGCTACCGCTACCAGGACGGAAGCCCCGCAAGCGCCGAGATGTTCACCCCGCCCGGGTTCACCGACCAGTGCGGTGCGACCTCCCATCAACCGCTCGACATCGACTCGGTCAGCTGGTGGTGGCGCGTGTAGCGCCCCGCCTGCTGGAAGTCGGCTTGAAACATCGGCCAGTTGAACGAGCCAAGCCAGTCGGCCCAACCGCCCACGATGCCGCCGCTCCAGGGGCTGCCGCCCGAATGCACCCCGAGCCTCGATGCCCACCAGGAGCCACAACGGCTGCTCCGGCCGCAGACGGTGGCGCCCGTGGTCGCCAAGGCCCACGCCGGAGAGGACCTCTTCACCCCTTTCCGCCTGGAGAATCCATGCCCACTCAGCCGTCTCGTGCCCTCCGACAACATCTGCGAATGGCCACCGACGCCGACTTGGTGCTCGTGGTGGGCTCACGCAACTCGCCCAACTCCCAGCGCCTGATGGAATTCGCCCTCAATGCCGGCACCGAGACCCGCGCATCTGGTCGAAACGCCGAGAACGTCGATCCCGCCTGGCTCCGAGAAGCCACCACGGTCGGTCTCACCTCGGGAGCCTCCGCTCCGGAAATCCTGGTTGAGGAAGTACGTCCACCACGAGGTGGTAGCCCCGCAGCCGGTCCTCGCCGCCGTGATAGCGCCGACTGAGTCGGCTCACCTCGTCGTCTCCGATCCGGTTCCCGACTGCCACGCTGTTCCACGGCAGGCCGAGGACGTCGGCGTCGAACATCACCTGAAGAGTCGCGGCGATCCGCAGGTACCGTTCAGCCCAGGGTGCCATCACTCCCATGAAGAACGCGGCCCAAAGCGTGCCGCCGCGGGTGATGGCGGTGCCGTATCGCGAACCCGAGCCGGTCAGCAGGCCGGCGACGGCCAGGGCGACCGAGACTCCCGAACTCGGCGTCTGTGCCCACTGGTTGCGGAGGTGAGACAGGGCGACGTCTCCCCCGTGTGCAGATCTACGTAGCGAGTTCCACATGTCTGGCAGCCCTGGCGGTGCAGTCAGTCGCCCCCGGTAACTGACCGTGCACCCGCCCCGGCCGCCTCGGCAACATCTACATGCGCGAGGACGAAATCCCTTCCGGACCGGTCGGTCCTGGGCAGAGAAGAACGCGGAGCGGCAGTCGCCGGGGGGGGCATGATTCACGCCGCATGGGAGGACACCGCCGCCCGGACGCAGAGGCGCCCAATCCGGCCCCATCTTCGCGCGGCGGGACAGGACAGCTCAAGAAGCAAGGGCCGGTGGGCCGAAAGGCGGACCAGGGGCACGCCAACAGCCGTTGCACGTAGGCACGCATCGCGCTGTTCCGCCCATGGCTCAGCAAGCTTCAGCACGAGCCCTGGCCGGCTGGGTCAACTGCCGTAGAGGGCGGGCAGGTCGACCAGAAGGAGGTCGTCACGACGATTGGCCAGGTCGACCAGGTCGGGATAGAAGCCGTGCAGGGAGTACAGGGCCAGAGTGGTGGCAGCGGTGTCGTACCCCTGGTCAGCGAGCAGGCCACGGATACGTTCGAGGCGCTCCAGGTCACCGGTCCCACGACGGGCGGCGGTCGCCTTGGCTTCGCCCAGCAGCGCGATCCTCGCTCGGGGTGCCTGGGGGCGCTCGCCGGCTGCCAGCGCGATGACATCGACCTCGTGCTTGGTCCGGGCTGCCCGGTCGGCGACCTCGGTGGTGCCGACCGGGCCGGGCAGCCCACCGGGCAGCAGGGTGTGGGCGTAGCGGCGGGTGAAGTCGCGGGCCAGGTCCTCGAAGTGCGGTCCGAGGATCTTGGAGTTGAAGGTCGGGGCGGCCTGCTGCCAGACCTGCTCGGCGAAGCCCTGCTCCACGGCGGTCGCCTGCGGGAGGGTGATGAGTTGGTTGAAGCGGATGACGGGGTCGGCAAGGGTGATCACAGGGTGTTTGGAGCGGAGGATGTCCTGCTCCCTGCGGATGTAGCCGGTGGACTCCAGCACGCCCAGGGGGTGAGCGACGGCATTGCGCGGGCGCTCCAGGGCGGCCCCGATCTTGCTGGGGGTGGTGGCGCCGTTCGCGATCGCGGTGAGGATGTCGTAGTACAGGGTGTGCTGAGTGATCCTGGGATCCTCGCGCAGCAGATACTCGGTCTCGGTACGCGAATACACCGCCCGGCCCGGATCGAGCAGTGTGCGGGTGAGCCACGTGTCGAAGCCGTCGTCCGGATGCGGACGGCCGGCCACCGGCCGGTATCCCGGAGCCCCACCGAGCACCGCATGCACCTTCAGCGCGGTCAGCGGATCGGTGATCTGCCAGAAGTCCCGGCTGTCGCGGTAGTCGAAGGCGCCCAGCCGTAGATCGACCACGGCCCGGCCCCGCAGCGGCTTGGTTCCCGAGAGCAGTTCGTGCATGACGCTCATCGCGGAGCCGCACAGGATCAGCCGCGGCCCCGGCCCGGCACCACGCCGGGCGCCGCGCTGGCGTTCGTCGTAAAGCTGCTGGAGCAGTCCCGGGATCTCGGGCGAATGCTGAAGCAGATACGGCAACTCGTCGATCACCAGGAGCGGATGCGCCGAGCGGGCCGTCACCTCAAGGGCATTGGACAACACGTCACGCCAGTCGGTCAGGCGCAGACTGCCCGGCCTCAGACCGGCATGCGTAGCGACCGCGTCACTGAACCGCTGGATCGCGGGCAGCCGCCCCTCTTCCCGGACCGCCGTGACGTACAGACCGCCGACCTGCTCGGACAGGGCCTGCAGAAGGTACGACTTCCCGTGCCGCCGCCGCCCCGACACAATGCCGAGCCGCATCGCCGGGTCCGCATCGGTGAGGAACTCCGCGAGCAGACCCCACTCCCGGTCCCGGTCGACCACATCGTCCGGCTTGACCGGCAGGCCCTTCTCCACTCACTCTCCCGCATCTCGACTGCGACGTATTCCGTCTAAGTCTACTTCGACGAGATGCGTTCGAACTGATCATTATCCCGGCGACTGGACCAGTCAACAAACGAGGACACCCATCCTGGCAACAAAATGCCTGCTCAGAGCCCTGCTGTGTTTCTGTCGGGGCCAGGGGTGGCGGCCCCGGCCGTTGCCTCGGTCGAGGATCTCAGTCCTTCTTCTCAGCCCTGTCGGGCTTCTCGGCGCTCTCGCCGGACGCGTTCTCGCCGGACGCGTCCTTCCCGCTCGAACCCTGGCCGTTGCCGGTGGCACCGCCCGTGTCGGCCTTCTTCGTCGGTTCGGGCCCCGCCGCCCGCGCCAGCTGCTCGGCGCAGTACGCGGCCACCTTGTCCGCGCCGCCCGCCGCCGTGACGAGCCGCTGCCAGGCCGTCGAGTCCAGGGCCTTGCCGCTGCCCTCGACCTGGTCGTAGGCACGGCACTTGGCCTCGGTGTCCTGGGCGGTGGCGGGATGGCCGTGCTGCCCGGCGGTGGCGCCGGACGACGCGGCGGACGGGTCGACGGGCGGCCGGCCGGGCGTGCTGGTCGACGGGGTGGGCCGGCTGGTCCTGTCGCCGTCGGGGGCGTCCGAGGTGCCGGACGAGCCGATCGCGGCGACCGCCACGCCGCCGAGCGCGAGGCTCGCGACGAACAGGGAGAGCGTGGTCTTCACGGACAGTGCCAGGCGCCGCGGCTCGCGGGGCCGCCAGTCGTCCCGGCGCCGGGTGCGCGCCCGGTGCGCCCCCGCCGCGCGGGCGGCCCGGAACGCGGCCACAGCACGCTGCTCGCCCTCGACGTCCGCCCGGTGTCCGCGCAGTACGGCGGCGGAGAGCAGCGCCTCCAGGGCGGCGTCGTCGCGCACCACGTCCGGGCCGGCGGCGCGTCCGGACGCGTGCCCGAAGGCGAGGCCGTCAGGGTGCGCACGCCGACGGCCGGGGGTCCCACCGCCGTTCTGCTGTTCACCCATGTCCGTTTCCTGCTCCTGTCCGACCTGGCCCGATGCGGCCTCCGTGATGCACGTGTCGTACGTGCTCTACGTGACCTTCGTGACAGCTGTGACACACAAGCTCGTAGAGCCAGTACGTCTCTCACGCCCCGTACGACTCACCGCGCACACCCCGCTTCGCCTCATCGAGACGCTGAGGTGCCGCCCTTGCCGCCGCCGTCACGCTCACTGTTCATTTCGATTCCCCCAGCGTCCGGGGGCCGTCATCCGTCACACCCGCGCCGCCCAGCTGCTGGGCGAGGCGCTTCAGCCCCCGGTGCGCCGCGGTCCGTACCGCACCCGGGCGCTTGCCCAGGACGCGTGCGGCGGCGGGGCCGTCGAGGCCGACGACCACCCGCAGCAGCACCGCCTCGGCCTGGTCCCTCGGCAGCCCGCCGATCAGCTCCAGGGCGCTCTGCGTGGAGATCGACTCCAGCGCCTGGTCGTGCGTGCTGTGCGGGCCGGGCAGGTCCAGTACGTCGCTCTCCAGCGCCGACGGCCGGGGCCGTACCTTCTGCCGGCGCAGATGGTCCAGGGCCCGGTGCCGGGCGATGGTCGCGGTCCAGCCCCGGAACCCGGCTCCGTCGCCCTTGAAGCGGCCCAGGTCGCGGGCTATCTCCAGCCAGGCGTCGGACGCCACGTCCTCCGCGTCGCCCCCGACCAGCCCGCGCAGGTACCCGAGCAGTCCCGGCTGCACCAGCCGGTACGCCACCGCGAAGGCGGCCTCGTCACCTTCCTGAGCCCGCGCCACGGCCACGCTCAACTCCCCGTCGTGCGCGTGCACGCGGCGGGATTCCCCTCCCTGGCCCAAGAACTGTCCTCGTCCGTACCGGTTCGCGGCGAATCCGCACCTCGCGATGCGGCCACCCTTGCCCACGCCCCTCCACGGTCAACAGCGCCCGGCCTCACAGAAGTGTCACAGGACGGCCGAGATGTGGCCGGGATACAACCCTTGCGGCTCATCGCGAGTCACATTGACGCCGTGCCGAGGCAGGGGCCTTCCCGGGCCGTCGCAGGCCGTCGCTGAGCTTCGCGGACCTTCGCACAGCCAAGCCCCGGGAATGGCATACGATGCGGCCCTCATAAAGATCACATAAGAGGATGTACACGTCATGTCGATCGTTCGATCTTCCCGTTCCCTTCGTGGCATAACCGCCGCCGTCGCCCTGCTCGCGATCGGCGCGACCGGGTGCTCGGGTGTCTCGGACGCCGTCGACAGCGCCGCGGACGGTGCGAAGAAGGTGGCCCGCCAGCGCTCGGTGTTCTCGCTGGCCGTCGGGGACTGCTACAACCCCAACAACAAGGGCGAGGGCGAGGAGGTCCTCGTCGAGATCGTGCCGTGCACCGAGGCGCACACAGGTCAGGTCGTCGCCGACTTCAAGATCGACGAAGGGTCCTCGTACCCCGGCGACGACGCGATCTCGGCCATCGCCGACAAGCGATGCCCGGCCGAGGCGGGGAAGTTCGCCCCGGACACCTGGGCGCTCCCCAAGGGCGTCAGCATCTTCTACTACACCCCGACCAAGGAGAGCTGGGCGACGGGTGACCGTGCCGTCACCTGCACCTACAACAAGGAATCGGGCAACTTCACCGGCACGCTGAAGGCCGACGCGAAGACCCTGAAGCCCGCGCAGAGCACGTACCTGACGGGTTCCAACGCCGTGTACGACGCTCTGTGGGCGAACCAGTCCGAGAAGGACAGCGTCGAGGCGGACCTGGCCGGCTACAAGGCGCAGGCCAAGGCCGTCGCGGCCGCCCTCGACGCACACCTCAAGGGCCTGAAGGGCATCGAGGGCACGGAGGTCGGCAAGCTCCGCGAGCAGCTGACGAAGACGGCCGCGCACTGGAAGACGGCCGCGAACGCCGCCGACGCCGACGCGTTCTACATCGCCTACGACCCGGCGTTCACCGGCATCGACCCGAACAAGACGGTCGCCGCCCGCAAGGAACTGGGCCTGGCCACCACCGTCCCGGCCGACGACGCCGAGGTCTGGGCGAGCTGACGCCCTCGCGGGCCTGCGGGGGCGGGCCGCCAAGGACCCGGCCCCGCTCGCGCGTCCGGCTTCTTTCGCGGCCGGCACCGGGGAGAGCGGCCGGGCCGGCGCCCACCTGGGCCAGACGCTGACGCCATGGCCGCCGAGACATCCGCCGAGCGCAGCTGACCCGGCCGGGACCCCGCCCATTCACGGGGTCCCGGCCGAGTCATGTCCACGAAGGTCGCCCTACCCCCGCGACCAACCGCTGGTCGCGTCCCGGCACAGCAACCGCAGCGACCCGTCGCCCCCGAAGCACCGCCGCGCCTCGTCGATCGGGTCCCACAGCCGTCCGTCGGGCGTGCGGATCCAGTGGTCGCCGCCCGACGCCCACCACTCGGCACCGGTCTGACGGGCGATCACCTCACCGGCGTACGCGCCGAGACCGCGCAGTGTGTGCTCCACGGCGGCATACGGCGTCCGCTCGCGGCGCAGTTCCTCGATCATCCGGTCGACCCGCCACAGGCTCTGCGCCGAGTAGTCGAGTCGCAGTCTCGCCCCCTCGCGCATCGTCGCCACCGCGTCCGCCGCCCAACGAACCGGCTTGGTCGCAGCTGGGGGCCTGGTTTCCTGCTGAGTCGTCACATCCTGGAGAGCGTGGCCGAACTACGTTTCGTCACCCGGATTCGGGGGTTGCCCGGGACCGGTGCAGGACCGCCCCACGTCCACCCCATGACAGTCACAGGACTCCCTCAGACGCCAGGTTTACGCGGGAGTGACGCTTCGCCGCTCCCATGCGCTCCAGTCACTGATGAGCATGTACTTCCATCTCCGAGCGGTGCCGCCCTCGGCACTGCGCAACAGCCCGACCTGGTTCCGGCGTCAGTTCGAGGACGACTGGGACATCGTGCGGGAGCGGATCGGCCGGCACCGCGAGGAGGTGCTCGACAAGCAGTACGGCGAGGTCGAACTCCTCTACTGCGGCATCCCCCCGAACCAGGCGCCGGACGGCCCGCGCACCCATGTGGTCCTCGGCGGCCGCCCGGTCTTCCACCCGGACCCGCCCCTGCCGCCGTTCCTGCTGCTCACCGCGGCCCAGGTGATCGGGGTCGCCGAGTACCTCAGGACGGCCGACTTCGACGACCTGTGGCGCCACGCGCGCCTGAAGCTGCTGCGGCCGTACGGCGCGACGGACGCGGAACCCGAAGTCCGCGGTCTCTTCGCGGCGACACACCGCGACCTGTCCGCCTTCTACGCCCAGACGGCCCGGTACGGCGACGCGGTGGTGAAGTGGCTGATGACCTGACAGCCGCGGGAGGACACGGGAACGCCGGACGGCCCGGGCGTCAGCCCCTCCCCCGAGCCCGCCGCGACACGACCGCCCGCAGCACCCGCCGCCCTTCCGTCGACACCTCCAGCGCCCGGCGCAGGCCGCCCGCGCCATGCCCGGCGAGGATCTCCAGCACGCCGATCTGGCGGCGCAGCTCGGCGGCGACGAGCGGGGACATGCCCGCCGTACGGCCCTCCACGGGGGCGGCCCCCGCCGCGCGCGCCGAGCCGATCGCCTCGGGCAGGGCTCCGGCCGCGGACGCGTCGTCCTCCGCGGGGTCCAGGAGCCGGTGTATCTGGAGCGAGGCGACGGAGCAGGCGTCGGCCCAGATCCGCGCCTCGGCGGCGGACCGTACGGCCGGCGCGGCGGCCAGCATCCGCCGGGCGAGCAGCGCGGCCTCGTCCTCTACGTCCTCGTCGTCCACGATCTCGGCGACGCCCAGCTTCGCGCGTACCTGCTCCAGCAGTTCGCCCCACGCGGCCGGCTCCCCGCCCACCGCGAGGTTCGCCCACAGCGGCCGCAGGACCTCGTCGTCACCCCCGAGCAGGGGCACGCACCGATCCAAACAAGCCAACCCGCTGGCGGCCAGTCCGCGTTCGTCGGCCTGAGCGATCAGTTCCACCAGGCTCATCCACGCCTCCCTAAGCGGGTCAGTCATGAGGGTCGGGGTCCCCGCACAGGCCCCTGGAAGGCCCCGTCCTTAACGGAGCCCACACCTCCCCTTACTGCGTGCAACGGCCCGTGAGTGTCACAGGGGTACGACGCCGAGCCGGTCGAGCAGCCGAAAGAAGAGGTTTTCGGCCAAAGGATCCGCTGCAGAGGTGAGTACGTCGATCACTGACTCGGCGTTCACCTCGTGGCCGGCCTCGGCGGCCCAGGCGACGGCACGCTCGGCGGCGTCACCGGGTTCGAGGAAGTAGTCCTCCAGCGTGAGCCCCTCGTTGCCGGCGCCGAGGTACCCGCCCATGGCGGCCCGCGCCAGGCAGGTCGTCCACGCCCCGCTCTCCGGCGCCGCCGCCTCCACCACCACGGAGGCGCTGTCCATGACGTATCCGAAGAGCGCGGGTGCCCCGGTCTCACCGGACAGGGCGTTCATGCTGCCGATGTCGCCGTCGCCGCTCGGGTACTCCCACACCTGCCAGCCGCCGGGGGCCTCCTCGCGCAGGGTCATCCCCTCGGCGCCCGCCAGCGCGTCCAGCTCCGTCAGCGGCCGCTCCCCGCGGCCCACGACGAAGTACCCCCAGTAGCCCATTTCCGATTCCCCCTGGCTGTTCGGTACGGCCAGGGCCTGTCCGGCGGATCATGCCGGCGGCGCGGGGCCTGGCACGCCCATCCGCCGGACAGGCCCTAGGCCCGAATACACCACATTCGCACGGGGGTTCGCAGCCGTATCGGCCAATCCACAGCTCAGTCCAGCCGGTCCGCGAGCACCCGGAACTCGGTCCAGGAGAGCTCCGGCTCATCCGCGTCCCACAGCTTCTGCACCGTCGCCCGCAGCGGCATCCGGATCCCGGCCGCGACCTGGGCCTGCGTCTGCGAGTTCGCCAGATCGCACCACACCGCGAAGGACCCGCCCAGGATCTGGTCGTCGTAGGTGGCCGGCACGGCCGTCGTCCCCCGCAGGACCCGCGGCGTCCACTGTTCGTAGATGCGCTCGCCGGTGGGATAGACGAAGGTCTGCGGCTCGCCGAGCACGTAGTAGAGGAACTCGTCGTTGTAGTTGATGACCTTCCGCCCCTCCCTCAGGTACTCCAGGGGCAGCCGGGCGCCGATCTCCTTGCCCGTCCAGTACGCCACCTGGATGTCCTTGTCCGGCTGGACGGAGGTGTCCCGGAAGAACCCGTCGTTCCACGCCCGCGGCGTGCGGTCGTGGGCGCGGACGGTGGCGGCGCGGCCGTTGAGCCATCCGGTGGTGAGGTCGGCGACGGTGCCGCCGGAGCCGTAGGCCGCCCGGGCGGCGGTGGCGAGCTGCGGGTAGGACGCCTCGGGGTTGGCTACGACCAGCGCCTGGTACTCGTCGGCGCCGAGGTGCCACTGGTTCCCCGGGAAGAGCCCGGCGAACTCGTTCAGCAGGTCGTCGACGATCTCGGCGGACGCGGGCTTGGAGATGTCGATGGCGCCCCGGGTCGCCACCCCGTTGACATTGCGCAACTGGAGATCGGGGTGCGCGGCGATGACGGCTCCCAGATGCCCCGGCGAGTCGATCTCGGGCACGATCTGGATGTGCCTGCTCGCGGCCAGCTCGACGATCTTCCGGACCTGGGCCTTGGTCAGATGCTGCTGGGACACGACCTCGGGATGCGAGGTGGACTCGATCCGGAAGCCCTGGTCGTCGGAGAAGTGCAGGCCCAGCTGGTTGAACTTCAGGTCCCCCAGCTCCCACACCCGGTCCTCGATCCAGTCCGCGGTGAAGTGCTTGCGCGCGATGTCGAGCATGAACCCGCGCACCGGCTTGGCCGGGTCGTCCCGCACGACGCCCTCGGGCGCCGTACCCCCGTCGTGGACCTCCTGCTTGAGCGTCCGGGTCCCGTAGAAGACCCCCGCCTCCCCCGGCCCGGTGATGGTCACACGCCCACCGCGCACGGTCATGGAGTACGACTCCGGATCCGCGCCCTCGTCGTCGTTCAGGGCCAGCCGCACGTCCCCGGCGCGCACATCGTCCTTCTCACCGGCGTACGTCAGCCCCAGCTCACCGGCGACGAGCCGCCCCTCGTCGGCGAGCTCCGCGTCGTTCACGACGACCCGCTCCTCCTTCGCCGGGCGCCAGCCGGGCCCGCGGGCGGCGGTGTGGGAGGTGACGGCCGGGATGGTGCGCGGGGCCTTCGAGAGCGGATACGACCGGGTGGGTGACGGAGTCGGCGCCTTCTCCGGGGCGGCGGGCGAGGCGGCCTCGGACACACCCGGGGCGGACCGCCGCTGCTCCGAGCCGGCCGACTCTCCGTCGTCGCCGGTGGCCAGGAGCCCGAGGCTCACTCCGGCCGCGACCGTCACCACGACCACCGCGACGATCAGCACCCACGTCTGCTTCAGCGCCCGTCCGGCCGGTGCCCGGCGCCTGTGCTTGTGCTGGCTCACATCGCCAACCTAGGCCCTGTGAGCTCAGCTCGCCGTCCAGGGAACGTTCCGAAACTCTCCCGTTCGACTGAAATTCGGGCATCCGTCGTACACGTCACGTCCACACTCGGTAACGTGGCGCCACTGCTGCCCCAGAATCCACTGTCGAAACCCACGTGACGCCCATACACCTTCCTGGCCGAGTCGCCATACCGTCGCTGCCCGAGCAGACCCGCACTCCACCGTCCCTCACCGCGCTGGAGTCCTTCAACACGGCCCCCGCCGACGAGGTCCGACCGGCCCTCCTCGCCTGTCTGCACAGCCCCCGCTGGGCCGACCGCATCGCCGACCACCGCCCGTACCCCGACATCGACTCCCTGCTGGCCGCGTCCGACGAGGCGGCCTACGACCTGAGCCCGGGAGACCTGACACAGGCTCTGGCAGGAGAAACGTTGCCGGTGCTCCCGCCGGACGTGTACGGCGCGGCCCACACGGCCCTGAGCGCCGCGAGCGCCGCGTACGAGGCCAGGTTCGGACACGCGTTCGTCATCTGCGTGGACGGGCTACCACCGAACGAGGCCCTCGACCAGGCCCTGGCCGGAATCCGGTCACGATTGGCAAACGATCCGGAAGAGGAACGCGTTGTAGCAGCAGAGGAACTCCGCCACCTGGCAAGGGCACGGCTGCTGGAGCTGCTCAGGGGCGCGGGGAACTGCGCGACCAGCCACAACGAACCGGCATCCGGCAAATAGCCGGACACTCCACGCCATTAGCCGCCAATCCCCCATCCGCGTGCCACTTTGATCACATACCCAGCCCCCCGCTAAGCGCCGCAGGCAACCGTGGATACGATGCTGAGGGCCGGTGGACCGTACCCGGCCGGGCCCGACCGACAGCACAAGCCGGCTGGCCCCAATCCCCGCTCCCGGAGGAACTTCCGTGCCGGCTGGAACGCTGTACCGCGGCCGGGAAGGAATGTGGTCCTGGGTGGCTCATCGAGTCACCGGCGTCCTCATTTTCTTCTTCCTGTTCGTTCACGTGCTGGACACCGCTCTCGTCCGTGTCTCCCCCGAGGACTACGACAAGGTCGTAGCCACGTACAAGACGCCGATCGTCGCGCTGCTGGAGTACGGCCTCGTCGCGGCCATCCTCTTCCACGCGCTCAACGGCCTGCGCGTCATCGCCGTCGACTTCTGGTCGAAGGGCCCGCGCTACCAGAAGCAGATGCTCTGGTCCGTCGTCGGCCTCTGGCTGGTGCTGATGCTCGGGGCGATCTACCCCGTCCTCGGCCACGCCGCTCAGGAACTGTTCGGGAGCTGACGCGCACTCATGTCAAACAACACAGTCGCCACCGAGAAGGCCGCCACCGGTATCGGCCCGGTCGAGGGCGAGTCCCTCTACAACGTCGACAACCCGGCCCCGTACATCGAGGCGCCGCGCAAGCGCACCAAGAAGACCCCCCGGTCCACCCGGGGCAACTTCGAGATGGCCGCCTGGCTGTTCATGCGCCTGTCCGGCATCGTGCTGGTCGTCCTCGTCATCGGCCACCTGCTGATCCAGCTCGTGCTGGACGGCGGTGTCTCCAAGATCGGCTTCGCCTTCGTGGCCGGCCGCTGGGCGTCGCCGTTCTGGCAGGTCTGGGACCTGCTGATGCTGTGGCTCGCGATGCTGCACGGCGCCAACGGCCTGCGCACGGTCATCAACGACTACGCGGAGCGCGCGAACACCCGCCTGTGGCTGAAGGGCCTGCTCTACACCGCCACGGTGTTCACCATCCTGCTGGGCACGCTGGTGATCTTCACCTTCGACCCGAACATCCGCTAGGCACGGGGCTGAGGCAACCACCATGAAGATCCACAAGTACGACACCGTCATCGTCGGCGCCGGTGGCGCCGGTATGCGCGCGGCCATCGAGTCCACGCAGCGCAGCCGTACCGCCGTGCTGACGAAGCTGTACCCCACCCGCTCCCACACGGGCGCCGCGCAGGGCGGCATGGCCGCCGCGCTGGCCAACGTGGAGGAGGACAACTGGGAGTGGCACACCTTCGACACGGTCAAGGGCGGTGACTACCTGGTCGACCAGGACGCCGCCGAGATCCTGGCGAAGGAGGCCATCGACTCCGTCCTCGACCTGGAGAAGATGGGCCTGCCGTTCAACCGCACCCCGAACGGCACGATCGACCAGCGCCGCTTCGGCGGTCACTCGCGCAACCACGGCGAGGCCCCGGTCCGCCGGTCCTGCTACGCCGCGGACCGCACCGGCCACATGATCCTCCAGACGCTGTACCAGAACTGCGTCAAGCACGGCGTGGAGTTCTTCAACGAGTTCTACGTGCTCGACCAGCTGATCACCGAGGTCGACGGCGTCAAGAAGTCGGCCGGCGTCGTGGCGTACGAGCTGGCGACCGGCGAGATCCACGTCTTCCAGGCGAAGGCCGTGATCTACGCCTCCGGCGGCACCGGCAAGTTCTTCAAGGTGACGTCCAACGCGCACACCCTGACCGGTGACGGCCAGGCGGCCGTGTACCGCCGGGGTCTGCCGCTGGAGGACATGGAGTTCTTCCAGTTCCACCCGACCGGCATCTGGCGCATGGGCATCCTGCTGACGGAGGGTGCCCGCGGTGAGGGCGGCATCCTCCGCAACAAGGACGGCGAGCGCTTCATGGAGAAGTACGCGCCGGTCATGAAGGACCTCGCGTCCCGTGACGTCGTCTCGCGCTCCATCTACACGGAGATCCGCGAGGGCCGCGGCTGCGGTCCCGAGGGCGACCACGTCTACCTGGACCTCACGCACCTCCCGCCGGAGCAGCTGGACGCCAAGCTGCCCGACATCACGGAGTTCGCGCGGACGTACCTGGGCATCGAGCCGTACACGGACCCGATCCCGATCCAGCCCACCGCGCACTACGCGATGGGCGGCATCCCGACGAACGTCGAGGGTGAGGTCCTCATCGACAACACGACGGTCGTCCCGGGCCTGTACGCGGCCGGCGAGGTCGCCTGTGTGTCCGTGCACGGCGCCAACCGTCTGGGCACCAACAGCCTCCTCGACATCAACGTCTTCGGCCGTCGGGCCGGCATCGCGGCCGCGGAGTACAGCCAGAAGGCGGACTACGTGGAACTGCCGGAGAACCCGGCGGAGCTGGTGATCGACCAGGTGGAGAAGCTGCGCACGTCCACCGGCACCGAGCGCGTGGCGACCCTGCGCAAGGAGCTCCAGGAGACCATGGACGCCAACGTCATGGTGTTCCGCACGGAGCAGACGATCAAGACGGCGGTCGAGAAGATCGCGGAGCTGCGCGAGCGCTACCGGAACGTCTCGATCCAGGACAAGGGCAAGCGGTTCAACACGGACCTGCTGGAGGCCATCGAGCTGGGCAACCTGCTCGACCTGGCCGAGGTCATGGCCGTGTCCGCCCTGGCCCGCAAGGAGTCCCGCGGAGGTCACTACCGCGAGGACTACCCGAACCGCGACGACGTCAACTTCATGCGCCACACCATGGCGTACCGCGAGGTCGGCGACGACGGCACGGAGTCCATTCGTCTCGACTACAAGCCGGTCGTCCAGACCCGCTACCAGCCGATGGAGCGTAAGTACTGATGGCAACCCCCGTCATGGACAAGGTCGAGGCGGAGTCCTCGGCCTCCCCGTACATCACGGTCACGTTCCGGGTCCGCCGCTTCAACCCGGAGATCTCCGCAGAGGCTGTGTGGGAAGACTTCCAGCTGGAGATCGACCCGAAGGAGCGCGTCCTCGACGGCCTCCACAAGATCAAGTGGGACCTGGACGGCACGCTGACCTTCCGCCGTTCCTGCGCCCACGGCATCTGTGGCTCGGACGCGATGAGGATCAACGGCAAGAACCGTCTTGCCTGCAAGACCCTCATCAAGGACATCAACCCCGAGAAGCCGATCACGGTCGAGCCCATCAAGGGCCTCACGGTCCTGAAGGACCTCGTGGTCGACATGGAGCCGTTCTTCCAGGCGTACCGGGACGTCATGCCCTTCCTCATCACGAAGGACACGAACGAGCCCACGCGCGAGCGTTTCCAGACGGCCGAGGACCGCGAGCGCTTCGACGACACGACGAAGTGCATCCTCTGCGCCGCCTGCACGTCCTCGTGCCCGGTCTTCTGGAACGACGGCCAGTACTTCGGCCCGGCGGCCATCGTCAACGCGCACCGCTTCATCTTCGACTCGCGTGACGAGGCCGGCGAGCAGCGCCTGGAGATCCTCAACGAGAAGGACGGCGTCTGGCGCTGCCGCACGACCTTCAACTGCACGGACGCCTGCCCGCGCGGTATCGAGGTCACCAAGGCGATCGCCGAGGTCAAGAAGGCACTGATCACACGCCGCTTCTGAGGCTGTCTCAGGTACGGGCTTTTCCGTACTACGGCTGTGAGGGCCCCGTTTCCCGGTTCGCGCCGGGGCGGGGCCCTCGCCTTTCCCGGGGATGGCCAACAGCTGTGGCTGGAAGGGCAGTTGAGGTAGTTGAGACTTCAAGACAGACTGCGCTCATGGCACTCCTGAGAAAGGCGGCCGCCGCCCTGTCGGCCACGGCCGCCATCCTGCTCGCGATACCCCCCACTGCCTCCGCAGCCCCCCTCTCCCGTCCGACGCTCGCCCACGAGAACTTCGACCGCCTCCCCCTGGGGCCGGTGTCCGAGGGGCGCGGCTGGACGACCGACGCCGCCGACGGCACGCTGACCGTCACCCCGAGCACCACGGGCCGCCCCGGCCGTGAACTCCGCCTCCACACCGAGGGCAACGGCCGGGCCTTCCTGGTCTTCCCCGGCCTGACCGCGCCCGGCAACAGCTATTGGGCCCGCCTGCGGCTGCGCGTGGACGCCTTCCCCACGGCGCCCGACTGGGCGCACTGGACCCTCGCCGAGGCGTCCGGCTCGGACTCCCCCACCCTTGTGCGCCCCTTGGGCGGCCAGTACGCCCCCACCGACAAGGGCAACTTCTGGGGCGTCGGCTCCGACCTCGGCCCGACGGGCGACTGGACGTCCTGGAAGACCTCGGCGCCGGCCACCGCCGCCCGGTGGCAGTGCGTGGAGTTCCACCTCGACGCCCGCGACAACCGCGTCACGGTCTACTTCGACGGCGTCGAGCAGTCCGACCTCACGGTCTCCACGAACCAGCACGGCGGCACGTCGGATCCCTTCACCTTCCCGACCTTCGACAAGCTGAAGCTGGGCTGGCAGCTCTACCAGGCCGGGCCGACGCCGTCGTCGTACGACGTCCGGATGGACGACATCGCGGTGAGCACTCGGCGGGTGGGGGGTTGCGGGGGCTGACGTCGGACGAGTCCACCGGCATCCGGTCGCCCTCGTAGGGCCGGCAACCCTCGACGGTCGGCCGCGTCCTGTCGAGGTGGGTGAACAGGACCAGGATGCCGCGGCGCGACGGGGGCGCCGGGCTCCACCTCGCGGTGGGTGACGGCCCGGACACGCGCTCGGCGTCCCCGTGCCGCACGAGCCCCTGGAACACCTCCGGCGTACGCGCGTTGCACGCGGCGACCTCCTGGAACAACCGGCGCCGGATCAGTTCGCGCACGGTGAGCCGCTCCTCGGCGTTCTCCGGCCCCCGGCCGTCGCCGCGGCTCCCGCTCGTCGCCTCGTCGACGAACGTCCACGGTTCCCATGACAACGACAGTGCGAGCCACCACTGACAATCACGGGTTCCGGCCGATCATCGCCTTACTCTGACGGCATGTCAGATGACGAGTCGTACGAACTGCTCGGGTTCGACAACGTGCTGCTGCCGGTCGGTGACCTCGGCGAGGCCGTCCGCTTCTACGAGCGCGCCGGGTTCACGGTCGGGTTCCGGCTCGACGAGGCCGGGATCGCGCAGCTGAAGGTCGGGGGTGAGACGCCCGGGATCCTGCTGCGCGCCGAGGACGCCCTGGGGCACCGGGAGCCCCCCTGGCCCTCCCCCCGCCTGTGGCTGGAGGTGCCGGACGCGCGGGCGGCGGCACGGACGTTGCGCGACGCGGGTGTCGAGCCGCTCGACGAGCCCTTCTCCGGGGCGACCGGCTGGACCGTCGAGATCGCCGACCCCTGGGGGAACGTCACCGGGTTCACGGACTACTCCAAGCGGCCGGAGCTCGGGCGCAGACCCTGAGCGAAGCCGGGAGGAATCCCTGACGAGGCGTGACGGAGGCCTCACCTCCATGAGTTGAACACGTTCAAGAGCGGGGCTACAGTCTCCCCTGTCAGCGTTTTGAACGCGTTCAAGAAGGGGGCGGCGTCATGGACCGCACGGTCATCGCCTACGTCATCTACCTGGTTGTCAGCATCGCCCTGACCGTCTGGGTGGCCCGCACGCTCAGCCGCAACGGGCGGATCTTCCTCGCCGACGTGCTGCGCGGGAACGAGAAGCTCGCCGACGCCGTGAACCACCTGCTCGTGGTCGGGTTCTACCTCGTCAACCTCGGCTTCGTCGCGCTGTACTTGAGCGACGACGGGACCGTCCTCGACACGCGCGGCATATTCGATGCCCTGTCGACCAAGCTCGGCGTGGTGCTGCTCGTGCTCGGCGTGATGCACCTGGGCAACGTCTACGTGCTCAACAAGATCCGGCGGCGCGGCGTGCAGGAGCGCGAGCAGGTGCCGCCGGTCGCGCCGCAGGGGTGGGTCACTCCGTCGGCCGGGGCGTGAGCGTGCCCGGCACGGCAGCCGAGGGAGTGGGCGCGGTGGCGGGCGGTACGCCGGTCCGAGGGCTCACGGTCCTCTATGACGCCCAGTGCTCGCTCTGCGCCTTCCTGCGCGACTGGCTCGTGAAGCAGCCGCAGCTGGTGCCACTGGAGCTGGTGCCGGCCGGGTCGGACGAGGCCCGGCGGCGCTACCCCGGCCTCGACCACGCGGCCACCCTCGACGAGATCACCGTCGTCGGGGACGCGGGTCAGGTCTACCGGGGCGGCGCCGCCTGGATCGTCACGCTGTGGGCGCTGCGCGAGCACCGGGGACTCTCACATCGCCTCAGCACCCCGGCCGGGGCACGGCTGGCCAAGGGGGCCGTGCTCGCCGCCGCCAAGTGGCGCGGGGCACCGTGGCCGCAGCGGGCTCATGGCGCGTGGAACGGCGAGCCTCACTGGGGCGGGCAGGCCTATCGGAGCGCGGAGGGATGGTCGTACGACCCGAGTTGGGGCTGGACGTACAACCCACCCGGTTGCGACAGCGGTACCTGTTCCCAACCGTCCTGAACGGTTCGCTTTTCGGACTCCGTTTTGGCATGCGCCCTTCCAAAACGGTGCTGGGGTTGGCACGCTGCCTCCCGGTTCTCCACTCCGCACTCGCACCGACTGTCTGTCAGCCGGGCGGCCCACCCGGCCGCCCGGTCCCCCCATCGCAGAAGGAGTACGCGTGAGAGGCATACCCCGCGTCACCCGCATACCCCGCCCCCTCCTCGGCGCCCTGGTCGGCGTCACCGCGCTGCTCACGGCGGGCGCCCTCGCCACACCCGCGGGCGCCGCGCCGAGGCCCGACACCTCGACCGGCGTCAGCTCGGTCTCGGCCGACGCGCAGCAGCGGGCCCGTGCGTTCTGGACACCGGAACGGATGCGGGCGGCGGCCCCGCTGGACCTGTTGAGCGTCGACGGCAACCTGGACGGCGGTTCGGCACCTCTCAAGGGCACGACTGCCACGGTCGCCCCCAGCGCCCCCGCCGCGGCCGCCGGCAAGGCGGTCTCCGACATCGGCCTGCTGGCCTTCCCCAGCAGCGGCGGTCAGTGGAGCGGCGGCGGTTCGGTCGTGTCCACGGCGGGCCGGGTGTTCTTCAGCTACCAGGGGCGTACGGCGTCCTGCTCCGGCAACGCCGTCACCAGCAACAACAAGAGCACCGTCATCACGGCCGGCCACTGCGTGAAGCTGGAGGGCGCCTGGCACACCGACTGGGTCTTCGTGCCCGGCTACCACGACGGACAGGCCCCCTACGGCCGCTGGACCGCGTCGAAGACCCTGTCCACCCCGCAGTGGACGGCGAGCGAGGACATCAACTACGACGTCGGCGCGGCGGTCGTCGCCCCGCTGGACGGCAAGCTGCTGACGGACGTCGTCGGCGGGCAGGGGCTGGCCTTCAACACCGGCTACAACCTGCGCATGTACTCCTTCGGCTTCCCGGCCGCCGCCCCGTACGACGGCGAGAAGTTCATCTACTGCAGCGGCACCACCAACCGGGACTTCCTGCTGTCCGACGACCACGGCATGAACTGCGACATGACCGGCGGCGCCAGCGGCGGCCCCTGGTTCACTCAGTTCAACGAGTCCACGGGCGCGGGCCTGCTGTCCTCGGTGAACAGCTTCAAGTACAACTTCCTGCCGAACCGGATGTACGGCCCGTACTTCGGTGCCGACGCCCAGAACCTGTACCAGGCGGCACAGGCCTCCTGACAGCCGGCCGAAACACCACTCGTTAGGCTCTCGTTCCGTGCCCTCGAAGAACGACAGCCCTGAACAGGGCGATGCGCCCAGCAAGTCCGAGCAGACCCGCGCGCTCATCCTGGAGACCGCCATGCGGCTCTTCCAGGAGCGCGGCTACGACAAGACGACGATGCGGGCGATCGCCCAGGAGGCCGGTGTCTCCGTCGGCAACGCGTATTACTACTTCGAGGGCAAGGAACACCTGATCCAGGGCTTCTACGACCGGATCGCCACCGAGCACAAGGTGGCGATCCGGGACGTCCTGGCCCGGGAGACCGGCCTGGAGGCGCGGCTCGCCGGAGTTCTGAAGGTGTGGCTGGACATCGCGACGCCGTACCACGAGTTCGCCGTGCAGTTCTTCAAGAACGCCGCCGATCCCGACAGCCCGCTCAGCCCCTTCTCCGCCGAGTCGGAGCACGCGCGCGTGGAGGCCATCAGCATCCATCGGCAGGTGCTGGCGGGGGCGACGAAGACCAAGGTGCCCGAGGAGCTCCGGGACGTCCTGCCCGAGCTGATGTGGCTCTCCCAGATGGGGCTCGTCCTGTACTGGATCTTCGACCGGACCGAGGGGCGCGAGCGCAGCTACCGGCTCGCCGAGCGGGGCGCCCGGCTGACCGCGCGGGGCGTCTCACTGGCACGGTTCCGGGTGCTGCGGCCGCTGGTGCGCGAGGTGCACGAGCTGTTCACGGACTTCCTGCCCGGGATGACGAACGCGATCCCGGATCCGGCGAAGGGGAGGGCGAGCAAGGAGACGGGCAGGAAAGCGGGCGGGAAGACGGGCGACGAGGCGGGCGCGCAGGGCGACAGTTCAGGGGCGCCCGCCGAGGACGAGCGCCCCTGACCGTCTTCGGTGAGCGTCAGTTGACGGCGTCGACCTCCCCTGCGACGCGGCGGTCGCCGCCAGTGACGGTGACGCTGCCGGCACGGTGACAAGGGTGGCCGCGTCTCATGGGCCGGCGTGCGCGAGGATCAGCGCCCAGACCGTCTTGCCGTGCCGCCCCCGGCCCCACACACCCCACGCCGCGGCCACGTTCTCCACCAGGTGCAGGCCACGTCCGGTCTCCTCCCGGTCCCCCACCACACGTAATCGCGGCTCCAGCCGGCCCTCGTCCGACACCTCGATCAGGCAGGAGCCGTCGGCGAGCGCGGTCACGGCGACCTCGAACTCACGCTCCAGCAGCGGGCCGTGGCGTACGACATTGGTGGCCAGCTCGGAGACGAGCAGTACCGCGTCCTCCAGCGCCGGATCCCGTGGACCGTGCCCCCAGTCGGTCAGATGGTCGCGGACCCGGCGCCGGGCGAGACCGACCGACGCCGGATGCCGGGGCAGCCGGAAGGCGTTGCGTCTCAACACGTTGGCTCCTCACCCCACGCACACCTTCCACACATGGTGCAGCGCCGAGTGGTCCCCTTGTATCACCAGGGGAATTGCCAGGATGGCGAGATCGCGTCAGATCCAGGTGAGGCGCCAGAGCCGGAAGACACCGGTGCCGTCCGAGAGGTACTGGCCGCCGCCGACCTCCTCGCTGGCGACGACGTACTCCTTGGCCTGCCACAGCGGGATCACCGGGACGTCGCGGGCGACGGCCTCCTGGAGCAGGCGGAAGTCCTTCGTGGCCTCGCTGCGGTCGGCGTACTGCTGGCTGGCCGTGATCAGTCGGTCCACGGTCTTGTCGCTGTACCCGGTGTTCATGGTGCCCTTGGTGCCGACGAGCGGGCCGCCGTAGGTGTCCGGGTCGGGGAAGTCGGCGACCCAGCCGACGGCGTACGCGTCGAGCTCGCCGCTCGCCCAGCGCTTCTGGAAGTCGGTCCACTCGTAGCCCTTGAGCGTCACCTTGAACAGGCCGCTCGCCTCCAGTTGCCGCTTGATCTCCGCGGCCTCCTCGGCTCCGGAGCCGCGCCCCGTGGCGTAGCCGTAGGTGAAGCGGACGGGCAGGCGCACGCCGGCCTCGCTGAGCAGGACGCGCGCCTTGGCGGGGTTCAGCTTGGGGTAGATGTCGAAGAACGACGTCGTGTGGCCGGTGATGCCCGTCGGGATGAGCGAGAACAGCGGGTCGACGGTCCCCTTGTACACCGTCGCCGCCAGCCGCTCGCGGTCGACCAGCCAGGCCACGGCCTGCCGGACCCGGACGTCGTGCAGGGGCGAGCCCTCGCGGGTGTTGAAGTAGAGGTTGCGGATCTCGGAGCTGTCGGCCTCGGAGACACGCTGGCCCGGGTCGGCGGCGTTCAGCCCGGCCAGCACCTCGGGCGGCAGCGTGCGGGTGGCGACGTCGATCCGCTTCGCCTTCCAGGCGCTGTCGAGGGCGTCCGCGTCGGTGTAGTAGCGCAGTTCGACGGCGCGGCCGGTTCCCTTGAGGGCGCCCTTGTAGTCCTCGTTGGGGGCGAGGACGGCGTCCTTGTCCTTCGTGTACGAGGTCAGCGTGTACGGGCCGCTGCCGTCGACAGCGTTGTCCTTGCGCAGCGCGTCGGCCGGATACTTCTCGCTGTCGACGATCGAGCCCGCTCCGGTGGCCACCTTGAGCGGGAACGTGGCGTCGGGCGACGCCAGTCTGAAGGTGACCGTACGACCGCTGGCGCTCACCGAGCCGAGCGTGTCCAGCAGCGAGGACGGGCCGACGTCCGACTTGATCCGCCTGACCCGGTCGAAGGAGTACTTGACGTCCTGCGCGGTCATGGCGCGCCCGCTCGGGAAGGTGAGGCCCTCGCGCAGTTCGCAGCGGTAGGTCTTCAGGTCGGTGCCGACGAAGCCGCAGCTCTCGGCCGCGTCCGGCACGGGTGCGACACCGCCCGGCTCGAAGGTCAGCAGTGACTGGAAGACGTTGTTGAACAGCGCCCAGGATCCGGCGTCATAGGCGCCGGCCGGATCGAGCGAGGTGACGGCGTCCGTCGTGCCGACCGTGATGGTCCTGTTCTCGTCCTGCTGCGACGGCAACAACTGCCAGCCGCCTACTCCCACGGCCGCCAGCACGAGCAGCGTCGCGAGAATCCGCATGCGAATCGAACGCATGGGTGTGCCCTCTCCCCGGCCCTCTGCGGGCCCCCACATGAGCGGTGAACTGGTGAATACGCGCCACTCCCCCAAGCGGCGCGCACACCTAATCACACGTGTTTCACCAGGGGGAAGGGCTTTCTGACGACATGGGAAAGAACTTACCTACGGGCGTTTCCAGCAGGTTTCACAGACTGTTCACAGCCTCAGGCCTGACGGGACGCCAGCTCGATCACCGTGATGTCCGACGGGGCGCCCACGCGCGTGGGCGGGCCCCAGGCGCCCGCGCCCCGGCTGACGTACAACTGGGTGTCGCCGTAGCGGTCCAGGCCGGCCAGCGTCGGGTTCGCCATGCCCGCGACGAGGTTGCCCGGCCAGAGCTGACCACCGTGGGTGTGGCCGGAGAGCTGGAGGTCGACGCCGTGGTCGACCGCGTCGTGGATCTGCACCGGCTGGTGGGCGAGGAGCACGCACGCGCGTGCCCTGTCCCGGTCGCCGAGCGCCTTGGCGAAGTCGGGGCCCTGACCCTCGCTCTCACCCGCGATGTCGTTGACGCCGGCCAGGTCGAAGTGGGGCAGTTCGGTCCGGGCGTTCTCCAGCGGGCTCAGGCCCAGGCGGCGTACCTCCTCGACCCACTGCTCGGCGCCCGAGAAGTACTCGTGGTTGCCGGTGACGAAGAACGCGCCGTGTCTCGCCCGGAGCCCGGCGAGCGGAGCCGCCGCCGGACCGAGGTCCTTCACGCTGCCGTCGACCAGGTCGCCGACCACCGCGATGAGGTCGGGCTGGGTGCCGTTGATGGTGTCGACGACCTTCTGCGCGAACCCGCGGCCCAGGACCGGGCCCAGATGGACGTCGCTGACGACCGCGATCCGGTAACCGTGCGCCGCGCGCGGGAGCTTGGCCAGCGGGACGGTGACCCGCTTCACCTTCGGACCTCTCACGACGCCGTACGTGCCGTAGCCGACGGTCCCCACGGCGGCCGCGGCGGCGGCACCGGCGACGACCCGGGAGACGAAGAGGCGGCGGGTGGGGGTGGCGAGGGAGCGCGAGGGCTCGGCGGGATCAGGGGCGGATGCCGGGGAGGGGCCGGTCGCGGACGTGGAGGGCGCGTCGGTGCCTGGGGCTGGGGCCGGGAGGGGGTCGGCGGTGAGCGCCGCGGCCGAGCCGGTGGAGGACACCGCCGCCGCGCCGGCCGTGGACGACGAGATCGAGCCCGCCTTGGGCGCCGAGGCGGGAACGGTCGTAGGCGTCGCCGTCACGTCCGCCGGTGCCGCCTGCGGTGCCGCCTCCGGCTGCTGTACGACCTCCCTGGCGCGGGCACGCCGCTCCAGCCACCGTCTCAGCAGTGGCCGTACGACCTCGCCCGCCAGCACGCCCAGCATCAGGTACATCGACAGGGCCAGCCACATGAAGCCCGGCCAGGCCAGGACCTGCTGGAGCCAGAAGGGCGCGCCCGAGCGCTCGGCGACGAGGGCGCCCACCGTCAGGGCCCAGCCGCCGGCGATCACCACCACGCCGGCGCGGCGCACGAACCCGGGGCCTCGGGTCGTGTCGCGGAACAGACGGCGCCACAGCCACCAGTTGCCCGCCACCAGAACGGACACCACGAGCAGTGCGACAAGCGCGAAGACGATGACCACGCCGACGTTCCCTTTCCCTTGCGTGACGAGTGAACGTCCCGGGACCTGGCCGAGTTCCTATGGCGTCCGGCGCAGTGCGCGCACTCCACGCAACCCGATGACCCCGACGACCGTCCCCAATACGAAGGAGACGACGGCGAGCACCAGGTGCACCCAGAAGTACGCCGTCGGGTGACCGTCGTCGAACGCGAGCCCGCTGCCGTCCTTGATCAAATTTTTGACGAAAGTGACCCAGATGACCCAGCTCCACACCCCGAAGGCGAGCAGGAACCAGGAGACGGGGCGGCTGAGCTTCACAAGAACTGACCTTTCATCGCAGCGCTGGGCACCCGCGGTCGGCCGGGGGTCCGGAGAGTGTCACCCGGATGGGCACAGCATGCGTTCAGTATCACCGTCCGGCGTCCGCCCCTCCGGGCGGGGTGGGGGCAGAAGCGGGACTTCCATGGGAACGGCATGTACGTTCTCGGTCGTGCCCGCACCCAAGAAGACCGCCAGGCGCGCCCTGCTGGTCACTTCCGCCGTCGTGTCGTCCCTCGCGCTGACCGCGCCCGTCTCCTACGCGGCCCCCAAGCCGTCACCGAGTACGACCCCGTCCGCCACACCCCCGGCGGACATGTCGACCGTCGGCGGCGAGCGGCTGGGGCGGCCCGGCACCCAGGTGAACCTCGCGGGCGGCGTCCCCGTACTGCCCAAGGACCTGACGGCCCGCTCCTGGGTCGTCGCCGACGCCGAGTCCGGCGATGTGCTCGCCGCGCACAACGCGCACTGGCGGCTGCCGCCCGCGAGCACCATGAAGATGCTGTTCGCCGACACCGTGCTGCCCAGGTTCCCCAAGACCACGAAGCACGAGGTCGTCCCGTCCGACCTGGCGGACATCGGGTCCGGCTCCAGCCTCGTCGGGATAAAGGAGGGCGAGACCTACTCCGTCCACGACCTGTGGCTGGGGGTCTTCCTGCGCTCGGGCAACGACGCCGTGCACGTGCTGTCGAAGATGAACGGCGGCATCGACAAGACCGTCAAGGAGATGAACGAGCACGCCGAGGAGCTCCAGGCCCTCGACACGAACGCGGTGTCGCCCGACGGCTACGACGCGCCCCGCCAGGTGTCGTCGGCGTACGACCTGACGCTGATCGCCCGTTCCGGGCTCCAGAAGAAGGACTTCCGCGAGTACTGCTCGACCGTCACCGCCAAGTTCCCGGGCCAGACGACGAAGAACAAGAAGGGCAAGTCGGTCCGCGACACCTTCGAGATCCAGAACACCAACCGGCTGCTGGCGGGCGACAGCGACATCCCCGTCTACCAGGGCATCGCGGGCGTCAAGAACGGCAACACCACCAACGCCGGCGCCACCTTCACGGGAGTCGCCGAGCGGGGCGGCAAGGTGCTGCTCGTCACGGTCATGAACCCGGAGAAGGGCGAGCACAACGAGGTCTACAAGGAGACCGCGCGGCTCTTCGACTGGGGCTTCCAGGCGGCCGGCAAGGTGCAGCCGGTGGGTGAGCTGGTGGCTCCGAGGAGCGCGACGCAGTCCGGCGCCCAGCCGGGTGCGAACGACGCCGGGGAGGCCGGCGGCTCCGGGGACACGGACACGTCCTCGAAGCCGGCGGTGGGTGCCTCGGCCGCGAACGGTTCGAGCGGTATGGGGACCGCGCTCGGGATCGCCGGCGGGCTGCTGGTGCTGCTCGCGGCGGGCGCGTTCCTGATCAACCGCCGGTGGCCGCTGCCCGACCTGGTGCGCCGTCGGAGCCGTTCCTGAGTCCGGGTGTCCCGGGCCGGCCGGGCTCTTCTGACTTGCGCGGCTCCTCGGGCTCGCGCGGCTCCTCGGGCTCCTCGGCCGGTTCCGTCTCCTTGCCCTGCGTCGCCGTCCAGGCGGCGCAGAACACCACCAGCTTCGCGGTGAAGTTGATCCACAGCAGCAGTGCGACCGGCACGCCGAACGCGCCGTACATGCTCTTTGTGGCCACGCCCTGCATATAGCCGCTGAGCAGCAGCTTCAGCAGTTCGAACCCGACCGCGCCGATCAGCGCGGCCATCATCAGCCGGTGGCGCGGCGGTTCGACGCCGGGCAGCAGGGTCAGGACGTACAGCAGGAGCAGGAAGTCGGCGAGTACGGCGACCAGGAAGGCGGCGATCCGTAGCAGGACCCCGCCCCAGCCGTCCTCGTCGATGCCCGTCTGCCGGGTGATCCAGCCGACCATGGCGGAGGCGACGGTGGAGGTGGCGAGCGTGACGAGCACGGCGCCGCCGAATCCGACCAGGACGCCCGCGTCCTTGGCCTTGCGCAGGACGGGGTTCTCCTCGTCGTCGGGCAGCTCCCACACCGCGCGCAGGCACTCGCGCATGGAGCCGACCCAGCCGATGCCGGTGAACAGCAGGACGGCGCCGGCGATGAGGCCGACGGTGCCGGCGTTCTGGACCAGCGCGTCGATGTCGAGCTGGTCGGAGATGCCGGGCACCTGGTCGGTGAGCTTGTCCTCCAGCTTGTCCTGCTGCTCCTTGCCGAGCGTCGCGGCGGCGATGGCCGCGGCGACCGTGAGCAGCGGGAACAGCGCGACAAAACTGGTGAACGTCATCGCGGCGGCCAGCCGTGTCCACTTCACCCGGTCCATGCGCTCGTACGACCGCCACGCGTGCGTGGTCATCAGCCGGGTCACCGTGGACCCGACGACGGGAAGTTTTTTCAGCCAGTCCATGGTCCGACTCTGCCCTCCGCGCGGAAGACCAATGTCCGAGTGCCCCAAAACCGCAGGACAGTCGCCAACGCCATGCCGATTCCCGCTCCGGAGACGGTGTCCGCGCGCTGGGAGGTGAGGCCGAGGCCGTAGTGGCTGACGGTGAGGCACAGGAGCTGTACGACCGCTCCGGCGACGTTCACCCCGAAGAAGACGGCACAGGGGCGCAGGCCCCTCGGCTGGGTGTGCCGGTAGGTGCCGAGGGCGTTGCCGGCGTAGGCGACCGTGCAGCCGGCTACGAAGGAGAGGGCCTTGGCCGTGAGGGGGTCGAGGGTCGCGGGGCCGCGGAGCCAGGTGAAGAGGGCGAGGTCGGCGGTGTAGGCGAGGAGACCGGCGGTGGCGAAGCCGAGGAGCTCGCGCCGGTCGCCCCACACGCGTGTGCCGAGGACTTCCGGTCGGCTCCGCCACGCGCGCGTACCTACCAATTGGCCACCGCCAACCCGTACATCGCCAGCCACACCACCCCGATGACGGCGAGCGCGCGGTCGTGCAGGACGACGTCCTCGGGTTCGCCCGCGGTGCCGCGGTCGGCGAAGACGGCGTACCGCAGGATCGCCAGGATGAAGGCGACCACGGACAGCTGGCGCCAGGGCAGCACGCCGATGTGCGGGGCTCCGCCCTCCTCCAGCGCCCACAGGCAGTACCCGAGGACGGCGACCCCGGCCGCCAACTGCCAGACGAAGCGCAGGTAGCCGGTGGTGTACTCGGTGAGCAACGCGCGCGTGGCGCCCGCTTTCCCGGCCATCTGCACGGCCTCGGAGTAGCGCTTGGCCGACACCATGAACAGCGCTCCGAACCCGGTCGTGATCAGGAACCAGCGCGAGAGCGGGATGCCCAGCGCGAGCCCGCCGGCCATCGCACGCATCAGGAACCCGGTCGTGACGACGGCGAGGTCGACGACCAGGACGTGCTTGAGGCTGACGCAGTACGCGAGTTGCATGCCGATGTACGCCGTGAGCAGGGCCGCGACGGCGGGCGGGGACAGCCAGGCCGCGGCGGTCGGCGCGAGGACGGCGAGGGCGCCTCCGACGGCGTACGCGACCGGTACGGGGACCTGTCCGGCCGCGACCGGGCGGCGGCGTTTGGTGGGGTGTGCGCGGTCCGCCTCGGCGTCCCGGGCGTCGTTGATCAGGTAGACGGCGGCGGCACTGGCGGTGAAGAGGGCGAAGACCAGGGCGAGTTGGGTCAGGGCGTGGGCCGAGAAGAGCCGGCCGGCGGCGGCCGGGGCGGCGATGACCAGGATGTTCTTGACCCACTGCTTGGGACGCGCGGTCTTGACGATGCCTTTCGACAGCGCGGCCAGGCCGCCTCTTCGGGGTGGCGGTACGGCCCGCCGCGGGGGCGTGCGCTGCGCGTGCAGCGCCGCTTCCCTGATGCGCGCGGCACTCGCCAGGGAGGCGGTCTCAGCCATGGGCGTCCCCCTTCCTCATCCAGCGCGCCCCGACGCGCGCGGTGAGTGCCCCCAGCACCGCGCCCGCCGCCACGTCGGAGGGGTAGTGGACGCCGACGACCAGGCGCGACACACACATCGCGGCGGCGAGCGGCGGGACCGCGTACGCGCCGAGCGCGCCGAAGGCGACGGCGGCAGCCGCGGCGGAGGCCGCGTGGGAGCTGGGGAAGGAGTGCCGGCCGAGGGTGCGCACCAGGGGCTTGACGTGCACCGGGCGAGGGCGGCGCACCACCCACTTCACGCCCATGCTGACGACGTGCGCACCCGCGGTGAGCGCCGTGCCGCGCAGCCAGGCGCTGCGCCGCCCACCGTCCACGGCGGCCCCCGCGAGTCCCGCCGCCAGCCACAGGGTGCCGTGTTCACCCACCCGGGAGAGGGCGCGCGCGGCGGTGGCGACGTTCGGGTCGCGGTCACCGGCATACAACGCCGAAAGGATTCTGCGGTCCGCCCCTCTGAGGCTTCGTCGGTCGATGTCGTCGAGGTGGTCCATGTGGACTCACTGTTCACGTCGACAGAGCCAGAATTACGGCAATATTGGGCGACATCCCATTAATCACCCATTTCGGGGAGAGCATGGATGTTTCATAACTGATCGCTCACATACGGGCGCTACGGTCGCCGACATGCCTGCCGACACCGTCTCCGTCACGGGATGGGGCCGCACCGCCCCCACCGTCGCCCGTCTGATCCGCCCCAGGACGTACGAGGAGGCCGCGGCCGCCGTCCGGGGCTGCGGAGCGCGCGGGGGCATTCCGAGGGGCCTGGGGCGGGCGTACGGGGACGCGGCGCAGAACGCCGGGGGTGCGGTGTTCGACATGACCGGTCTGGACCGCATCCACGCGATCGACGCCGACGGCGGCACCCTCTCGTGCGACGCGGGTGTCTCGCTGCACCGGCTGATGCAGGTCCTGCTCCCGCTTGGCTGGTTCGTGCCGGTGACGCCCGGCACCCGCCATGTGACGGTCGGCGGCGCGATCGGCGCCGACATCCACGGCAAGAACCACCATGTCTCGGGCGCCTTCTCCCGCCATGTGCTGTCGCTGGAACTCCTCACCGCCGACGGCGAGATCCGCACCGTCCGCCGCGGCACGCCCCTGTTCGACGCGACCACCGGCGGCATGGGCCTGACCGGCGTGATCCTCACCGCCACGGTCCAACTCCAGCCGGTGCAGACCTCGCTGATGTCGGTCGACACCGAGCGCGCGCGGGACCTCGACGACCTCATGGCCCGACTGGCCGCCACCGACGACCACTACCGCTACTCGGTGGCCTGGATCGACCTGCTGGCGCGCGGCGCCGCGACCGGACGCGCGGTGCTGACCCACGGCGACCACGCCCCCCTGGACGCCCTGCGTGAGGGCACGCGCGCGCGTAGGGACCCGCTCGCCTTCCGCCCCTCCCGCCTTCCGGGCGCGCCCGCCCACCTGCCGGAGGGCCTGCTCAACCGCCGTACCGTGGCCTGCTTCAACGAACTCTGGTACCGCAAGGCGCCACGCGCGCGTACCGGCGAACTGCAGAGGCTCTCCACGTTCTTCCACCCCTTGGACGGCGTGCCGCACTGGAACCGGATCTACGGCCGGGGCGGCTTCGTGCAGTACCAGTTCGTCGTCGGGCACGGCCGGGAGGAGACGCTGCGCCGCATCGTGCGGCGCATCTCCCAGCACCGCTGCCCGTCGTTCCTGGCCGTCCTCAAACGCTTCGGGGACGCCGACCCCGGCTGGCTGTCCTTCCCCTTGCCCGGCTGGACGCTGGCCCTGGACATCCCGGCCGCCCTGCCCGGCCTCGGCACGCTGCTCGACGCGCTGGACGAGGAGGTGGCCACGGCGGGCGGGCGGGTCTACCTCGCCAAGGACTCCCGGCTGCGGCCCGAGTCGCTCGCCGCGATGTACCCGCGCCTGGACGCCTTCCGCTCGCTGCGCGCGGAGCTGGACCCGCGCGGCGTGTTCGTGTCGGACCTGGCCCGTCGTCTCGCCCTGTAGAACCCCCATCAGATCTCTAGGAGCTGTCGTGAAGGACGCCTTCGGTCTCCCCCAGTCCCTGCTCGTCCTCGGCGGTACGTCCGAGATCGCGCTGGCCACCGCACGCCGCATGATCGCGCGCCGCACCCGCACGGTGTGGCTGGCGGGCCGCCCGTCGCCCGCCCTGGAGCAGTCCGCGGCCGAGCTGCGCGCACTGGGCGCCGCCGTGCACACGGTGGCCTTCGACGCGCTCGACCCCGAATCCCACGAGACGGTGCTCGGGAAGGTCTTCGCGGAGGGCGACATCGACATGGTGCTGCTCGCCTTCGGGATCCTCGGCGACCAGGCGCAGGACGAGCGTGAGCCGCTGAGCGCGGTGCGGGTCGCCCAGACCAACTACACGGGCGCCGTGTCGGCGACCCTGGTCAGCGCGGGCGCGCTCCAGGCCCAGGGCCACGGCTCGCTCGTCGTCCTGTCCTCCGTCGCCGGCGAGCGGGCCCGCCGCGCCAACTTCATCTACGGCTCGAGCAAGGCCGGACTCGACGCCTTCACCCAGGGCCTGGGCGACGCCCTGCACGGCACCGGCGTCCACGTCATGGTCGTACGCCCCGGCTTCGTACGCTCGAAGATGACGACCGGCCTGGAGGAGCCGCCCCTGACGACCACCCCGGAGGCGGTGGCGACGGCGATCGAAGTGGGCCTGCGGCGCCGCTCGGAGACGGTCTGGGTGCCGGGCGCCCTCCGCCTGGTGATGTCGGCCCTACGCCACGCACCACGAGCACTGTTCCGCTGCCTGCCCATCTAGACCGCAGTCCGACAAGCACCCCAACGAGGCGCGGCAGCGCCTCAAGGGGGCGCGGGACTGTATCGATATGCGGCTCCGCCGCGCGGGCGCGACCAGCCACGAATCACCCGCAGACGAAACCCAAACCCAACCCGGCACGACCCCCCGGCCCGACCGGCGGAGCTACCCCGCCGGGATCGACCCGCGCTCCACGGACCCCGGCTGCGGCGGAACCACCGGCCCCCCGAAGACGAAGTCCCTCAGCTTGCGCCACACACCGTCGGCGCCCTGTTCGTAGAGGGCGAAGCCGGTGCAGGGCCACTCGGCCCGGTAGTCGGCCAGTTCCTCGAACGCGCGGTCCATCGACTCCTCGTCGATGCCGTGCGCGACGGTGACGTGCGGGTGGTACGGGAACTGGAGCTCGCGTGCGACGGGCCCGGAGGCGTCGCGAACCTGCTTCTGGAGCCAGGTGCAGGCTTCGGCGCCCTCGACGACCTGGACGAAGACGACCGGCGAGAGGGGCCGGAAGGTGCCGGTGCCGGACAGCCGCATCGGGAAGGGGCGGCCCGCGGTCGCGACCTCGACGAGGTGTGCCTCGATCGCCGGGAGCAGCGCGCCGTCGACCTCCGTCGGCGGCAGCAGTGTGACGTGCGTGGGGATGCCGTGAGCAGCGGCGTCGCCGAAGCCCGCGCGCCGCTCCTGGAGCAGGCTGCCGTGAGGCTCCGGGGCCGCGATCGACACGCCGATCGTTACGGTCCCCACGTCGTCTCCTGTCGTCTGTCGGTGAGCTCGCCCGTCGCGAGAAGCTCGTCCTGTTGTGAGCTCATGCCCTGTTGGTGAGCGTGAGTGGCCGCTGATACGGCCACTCGGCTATCGACTGTACGGCCACGGCCGTGCCGCGGGCAGGCGCAACCGTAGTGATGTGCAGCGCTTGCGGTGGTACGGCCGTGTCGCGGCCGCGTGCCGTGGTGCGGGCTCAGTGCTTGGCGGGCAGGAAGCCCACCTTGTCGTACGCCTGGGAGAGCGTCTCCGCGGCGACGGCACGCGCCTTCTCCGCGCCCTTGGCCAGGATCGAGTCCAGCGTCTCCGGGTCGTCCAGGTACTGCTGGGTGCGCTCCCGGAAGGGCGTCACGAACTCGACCATGACCTCGGCGAGGTCCGTCTTGAGCGCACCGTAGCCCTTGCCGTCGTACTTCTGCTCCAGTTCCGCGATTCCCGCCCCCGTGAGGGTCGAGTAGATGGTGAGCAGGTTGCTGACGCCCGGCTTGTCCGCGGCGTCGTAGCGGATGACGGTGTCGGTGTCGGTGACCGCGCTCTTGACCTTCTTGGCGGTGGCCTTGGGCTCGTCGAGCAGGTTGATGAGGCCCTTCGGCGTGGAAGCCGACTTGCTCATCTTGATCGACGGGTCCTGAAGGTCGTAGATCTTCGCCGTCTCCTTGAGGATGTACGGCTTCGGGACGGTGAAGGTCGGGCCGAAGCGGCCGTTGAAGCGCTCGGCGAGATCGCGGGTGAGCTCGATGTGCTGGCGCTGGTCCTCGCCGACCGGGACCTCGTTGGCCTGGTACAGCAGGATGTCCGCGACCTGGAGGATCGGGTACGTGAACAGGCCGACGGAGGCCCGGTCCGCGCCCTGCTTGGCGGACTTGTCCTTGAACTGGGTCATGCGGGACGCCTCGCCGAAGCCGGTGAGGCAGTTCATGACCCAGGCGAGCTGGGCGTGCTCGGGGACATGGCTCTGGACGAAGAGCGTGCAGCGCTCCGGGTCGAGTCCGGCCGCGAGGAGCTGGGCGGCGGCCAGGCGGGTGTTGGCGCGCAGGTCGGCGGGGTCCTGCGGGAGCGTGATCGCGTGCAGGTCGACGACCATGTAGAACGCGTCGTGGGACTCCTGGAGGGCAACCCACTGGCGGACGGCGCCGAGGTAGTTGCCGAGGTGGAACGAGCCTGCGGTGGGCTGGATTCCGGAGAGCACGCGGGGTCGGTCAGAGGCCATGTCCCCCATTCTCTCAGGTCGCGGGGACCGCTCGGGAACCAGTCGGAAACAGGCGGGACCCGATCCGTCGTCGGCGGTGTAACAAAGGTTCGGCTGCTCCCCGCCGGCCGCAGGGCTCCGCGGTAGTGCCCCGAGCGGCCGCGCGGCGGCCCGGTCTGGAGCCGGACCGCCGCGGGAGGAGCCACGTCAGGAGTTGATCGACCTGGACCGGTGAGGCCCTCGGTGGATCGGCGCGGGCGTCAGCCCAGGTCGATCTCCGGGTACAGCGGGAACCCGGCCACGAGGTCGGTGGCGCGGTGGGAGATCTCGTCGGCGATCTTCGCGTCGAGGACGTGAGCGGCCTTGGAGGGGGCGCCCGACTTGGTCGTGCCGGGCTCGGTGGTGGTGAGGACCCGGTCGATGAGGGCGGCGACCTCGTCCATCTCGGCGGTGCCCAGGCCACGCGTGGTCAGGGCGGGGGTGCCGATGCGGATGCCGGAGGTGTACCAGGCGCCGTTGGGGTCGGCCGGGATGGAGTTGCGGTTGGTGACGATGCCGGACTCGAGGAGCGCGGCCTCGGCCTGGCGGCCGGTGAGGCCGTAGGAGGAGGCGACGTCGATCAGGTTGAGGTGGTTGTCGGTGCCGCCGGTGACCAGGGTGGCGCCGCGGCGCATCAGGCCCTCGGCCAGGGCGCGGGAGTTGTCGACGATGCGCTGGGCGTAGTCCTGGAAGGCGGGCTGCCGCGCCTCGGCAAGGGCGACGGCCTTGGCGGCCATGACGTGCGGGAGCGGGCCGCCGAGGACCATCGGGCAGCCGCGGTCGACCTGGTCCTTGAGGGAGTCGTCGCACAGGACCATGCCGCCGCGCGGGCCGCGCAGCGACTTGTGGGTGGTGGTGGTGACGATCTGGGCGTGCGGGACCGGGTCGAAGTCGCCGGTGAGGACCTTGCCGGCGACGAGACCCGCGAAGTGGGCCATGTCGACCATGAGCGTGGCGCCGACCTCGTCGGCGATCTCGCGCATGATCCGGAAGTTCACGAGACGGGGGTAGGCGGAGTAGCCGGCGACGATGATGAGCGGCTTGAACTCGCGGGCGGAGACGCGCAGGGCCTCGTAGTCGATGAGGCCGGTGGCGGGGTCGGTGCCGTAGGAGCGCTGGTCGAACATCTTGCCGGAGATGTTCGGGCGGAAGCCGTGGGTGAGGTGACCGCCGGCGTCCAGGGACATGCCGAGCATGCGCTGGTTGCCGAAGGCCCGGCGGAGCTCGGCCCAGTCGGCCTCGGTGAGGTCGTTGACCTGGCGGACGCCGGCCTTCTCCAGGGCGGGGGTCTCGACGCGCTGGGCGAGGACGGACCAGAAGGCGACGAGGTTGGCGTCGATGCCGGAGTGGGGCTGGACGTAGGCGTGCCGGGCGCCGAAGAGCTCCTTGGCGTGCTCGGCGGCCAGGGACTCGACGGTGTCGACGTTGCGACAGCCGGCGTAGAAGCGGCGGCCGACGGTGCCCTCGGCGTACTTGTCGCTGAACCAGTTGCCCATCGCCAGGAGGGTGGCCGGGGAGGCGTAGTTCTCGGAGGCGATCAGTTTGAGCATCTCGCGCTGGTCGGCGACCTCCTGGCCGATGGCGTCGGCCACGCGCGGCTCGACTGCGCGGATCACGTCGAGGGCGGCACGGAAGGCGGTGGACTCGGTGGAGCGGGGCTCGGCTGACATGGGGACCTCCGGACGTCGTGTGCAGCGTTCACGGTACGGCCCAGGCGCACGGCACTCGGTCTGGACTCGGTCCAGGGGCCGCTCCCCGATGGTTCGTCCATCCCAGCGCGCCAGTCACGACCCGTCGATCAGCCTACCGGGCGCGCCGACGCGGCCTGGTCCCGCGTCCACCATGCGAGCAACGATAGGAAGGGGCCGCAAAGCACTCGTAAGGCCAGAAATGGACAGTGGCCGCGAGCCTCGTGACGGTCCGGACACGAGCCCTCGCGGTGGCGGAAACGGAGAGCCCCGTGAGCACGTCGAGCACCACCGAGTCCCTGATCGCCGCGGTGGACGCGCACAGCGCCCACAACTACCACCCGTTGCCGGTCGTGGTGGCGACGGCGGACGGGGCGTGGATGACGGATGTGGAGGGGCGGCGGTATCTGGATCTGCTGGCCGGGTATTCGGCGCTCAACTTCGGGCACGGCAACCGGCGGATCGTGGACGCGGCGAAGGCGCAGCTGGAGCGGGTGACGCTGACGTCGCGGGCGTTTCATCACGACCGGTTCGCGGCGTTCTGCGAGCAGCTCGCCGAGCTGTGCGGGATGGAGATGGTGCTGCCGATGAACACGGGGGCGGAGGCGGTGGAGACGGCCGTGAAGACGGCCCGCAAGTGGGGCTACCGGGTCAAGGGGGTGCCGGCGGAGATGGCGAAGATCGTCGTCGCGGGCAACAACTTCCACGGCCGTACGACGACGATCATCAGCTTCTCCACCGACCCGGAGGCGCGGGCGGACTACGGGCCGTACACACCGGGCTTCGAGATCGTGCCGTACGGGGATCTGACGGCGATGCGGGAGGCGCTGACGGAGAACACGGTGGCCGTGCTGCTGGAGCCGATCCAGGGCGAGGCGGGGGTGCTCGTTCCCCCGGCCGGCTATCTGCCGGCGGTGCGGGAGCTGACGCGGGAGCGGAACGTGCTGTTCGTCGCGGACGAGATCCAGTCGGGGCTGGGGCGCACGGGTCGTACGTTCGCGTGCGAGCACGAGGATGTGGTGCCGGACGCGTATGTGCTGGGGAAGGCGCTCGGGGGCGGGGTCGTGCCGGTGTCGGCGGTGGTGTCGTCGGCCGAGGTGCTGGGGGTGTTCCGGCCCGGGGAGCACGGGTCGACGTTCGGCGGGAATCCGCTGGCGTGCGCTGTGGCGCTGGAGGTGATCGCGATGCTGCGCACGGGCGAGTTCCAGGAGCGGTCCGCGCAGCTCGGCGCGCATCTGCACCAGGAGCTGGGCCTGCTGGCCGGGACGGGGCGGGTGACGGCGGTGCGGGGGCGTGGGCTGTGGGCGGGGGTCGACATCGCCCGGGCGTTCGGTACCGGGCGGGAGGTGTCCGAGAAGCTGATGGACCGGGGTGTGCTGGTGAAGGACACCCAGGGGGCGACGATCCGTATCGCGCCGCCGCTGGTGATCGGGAAGGAGGATCTGGACTGGGGGCTCGCCCAGTTGCGGGGCGTGCTCGGGGTGTGAGCCGGCGGTCGTCCGCCCGCCCGGTCAGCGGGGTGCGGTGTGGTCGAGGATCGCGCCTGCGAGGGGCTTGTGGATCTCGGGCGGCAGTGCGTGGCCCATGCCGGGGATCTCGACGACGTGGGCGCCGCGGATCGTCTGGGCGAGGTGCTGGGCGTGCGGGAGGGGGAAGACCGGTTCGGCGGGGGCCGAGACCACGAGGGTGGGGACCGTGGTCCGGGCGAGTTGTTCGGTACGGAGCATGCCCGAGTAGTCGGCGCGGCCATGGGCGTCGCCGGGCCGGTGGTGGCCGGTGTGGGCGATGACCTCGCGGTCGAGGGCGCGGAAGTAGTCGGCGTCGAAGGGGATGTGGCCGCCGGACAGAAGCCGCCAGTGGGCGACGCGTCGGTCCAGTTCCGCCTCCCGGCCCTCGTCGGTCCACGGCTGGGACCACAGCTCCATGATCCGGGGGTCGATGCCGGGGAGTTCCTCCACCGGGGTGCGGGTGCCGTCCGGGTGGAGGTACGGAGTGTCGCTGAGGGCACTCGTGCCGATCAGGGTCGCGCTCAGCAGACGGTCGGGGTGGTCGGCGATCAGGAGCTGGGTGAGCATGCCGCCCAGCGACATCCCGACGACATGGGCGCGGGCGGCGCCGAGTCCGTCCAGGACCGTGAGGGCGTCGTCGGCGAGGGCGGTGAGGGGGTAGGGCTGGTCGTCGTAGGCCCAGGTGGAGCGGCCGGTGTCGCGGTGGTCGTAGCGGATGACGCGGTGGTGGGCGGCGAGGAGGCCGACCAGTTCGTCCGGCCAGCCGAGGCCGGAGGCCTGCGCGCCCATGATCAGCAGGAGTGGGGGTGCGTCGGGGGCGCCGCGCTCTTCCGCCCAGAGGCGGATGCCGGGCGCTGCGTCGACGGAGTGTTCCATGCGGGGCTCCCTGTGGTGCGCGGTGGCCGGCTGCCGGGCCACCTCCGTTTTGCGAGACGAGACGTATCGTATCGAATACTGGCGGGAGGCGCCACGGGATTCGGGGCGCCGGAAGGCAGGGGCGGTAGGTTCCGCGCACAGGACGCGTGACGGACAGGCATGGCCGTCACGGGCGGGCTCCGCGAGACCGGGCTCCGGGTTCATCCGGCGATGGCTGCGCCGGCGTACCTGCGGCGGGTTGGGCTGGATCGGGCGCGGGCGCAATCCGTCGGCCATCGCGGACGGGCCGGCCGCCCGGGTCGCGGACGGTGAGTCGGGGGAACCGAACCGGGCAGGGGTATCGGCCGGGCCGGTGCCACCCGTCTTCGACGTGCGACAGCTGTCCGGCGTACGGCCGCTACAGGATCACGTGCGGCAGGAAGCGGGCGTACTCGTCCGTGATCAGGCCGGACGACTCGCGGATACCGAGGCCCGCCGACTCGTCCTCGACGACCCACGCGCCGAGGACGACGCGGTTGCCGTCGAAGGAGGGCAGCGGAGCCAACTGCTGGTAGCAGCAGGACTCTTCCCGCACGACCGCCTTTGCGCCGGGTTCGTGGATCGTCACGCCCGCGCCCTCCCGGCCCAGCAGGGGCTTGGTGACATAGCCCGTCGTGCCCGCCAGCTCCCGCGGCCCGTCGAGGTAGGCGGGGAGGAGGTTCGGGTGGTCCGGGTAGAGCTCCCAGAGGACGGCGAGGAGGGCCTTGTTGCTGAGGAGCATCTTCCAGGCCGGTTCGATCCAGAGGGTCGTGCCCGTGCCGCCGCCGTTGTCGAGGGTGTCCAGGACGTGGTCGGCGAAGCGGTCCGTGGTGAGCCACTCCCAGGGGTAGAGCTTGAAGCAGCTGCGGATGAAGCGGAGCCGGGTGTCGACGAAGCGGCCGGAGAGACGGTCCCAGCCGATCTCCTCCACGGAGATCCAGCCGGTGTCCAGGCCGGCCTGTTCCGCGGTCTCCTTGAGGTAGGCCACCGTCATCAGGTCCTCGCCGAGTTCGTCGGCCGAGGAGTACGCGAAGTAGAGGGGGCTGCCGGGCGGGAGCAGGGCGGACTGCTTCGTCCAGGCCGCGACGAGGCGTTCATGGAGGGAGTTCCACTGGTCGGCGCCGGGGAAGCGCTCCTCCATCCAGAACCACTGGGGCGAGGCGGCCTCGACGAGGGAGGTGGGGGTGTCGGCGTTGTACTCCAGGAGTTTCGCCGGGCCATTGCCGTCGTAGCGGAGGTCGAAGCGGCCGTAGACGGACGGGAGTTCGGCGCGGCGACGCCATGCCTCGGCGACCGCTTTCGCGACGCGCGGGTCGGTGATGCCGAGGTCGGCGAAGCGGTGCTCGGCGACGATGTGCTCGGCCGCCGCCAGGCACATGCCGTGGAGTTCCTCGACGACCTCCTCCAGCGCCTCGACCTCCGGGAGCGAGAAGACGTAGTACGCGCTCTCGTCCCAGTACGGGCGCAGGGAGTCGTCGGGGTGGCGGGTGAGAGGGTAGACGAGCCCCTGCTCCTCGACGGTCTGCTGCCAGTCGGGGCGGGGCTGTGTCGTGCGGCGTTCCATCTCGTACGGTTCTCTGCTCTGCCTGCTCTGCCTGCTCTGCCTGCTCTGCCTTTGTGCCCGTTCAGCCGCCGCCGCTGCCGGAGCCCGAGCAGCCGAAGCCGCCGCGGTCGACGGCATCGCTGCGGCTGAAGGTGCCGTAGTCGGCGCGGCCGTCGTCGGTGTCGGCGTCGTAGTACCAGGCGGCGTCGGAGCTTCCGGTCTTCTTCCGGCCGCTCTTGCCGTACGAGGAGCTGGAGCCGCTGCCGGAGTTGCAGTTCTTGTCCGCGATGACCTTGTAGCCCTCGTAGGTGTAGCTGTCGCGGTCCACGCAGCGCCGGTCGGGGTCGGATCCGCACGAGGTCAGAGCCGCGGCTATGACTCCCATGCCGCCCAGGACGACCGTGCTCGAGCGCAGTCGGCGTCGTGTTTCAGCCATGTGTGTCTCCCCCGATGGTGATCTCGTGCGTCAGGCGGACAGCCTAGAGATCGTTAAGAGTGCGGCTGTCGGGGGGCCGCCGTTTCTCCTGCTCGCCTACAGTCACTTTGTGCTGTTTGGGATGGTGTGTGCGCTGGGTGCGGCGGTCTGTTTCGGTGCGGCGACCGTGCTTCAGGCGGTGGCCGCGCGGGCGGCGAGTGCGCAGGGGGGCCGGGGCGGCGAGGCCGGGGTCCTGCTGCGGGCGCTTCGGCAGTGGCGGTATCTGGCCGGTCTGGGCCTGGACGGGATGGGTTTCGTCTTGCAGGTCGTCGCTCTGCGGTCGCTGCCCATCTACGCCGTCTCGGCGGCGCTGGCGTCCAGTCTCGCGGTGACCGCGGTCGTCGCGGCGCGGTTGCTCCGGGTGCGGTTGCGGCGGACCGAGTGGGCCGCGGTGGGGGTGGTGTGCGCCGGGCTGGCGATGCTCGGGCTCGCCTCGGGGGCGGAGGGGGACAAGGACGGTTCGGACGCGCTCCGGTTCGCGATGCTCGGGGTGGCCCTGGGAGTGCTGGGGGTGGGGCTCGCGGGCGGGCGGCTGCCGGAGCGGGGACGGGGCCTGGTGCTCGGGCTGGCGGCCGGGTTCGGGTTCGGGGTGGTGGAGGTGGCGGTACGGCTGATCGACTCGGTCGCGGTGCCGGAGCTGCTGGTGAATCCGGCGACGTACGCGCTGCTGCTGGGGGGTGGGGCGGCGTTTCTGGCGCTGACCTCGGCGTTGCAGCGCGGCTCGGTGACCACGGCCACCGCGGCGATGGTGATCGGGGAGACGATCGGGCCCGCGCTGGTGGGAGTGGTGTGGCTCGGGGACCGTACGCGGGAGGGGCTGGCCTGGCTGGCGGTGCTGGGGTTCGCGGTCGCCGTGGCGGGGGCGCTGGCGTTGGCACGGTTCGGGGAGGCACCGGCACCGACGGCCACGCCGGTGAAACCGTCGTAGGGCAGCCACCTCAGGGCAACCCCCTCCCCAACGCCTCCGACGCCCCCGCCCGCGCGTGATCCGGCAGCGTTCCGTGCACCAGAACATGGCCCGGCGGTAGTCCCGCACGGTCTCGAACACGGTCAAGCTCCGACCCCCGATATAGGCTCACTGCATGGCCGACTTCCTTCAGGTGAGCAAGGAGGTCTCGCGCCAGGCGTCCAAGGCGTGGGGAGACGCTGCTCGATCAGGGCAGCGTCGCGCACAGCGCGTCCAGCGCCCCCGACCACCCGTGGTCCGGTGGTGTCCCGTAGCCCACGACCAGCGCGTCCAGCGGCTCGGCGAGCGCGTCGGAGCGGCGGTACCGGGTGAGGCCGTCCACGGCCAGGCCCTGCCAGTGGGCCGCCTGCACGACCGACTGCTCGGTGCCCGGCGGGAGTCGCAGGACGGCGTGCAGTCCGGCCGCGATGCCGGTGACGCCGACCTGCGGAGCGCGCTCGGCGAGGGCCGCGACCAGGGCGTCGCGCCGCCGCCGGTAGCGCAGCCGGACCGCGCGTACGTGGCGGTCGTAGGCGCCGGACGTGAGGAACTCCGCCAGCGTCAGCTGGTCCAGCGCGCCGCACGTGTCGACCTGGCCCTTCACCGCCGTGGCCTCCTCCACCAGCGTGGGCGGCAGCACCATCCAGGCCAGCCGCAGGCCGGGGGCGAGGGACTTGCTCGCGGTGCCGAGGTAGACGACCCGGTCGGGGTCGAGGCCCTGGAGCGCGCCGACGGGCTGGCGGTCGTAGCGGAACTCGCCGTCGTAGTCGTCCTCCAGGACCAGGCCGCCGGTGCGCCGCGCCCAGTCCACGACGGCCGCCCGCCGGTCATGGTGCAGGGGCACGCCCATCGGGAACTGGTGCGCGGGAGTGAGCAGGACCGCGCCCGCGCGGCGCGGCCGCAGGTCACCCGGGTCGGTGCCGAGTCGGTCGAAGGGAAGTGCGGCCGTGCGCAGGCCCGCCGCGTGGAGCAGATCCCCGTGGGCCCTCAGGCCGTACGACTCGACCGCGACCGTGCTGACCCCGCGTGCCCGCAGCACCTCGCCGAGGATCCGCAGGCCGTGCGAGATCCCGCCGCACACCAGGATCCGGTCGGGGTCGGCGCGGACGCCCCGTACGCGCGAGAGGTAGCCGGCGAGGGCGGTGCGCAGTTCGGGGCGGCCGTGCGGGTCGCCGTAGCCGAGGGCTTCGTTCGGGGCCGAGGCCAGGGCGCGGCGGGCTGCCCGGAGCCACTGCGTGCGCGGGAACGAGGCGAGGTCGGGGAAGCCGGGGCGCAGGTCGTACTGCGGTCGGCCGCGCTCGCGGGGCCGGAGAACCGTGCCGGCCGGCGGGACGACCCTCCGCTCGGCGACCCGGGTGCCCGAACCCTGCCGAGCGGTGAGCCAGCCCTCGGCGACGAGATCGGCGTAGGTGTCGGCGACGGTGTTGCGGGCGACACCGAGGTCGGCGGCGAGGGAGCGGGAGGAGGGCAGCCGGGTGCCGGGGTCCAGGCGGCCGGTGCGGACCGCGTCGCGCAGGGCGTCGGTCAGCCCCCGGCGCAGACCCGCGCCGGTCGGCTCCAGGTGCAGGTCGACGCCGAAAGTGGCCCAGGATTTCGCCATGAGAATGGACCATACCCGTGGGCTGCATTGTCCATAGTGTCGATGCCATGACCACTGACGAGACCATCGGGTACGCCCCTGACGAGACCATCCGGTACGCCCCCGAACACACCCAGCGCCTGGACTGGGCCACGCTCGCCCCCGACGTCTTCAAGGCCATGGTCCGGCTGGACGCGGCGGCCCGGAAGGGCGTCGAGCCGAAGCTGCTGGAGCTGGTGAAGATCCGCGCCTCGCAGATCAACCACTGCGCGCTCTGCCTCGACATGCACAGCAAGGACGCGCTCGCCGCCGGGGAGAGCGTCGAGCGGATCATCCAGCTCAGCGCATGGGAGGAATCCGAGCACTTCTACACGGAGAGGGAACTCGCGGCGCTGGAGCTGACGGAGGCGGTGACCGTCCTGACGGACGGCTTCGTGCCCGACGCGGTGTACGAGAAGGCCGCGAAGCACTTCGAGGAGGCCGAACTGGCCCAGCTGATCGCCGCGATCACGGTGATCAACGCCTGGAACCGGTTCGGGGTGACCTGCCGTCGGGTCCCGGGGCACTACCAGCCGGGGCAGCACGCGTGACGGTCCGCACCACGCTCCTCGACCGGGCCGTCGGCCAGGCCATGTCCTCGCTCAGCGCCGCCGCGAAGCGGGGCCTGGGTGACCCCGCGCTAGCCGAACTCGTCGTGCTGCGGGCCTCGCAGCTCAACCACTGCGCCTTCTGCCTGGACATGCACCTCGCCCTCGCCCGCGAGTACGGGGTGAGCGAGCGACAGCTCGACCTGCTGGCCTCCTGGGAGGAGGCCGAGGGCGTCTTCGACGAGCGGGAGCGTGCCGCGCTCGCGCTGACGGAGGCCGTGACCGTCCTGACGGACGGCTTCGTACCCGACACGGTGTACGAGCGGGCCGCCGCCCACTTCGACGACGTCCGGCTCGCCCATCTCATCGCTCTCGTCGTCGCCATCAACAACTGGAACCGCGTGATGGTCGGCCGCCGCATTCCACCAGGGGGATACACACCGTGACCGGGACCATGACCAAGGCCGACGCCTTCCGCGCCCTGCACCGCCGCCGCTCCGCCGACGACCCGCTGGTGCTGCCCGGCCCCTGGGACGCGATGAGCGCCCGGGTGTTCGAGAAGGCCGGGTTTCCCGCGCTCGCCACGCCCAGCGCGGGGGTGGCGCTCTCGCTCGGGTACGAGGACGGGGCGGTTCCGGCCGAGGAGATGTTCGCCGCGGTGGCGCGCATCGTGCGGTCCGTGGACGTACCGGTGTCGGCGGACGTGGAGGACGGGTACGGGCTGGCGCCGCGGGAGCTGGTGGAGCGGCTGCTGGAGACCGGGGCCGTGGGCTGCAACCTCGAGGACTCGAACCGGGGTGTCCTCAAGGACCCGCGCGAGCACGCCGAATGGCTCGCCGAGGTGCGGTACGCGGCCGGTGACCGGCTTTTCGTCAACGCGCGCGTCGACACCTACGCGTACGGCGACGCCGATCCCGAACGCGCCATCGAGCGAGCCGCGCTGTACGTCGCCGCGGGCGCCGACTGCGTCTATCCGATCGGCGCCCCGGAAGCCCACCTGCCGCTTCTGCGGTCCGGGATCCAGGGGCCGGTCAACGCGCACGGCCGTCCGGACGGCGAGGGCCCCTCGCCCACCGAACTCGGTGAACTCGGGGCCACTCGCGTCACGTTCGGGCCGGGACTGCTGCACAGCGCGGCGCAGGCGCTGCGTGACATCGCCGACGGCCTCAGGGCATAGGCGGGCTCAGGACAGCCACGCCTTCCACGTGGACTCGTGGCTGTCCACCCACTTCTTCGCCGCCTCCTCGGGGGACAGCTTCTGCTCGGCGATCATCAGGGAGACCTCGTTCTGGTCCTCGGTCGTCCACTTGAACCTCTTCAGCAGGGCCGCCGCCTCGCCGCCCTCCTTCGCGAAGTCGGCGTTGAGGTACTTCTGCAGCGGGGTGTGCGGATAGGCGCAGGCGACCTTCTCCGGGTCGGCGTCGCAGCCCTCCTTGTACGCCGGCAGCTTCACCTCGGTCATGGGGACCTTCTTGAACAGCCACTGCGGGGAGTACCAGTACGTCAGGAAGGGCTTCTTCTCCTTGGCGAACTGCTTGATCTGCGTGATCTGCGCGGCCTCCGAACCGGCGAACACCACCTGGTAGTCCAGGTCCAGGTTCTTCACCAGCGCCTTGTCGTTGGTGACGTAGGAGGGCGAGCCGTCCATCAGCTGGCCCTTGCCGCCGCTCTCCGCGGTGCGCATCTGCTCGGCGTACTTGTCGAGGTTCTTCCAGTCGGTGACGTCCGGGTGCTGCTTGGCGAAGTACGTCGGGACGTACCAGCCGATGTGCCCGGTGACCCCGAGGCCGCCGCCGGGCACGATCGTCTTCTTGTCCTTGACGTACCGCTGCTCCTCCTCCGGGTGCCCCCAGTCCTCCATGAGCGCGTCGACGCGGCCCTGGCTGAGCGCGTCCCAGGCGGGGACCTCGTCGATCTGGACGGTGTCGACGCGGTAGCCGAGCTCGTGCTCCAGCAGGTACTGGGCCACGGCCACGTTGGCCTGCGCGCCCACCCAGGACTGGACGGACAGGGTCACGCTCCTGGCGCCCTGCGCGTTGGCGAACGGCGATGCCTGCTTGGTCATGTCGGCGGCGCCACAGCCGGTCAGCAGCGCCAGCGAGGACACGCCGGCCACTACAGCGGTCGTACGAAGTCGCATGTCACGCTCCCTTCTTCGCGCGGCGTTCCGTCGGCTGGGTCACCCGGTCGAGCATCAGGCCCAGGCAGACGATCGCCGCGCCGGCCACCAGCCCGGTCGCGAGGTCGCCCTGCGCGAGACCGGCGACGACCTCGTAGCCGAGCGCGCCACCGCCGACCAGGCCGCCGATGATGACGACGGCGAGGACCAGGACCACGCCCTGGTTGACGGCGAGCAGCAACGCCGGGCGGGCGAGCGGCAGTTGGACCTGCCGCAGCTGCTGGAGGGGGGTCGCGCCGAGCGAGCGGGCCGACTCCAGGGCGGCCGGGTCGACCTGGCGCAGGCCCTGGGTGGTGATGCGGACGACTGCGGGCAGGGCGTAGACGACCGCTGCCGCGACGGCCGGGGCACGGCCCACGCCGAACAGCGCCACCACCGGGATCAGGTACACGAACTGCGGCATCGTCTGGAAGACGTCCAGGACGGGCCGCAGCAGCCGCTCGACGCGGTCGCTGCGGGCCGCCGCGATACCGGTCGCGAAGCCCAGGACCAGGGTGACGGCGACGGCCGCCAGGACCTGGGAGAGGGTGTCGAGCGACGGGGTCCACACGCCCAGGACGCCGATCGTGGCCATGGCGAGCACGGCGGTGAGCGCGGTGCGCCAGGTGCCGATCAGCCAGGCGAGGGCGGCGACGATCAGCAGGACCGACCACCAGGGCAGCCACTGCAGGGTGTCGCGCACGGGGTCGAGGACCCAGGTGGTGAAGTGGGCCGCCCAGTCGGCGGTGCCGCCGACGACGGGGACGCCCGAGTAGAGGTGGTCGGTCATCCAGTCGACGGCGCGGTTGACCGGCTGGGCGATGTTCAGGGTCCAGGCGTCGGGCCAGTCGAGGCGGCCCATGAGACGCCCGGCGACGGCCACGGCCACGGCGGCGGCCAGGGCGAACAGCCAGCGTGTCCGGCCGTTCGGCCGGGGCTCCTCGCCGAGCCCCTCGCCCGCCGCGCCCGTGACCCGGTCCAGGACGACGGCGAGCAGCACGATCGGGATGCCGGCCGCGAGCGCGGCGCCGACGTCGACGGAGCCCAGCGCCTGGTAGACGCGGTCACCGAGGCCGCCCGCGCCGATGACCGACGCGATGACCGCCATCGACAGCGCCATCATGATCGTCTGGTTGAGGCCGAGCAGGAGTTCCTTGCTGGCCAGCGGGATACGGGCGGTCAGCAGGCGCTGCCGTGCGGTGGCGCCGAGCGACTCGACCGCCTCCAGCACCTCCTTGTCGGCGCCGCGCAGGCCGAGGGCGGTGAGACGGGCCATCGGCGGGGCGGCGTAGACGACGGTGGCCAGGACGGCGGCGGGGACGCCCATGCCGAAGACCAGGACGACGGGGAGCAGGTAGGCGTAGGCCGGGAGCACCTGCATGGTGTCCAGGACGGGGCGCAGGATCCTGTCCATCCGGTCGGAGAGCCCGGCGGCCAGGCCCAGCAGCGCGCCCACGGCGACCGAGGCGAGGACCGCCACGACCATGAGCGCGAGGGTCTGCATGGTGGGGATCCACATGCCGAGGAACCCGCAGGCCAGGAACGCGGCGCCGGTGCCGGCGGCGAGTCTCCAGCCGGCGACCCGCCAGGCGGTCAGGGCCGCGGCGGCGGTGACGCCGGCCCACCCGGCCGCGAGCAGTACCAGGTACACGGCGCGTACGCAGATCACGACCGCGTTGCTGATGTGCCCGAAGAAGTAGACGAACAGCGGGTGGCTGTCCCGGTTGTCGATGATCCAGACGCTGGCCCTGGTGAGCTGGTCGGAGAAGTCGACGGTGAGCGCGGCCGGCCAGCTGCCGCTCGCCCAGCGGGCGTTCGCCAGCGGCACGACGATCGCGGCGGCGAGGGCCAGCAGCAGGAGCTTGCGGACGACGGGCTGTTTGAGGATGCCGGGCAGGGCGGCGCGCGGGGCGGTGGCTGTGGCGGTGGCCATCAAGCCACCTCCTTGCTCTTCCCCGCCACGACGTCGATCAGCCGTTCGTGGTCGACCACCCCCAGACAGCGTCCCCCTTCCATGACCCGGGCCGGGGCACCGGTGCGCGCAACGGCCTCGATCGCCTCCGACACCGTCGCGTCCGGCGCGACCGCCGGCCCGTTGCCGCCCTCGTCCGCCGACGCGGCACGCATGGCCGAACGCACGGTCATGACCTGCTCGCGCGGGACGTCGCGGACGAACTCGCGGACGTAGTCGTCGGCCGGGGAGCCCACGATCTCCTCCGGGGTGCCCAGCTGGACGACGCGGCCGTCGCGCATGAGGGCGATGCGGTCGCCGAGCTTGAGGGCCTCGCTGAGGTCATGGGTGATGAAGACCATCGTGCGGCCCTCCTCGCGGTGCAGCCGGACGACCTCCTCCTGCATGTCCCGCCGGATCAGCGGGTCGAGCGCGCTGAACGGCTCGTCGAAGAGCAGGACCTGCGGGTCCACCGCCAACGCCCGGGCCAGTCCGACGCGCTGGCGCTGACCGCCGGACAGCTGGCCCGGCCTGCGGTGCTCCATGCCCTCCAGGCCGACCTTGGCGACCACCTGCGCGGCCCTCTCACGGCGCTCGGCCTTGCCCATGCCCTGGATCTCCAGGCCGTACGCCACGTTGTCCAGGACCGTGCGGTGCGGGAGCAGGCCGAAGTGCTGGAAGACCATGGCGGCGCGGTGGCGGCGCAGTTCGCGCAGGCGGGTCCTGTCCATGGCGCGGACGTCCTCGCCGTCGATGGCGATGGTGCCCGCCGTCGGCTCGATGAGCCGGGTCAGACAGCGCACCAGCGTGGACTTGCCGGAGCCGGACAGGCCCATGACGACGAAGACCTCGCCCTTGCGGACGTCGAAGGACACGTCCTGGACCGCCGCCGTGCAGCCGGTGCGGGTGCGCAGTTCGGCGGCGCCGAGCGCGGCCAGCTCCGGGTCGGCGGGGACACGGTGCGCCTTCGGGCCGAAGACCTTCCAGAGACCTTCGACAGAGAAGACAGGGGTACCAGGGACAGCAGGGGTACCAGGGACGGCAGGGGTAGCAGGGGCAGTAGTACTCATCACGCCTCACCTCCAAGCAGGTCGACGGCCTTCTCCCCGACCATGAGCACCCCGATCATCGGGTTCACGGCGGTCATCGTGGGGAACACGGAGGCGTCAGCGATACGGATTCCGTCCAGGCCGCGGATCCTCAACTGCGGGTCGACCACGGCCTGTTCGTCGTCGGCGGCACCCATACGACAGGTGCCGGCCGGGTGGTACACGGTGTGCGCGACCTTGCGGGCGTACTCGCTCAGCTCCTCGTCGCCGGTGACGTCGGGGCCGGGGCACACCTCCCGCTTGAGCCAGCCCGCCAGCGGTTCGGTCCTGGCGATCTCGCGGGCGATGCGGATGCCGTCGACCAGGGTGCGGCCGTCGTAGTCGTCCTCGTCGGTGAAGTAGCGGAAGTCGAGCGCGGGCTTCACGGACGGGTCGGCGCTGGTCAGGTACAGCCGGCCGCGGCTCTTGGGCTTGGGGATGTTCGGGGTCATGGACACCCCGAACTCCGGCCGCTCGTAGCCCAGTCGCTCCGGGTTGTCCGTGAACGGGATCTGGTAGAAGTGGAACATCAGGTCGGGGCCCGCGTGTCCGAGGTCCCGGCGGACGAAGAGGCCCGCGTCGGAGTCCATCGCGGAGTTGTCCGGGATCGGGCCGTCGGTCTCCCAGACGATCACCGACTCGGGGTGGTCGAGCAGGTTCTCGCCGACACCCGGCAGGTCGTGGACCACCGGTATGCCCAGCCGGGTGAGGTCCTCCTTCGGACCGATACCGGAGTGCATCAGCAGCCGGGGCGAGTCGACGGCGCCGGCACACAGGACGACCTCGCGGCGAGCGCGGATCAGGACTTCCTCGCCGTCCTTGGTGCGCACGTGGACGCCCTCGGCACGCGTGCCGTCGAGTTCCAGCCTGTACGCCCAGGTCTCCAGCAGGATCGTCAGGTTCTCGCGCTCGTCCATCACCGGGTGCAGATACGCCACAGACGCCGACGAGCGCTTGTTGTTCTCGGGGTGGTAGGCGAGGTCGAAGAAGCCGGCGCCCTCGGTGAAGGGCTGCTTGTTGAAGCCCTCGACGCGCGGGACGCCGAGTGCGCCCTGCGCCGCGTCGACGAAGTCGCGGGCGATGGCGTTGCGGTCCTTCTCGTCGACCGGGACGATGTTGTTCTTCAGGCGCGCGTAGTACGCCTCCATCGGCACCGCGCCCCAGCCGGTGGCGCCGGCCTCCTCCCACTCGTCCCAGTCGGACGGCAGCGGCTTGAAGGCGATGAGCGTGTTGTGCGAGGAACATCCGCCCAGCACGCGGGCCCGGCTGTGCCGGATGTGCGAGTTGCCGCGGGGCTGCTCGGTGGTCGGGTAGTCGTAGTCCAGCTCGCCGCCGAGGAGGCCCATCCAGCGGCGCAGGGTGAGGACGTCGTCGCGGTCGACGTCACTGGGGCCGCCCTCGATGACGGCGACGGTGACGTCGGGGTTCTCGGTGAGCCGGGAGGCGATGACCGATCCGGCCGTGCCGCCGCCGATCACGACGTAGTCGTACACAGGGGTGTTCTGGGACATGTGGGGGCAGCTCCAGGGGACTTGCGAAGTCTTACGGGGTCGGAGGGGGCCGGAGTCAGCCCGCGAACCAGCGGACCGGCTTGGGCGCCAGGTTCTGGTACACGTGCTTGCTCTCGCGGTACTCGGCGAGCCCGGCGGGGCCGAGTTCGCGCCCCACTCCGCTCTTGCCGAACCCGCCCCACTCCGCCTGCGGAAGGTAGGGGTGGAAGTCGTTGATCCAGACGGTGCCGTGCCGCAGCCGGCCCGCGACCCGGCGCGCCCGCCCCGCGTCGGCGGTCCAGACGGCGCCCGCGAGGCCGTACTCGGTGTCGTTGGCCAGCGCGATCGCCTCGTCCTCGGTGCGGAAGGTCTCGACGGTGAGGACCGGGCCGAAGACCTCTTCGCGTACGACCTTCATCTCGCGGTGGCAGTGGTCGAGGACGGTCGGCTCGTAGAAGTAGCCGTTCTCCGGCCGCTCCGGGGACGGCTCGGGCCGCCTGCCGCCGGAGCGCAGCACCGCGCCCTCCTTGAGCGCGGAGTCGACGTACGCCTCGACCTTCGCGCGCTGCTGCTCGGAGACGAGCGGTCCGCACTCGACGCCGTCGGCGGTGCCGCGGCCGAGCCGGATCCTGCCCGCCCTGCGGGCGAGTTCGGTGACGAAGCGGTCCCGGACGGACTCCTCGACGATGAGGCGGCCGCCCGCCGAGCAGACCTGGCCGCTGTGGATGAAGGCGGCGTTGAGGGCCTGGTCGACGGCGGTGTCGAAGCCCTCGTCGGTGGCGCAGGCGTCGGCGAAGACGACGTTGGGGTTCTTGCCGCCGAGTTCGAGGGCGACCTTCTTCACGGAGGGCGCCGCGGCCTGGGCCACCTTGGTGCCGCTGACCAGGCCGCCGGTGAAGGAGACGAGGTCGACGTCGGGGTGCTCGGCGAGGCGGGCGCCGACCGAATGGCCGGGCCCGGTGACGATGTTGGCGACGCCGGCCGGGAGGCCCGCCTCGACCAGCAGCTCGACCAGGGCGACGGTCGTCAGCGGGGTGATCTCGCTGGGCTTGACGACGAAGGTGTTCCCGGCGGCGAGCGCGGGCGCGATCTTCCAACTGGCCTGGAGGAGGGGGTAGTTCCAGGGAGTGATCAGCGCGCACACGCCCACCGGTTCGTGGACGACGACGCTGTGCAGGTCGGGCGAGCCCGCGTCGACGACCCGGCCCGGGGCCTCGGCGGCGACGAGGTCGGCGAAGTAACGGAAGGCGTCGGCGACGCAGTCGATGTCGACCCGGCCCTCTTCGAGGGTCTTGCCGGCGTCGCGGCTCTCCAGCAGGCCGAGCGTCTCGCGGTCGCGCACCAGGAGGTCGGCGACGCGGCGCAGCAGGGCGGCGCGTTCGGCGACGGGTGTGCGCGGCCACGGCCCCTGACCGCCGTCGAAGGCGCGGTGGGCGGCCGCCACCGCCAGGTCGGTGTCCTTCTCGTCGCCCTCGGCGACCACGGCGAACGGCGTCGCGTCCGCGGGGTCGAGGATTTCGCGGGTCGCGCCGGAGACGGCCTCGCGCCACTCGCCGCCCGCGTGAATCGTCTGCTGCGCCTGCTGTCCGGTCATGATCGGTGTTGCCTTCCGTTCCTGTTCAGTGCCCCTGAGTCACACAGGTGTCACCCACGAGGACCGTGACCGCCTGCCCCGGCCCTCGGGTTGCATGCGCAATCGGTGGCCGAAAGTGCGGTGCATCACTGAACATCCGGACAAACAGGAACGAAAGGGGGCAGCAAAGGCTGGTACGGGTGGCTCAGAAGCCGGCCGGCGGATCCTCCCCCACCCGGCCGTCGATCGACTCACGGATCAGGTCGGCCTGGCCGAGGTGGCGGGCGTACTCCTCGACGAGGTCGATCAGGGTGCGCCGGACGCTGGGGGCCCGGCCGTCGGGCCAGGAGTGGCGGACCAACTGATCCACACCCCCCTCGGACAGCACCCGCCGCAGGTTCACCCGGGAGCGCGCCACCGCCTGCCCCCACAGCGCGTACACCTGCTCCGGCTCGTCCTCCGCCGCCGAGCGCCACTCCCAGTCGGGGTCCGCGTCCCAGTCCACCGCGTCCCACGGCGGGGGCAGCTCCACTCCGAGCAGGCGCCTGGTGAGGTACTCGTCCTCGACCAGGGCCAGGTGCTTGAGCAGCCCGCCCAGCGTGAGGGCGGAGGGCGCGAGCCGACGGTTCAGGCCCGCGGCGTCCAGCCCTTCGCATTTCCAGGCGAAGGTCCGGCGCTGCCGCTCCAGGGAGCCGATCAGGGTGTCGGCCTCGGAACCGGCGACGGGCGGCTCGACGAGGACCGGCTGTTCGGTGTCGTAGGTCATGACCGGCAGGCTAGGGTCCATTCCGGTCGATCCACTTCCGGAACGGAAACTCCCCTGGGGCGAGGATGAGCCACGACGAAAGCCCCACCGCCCGCGCCCTCCTGCTGCTCGAACTCCTGCAGAACAACCCCGGCATCACCGCCGACCGCCTGGCCGCCCGCCTCGGCGTCTCCGAGCGCGCCGCCCGCCGCTATGTCGGCATCCTGCGCGAGGCCGGCATCCCCGTCGAGTCCACCCGGGGTCCGTACGGCGGCTACCGCCTCGGCCGGGGCATGCGGCTGCCGCCGCTGATGTTCACCGCGACCGAGGCGCTCGGCCTGGTCATGGCCGTCCTGGAGGGCCATCACGACGCGGCCGACCCGTCCGGCCCGGTGGGCAGCGCGCTGGGCAAGCTGCTGCGGGCCCTGCCCGAACCGGTCGCGCACCCGGCCGAGGCGGTCCGCAGGGTCAGCGCCCGGGGCACCCCCGGCCCGCCCGCGCGCCCCGACCCCGGCACCACCGCCGCGCTCGTCGAGGCCGCCGCCGCACACCGGCGGCTGCGCCTCGGCTACCGGCTGGGGCCGCGCGGCGAGCGCACCATGGAGGTCGACCCGTGGGCGGTCGTCGTGCACCACGGCCGCTGGTATCTGCTGTGCTGGTCGCACACCCGTGACGCGCGACGCGTCCTGCGCGTGGACCGGGTGACGAGCCTGACGGTCCTGCCCGGCACGTTCGAACCGCCCGCCGGCCTGGACCCCGTCGAGACCGTCGAGGAGCACCTCTCCGAGGGCTGGACCCACGAGGTGGAGATCGTGGTCGAGGCCCCCGCCGCACACGTCGCCGAGTGGCTCCCCCGCAGCCTCGGCCGCCCCGAACCGATCGACGACCACACCACACGCCTCCTCGCCACCACCGACGAACCGGACTGGTACGCCGAGCAGCTCACGGCGCTGCGGGCACCGTTCCGGATCGTCGGACCGCGTGAGCTGCGGGAGGCCGCACTGGCGCTCGGACGGCGCCTCACACAGGCGGCGGAAGGGGTCGACCCGGACCAGGTCTTTGACTAAAGTCAAAGAATATGGAGCCAGTACCGACGGACCACGTGACGGCCTTCCGGCGCTTCAACCGTTACTTCACCCGCCGCATCGGCGTCCTGGACGACCACTACCTCGGCCAGGACCGCCCGCTGGGCGAGGCCCGGCTGCTCTTCGAGATCGGGGACGGAGCGTCCCTGCGGGAACTCAGAAGCCGGCTCGGCCTGGACGCCGGGTATCTGAGCCGGATGGCCAAGGCGCTTCAGGCGCAGGGCATGGTCCGGCTCAGCGCGCACCCGCAGGACAACCGGCTGCGCATGATCGAGCTGACCCCGGCCGGGCGGGTGGAGGTGGCCGAGCAGGACCGGCGGGCGGGCAGGGCCACGGCCGCGCTCCTGGACGGCCTCGACGAGACCCAGCGCGCCGAACTGACCCGGGCGATGGCCACCACCCGGCGGCTGCTGCGCCTCGCGGGCATCACGGTCGGCCTCGTCGACGGCGCCGCACCGGACGCCCTGGCCTGTCTGGACGCCTACGCGGCCGAGATCGACGAGCGGTTCCCCGAGGGGTTCGACAAGGACGACCTCGTACGGCCGCGGGAGGTGTCCGGCGACGCCGGCGCGTTCTTCGTCGCCTACGAGGAGCGCCGCCCCGTGGGCTGCGGGGCGCTACGGCGCCTGGAGCCCGGCGTCGGCGAGATCCGCCATGTCTGGGTGCACCCCGACGCCCGCCGCCTCGGCCTCGCCCGCCGGCTGCTCGACGCCCTCGAACAGGAGGCCGCCGCACGGCACCTGACCGTCGTACGCCTCGACACGCACGCCGCGCTCACCGAGGCGCAGGCGATGTACCGGGCGTGCGGGTACAAGGACATCCCGGCGTACGAGGACAACGTCTACGCCAGCCACTGGTTCGAGAAGCGCCTGGACGGCTGACCCTCAACGGCACTGCCCGCCCGCGGGGCAGAAGGACTCCAGCGCGGTGGTGAGCGGTTCGCGGACCAGACCGGGGGCCAGTTCCGCCGGGCCGGCGGCGCGGATCGCGTAGAGCGTGCCGTCGGTGGCCTCGAAGCGGTGGTCGATGACCTGGCGCGGGCCCTTGTCCTCGTCGTCGTAGCGGTACGTGAGCTCGGACCAGCCGGCGGCTGCGGCGCGGTCCAGGGCCCGGTAGCCGGGCTGGTTCGCGTAGCCGTAGCCGGGGTCGTTCTCGGCGAGGTCGAGGGACTCGGCCGGGGTGCCCTCCGCGAGCGCGAAGATCTGCAGGCTGCGGCCGTCGTCCGGGGCGTCGTAGAAGACGACCGGGGCCTTCTCGCCCTGCCGTTGGCTGCGGATCCAGCCCTGCGGGATGTGCAGGCTGTAGCCGACGGGGTCCTGGGCGCGGCGGTAGCCGGGGAGCGACGAGGCGGGCGGGGACGGGGAGTTGGGGGTGGGCGGGGTGGTGGCGACGACGCCGGGCAACGGGGTCGACCCGGCTCCGGTGAGGGGCGAGCCCTCGCGGAGGAGGAACCAGACTCCGGCGCCGACGCCCGCGCCGAGGACGGCCGCGGCGACGAGGACGAGAAGGAGGCGGCGGGCACGGGGAGATGGGGGTGGGACGGGCGGCGGCACGGGCGTGGGAGGAGGCGGGGCCGGGAGGCGCGGCGGCAGGGACGAGGAGGTCTGCGTCCGGGCCGACGCCCACGGTGGCGGAACGACCGGCTCCTGCGCCGCCCAGGCCGCCTGGCCTCTCTCCTCGCTCGGCTCGTGCTCCGAGAAGGAACCGGAGCTGTGGCCGCTGCCGTTGCCGTCCCATCCGCTCATGGCAGGTCCCCCGAATCACCCCTTGCGTACCGCTTTCGACGTTAGCGGCGAAAACGGCCGCAGGCCCCGTTCCGGAAGGAACCGGAACGGGGCCTGCGCAGGTTCGTGACAGAACTGCCGCGGAGACGGGCTCAGATCAGACCGAGGGAGCGGACCGCCTCGCGCTCCTCGGCGAGCTCCTGGACGGAGGCGTCGATCCGGGCGCGGGAGAACTCGTTGATCTCCAGGCCCTGGACGATCTCGTACTGGCCGTCCTTGGTGGTGACGGGGAAGGAGGAGATGAGGCCCTCCGGCACGCCGTACGAACCGTCGGACGGGATACCCATGGAGACCCAGTCGCCGTCGGCGGTGCCGTTGACCCACGTGTGGACGTGGTCGATGGCGGCGTTGGCGGCGGAGGCCGCGGAGGAGGCGCCGCGGGCCTCGATGATCGCCGCACCGCGCTTGGCGACGGTCGGGATGAAGTCCTCGGCCAGCCACTTCTCGTCGTTCACGACCTCGGCGGCGTTCTTGCCCGCGATGGAGGCGTGGAAGATGTCCGGGTACTGGGTGGCGGAGTGGTTGCCCCAGATCGTCAGGCGCTTGATGTCGGCGACCGTCGAGCCCGTCTTCTTCGCGAGCTGCGTCAGCGCGCGGTTGTGGTCGAGGCGGGTCATCGCGGTGAAGCGCTCGGCCGGTACGTCGGGCGCGGCGGCCTGCGCGATGAGCGCGTTGGTGTTGGCCGGGTTGCCGACGACCAGGACCTTGATGTCGTCCGCGGCGTGGGCGTTGATGGCCTGGCCCTGCGGCTTGAAGATGCCGCCGTTGGCCTCCAGGAGGTCACCGCGCTCCATGCCCTTGGTACGGGGCCGGGCACCGACGAGCAGCGCGACGTTGGCGCCGTCGAAGGCGACGTTCGGGTCGTCGCTGATGTCGATGCCCTGGAGGAGCGGGAACGCGCAGTCGTCGAGCTCCATGGCGGTGCCCTCGGCGGCCTTGAGCGCGGGCGTGATCTCCAGGAGGCGCAGCTTGACCGGCACGTCCGCGCCGAGCAGCTGGCCGGAGGCGATGCGGAAGAGCAGGGCGTAACCGATCTGGCCGGCCGCGCCGGTGACGGTGACGTTCACGGGAGTGCGGGTCATGGCGTTCTCCGTATGACAGCTGGCGGTGAGGGCATCCCTGCCCCGGGGTGCGGGGTGTAGAGATGATCGATCTCTTGGCGTCGAGAGATCCACCGGTCAGGCTATCGCGCATCCGGGATCTCGCACGGCCGGGTCCGTGTGGCCCGCCCCACAGAATGACCATGACCGCGGCAAAAAGGGCGAGTCGGTGCGGCAAAAAGAGGCGGCCGCCCTGTCCGGGAGAGGGGGACGTGGGCGGCCGCCGGGTGGGGGTACCGGTTGCCGGACTCCCGTGGGGGTACGGTGCGCGTGCCCACTTTGCCGACGGCCATTCCTGCCCGGCCCGAATTGTTTTCGCCCCCGCCCCCTCACCGCTACTGCGTGCACCCCTCCTGCCCAGCGGCCAGCGTCACGCAGGCCGTTGCGTCGCCCGCGTCCTTCACGGCCACCATCGGCGTGTACGCGATGGTGTCGCCGACGGCGGTGATCGTGCCGGTCTCCTTCGTCTTGCCGACCGTCACCACCACCTCGTCCCCCTGCGCGGCCTGCGTGACACGCCCCCACGCCGCACCGCACGTCTCGCTGTAGCGGACCTCGACCACGGCCGTACCGACGGTCGCGGTCTTGGCGGTCGTCACGAGGTCACCGCTGCACCCCATGGTCTCCGCGTCCTTGCCGGTGCAGGAATCACCGCTGCACTGCACGCCGGCCGGCAGGTCGGGGTCGGTCGACACGGACGGCGAGGGCGACCGCACCGCGTCCTCGTTCTTCTTCCCGCCGCCGTCGGTCAGGAAGAACACCGCGGCGATCACGACCAGGACACCGACGACCCCCGCGAGGAACATCGTCAGCCGCCGCTTCCCACCGCCCCCGCCGGAGGAGGCGCCGTGTCCCGGACGAGGCCCCTGCGGGGGCTCGCCGTACGGACTGGGCGTCCCCGAACCGGAGGCACCGGACATGCCGGACACTCCGGCCGGCGCCGCACCCGACGCACGACCACCGCCCGTCGGCGCCGGCCCCCGATATCCCGCCATTCCCCACGAGTTGCCCCCGGAGGAGCCGCCCTCCCGGACGTCACCCCCAGTGGAACCCGGTACCGGAGCATCCCGGACCGGTGAGTCCCGCACCGCCGAGTCGCGTACCTCCGGCGCCGTGGGCTGCGCCGGCACCGGGGGGATGGTCGGTGCGACACCCGCGGGCCCCGCCACTCCGGGCGTCGCCGTCGCGCTCCCGCCCTTGCGGGCGGTCTTGGCCGCCTTCGCGCCCCCCTTGGCGTTCGCCGGGGGCGCCCCGAACTCGCTCAGCGCCGCGCGGGCCTGAGAGATCCGGATCGCCTCCATGGTCATGTCGTGGCGCATCTCCGAACGGCTCCACGCCCGTTCGGCGAGCTCCCACATCGTCGTCAGGTGAACGGGATTGGTGCCCGTGACCTCGGCGAGCGCCACGATCGCGCCCTTGGGCGCGAGCAGCCGCCCGTTCAGATACCGCTCCCAGGACGTCTTGCTGTATCCCGTGCGGTCGGCCAACGCCGCGATGCTCAGACCGCTGCGGTCCACAAGCCGGCGCAGCTGGCTCGCGAACTCCCTGACCTGCGGATCGAGTTCATCCGGCAAGGCCCTCCAACGAGGCATTGCTTCCCCCCTCTTCCCCCCGGTTCGTGCTGGTGTTTCTCGCGTTTCCCCCGCGCGTGGTGCCCTCTGCCGAGTCCCCGTTCTGGCTACCCACAGGGATGCGCCCAGTAAGGATCTCAGTTCCCGGGGAGGGGGCGCACGGGAGCATTGGGACCGTGGGCATGCACCGTTGCACGCCCGTCGGACCCCGTCCAGTGTTCCACCGGCTTCCCTCCCCCGCCGACGCAACCCTGGCAGTAAGCCCTTGCCAACACATGGGACACCCCGGACGGTCCCGATCGACCACGCTAGCCCGCCCGACGGACGACTTCCTTGCAAATCCGCGAACTTGTCAACACATCGACACACAGAAAGCACATAAACGATCACTCACGTCACATGCACCGCATCCGGACAAGTCCGACCCCTGAGCGTCATCCCGACGCGATCATCCCGACCACCATCAGCAGCATCAGGGCCGCGACCAGCACCCCGGCCACGACCAGCAGCCGACGTGACGGCGGCTCCGGCTCCTTCCGCGGCGCGTCCCACCAGGGAAGGGTGGGGTCGTCCTCGTACGCCTCGCAGTCCTCGTCCCCGCGCTCCTCGCCGTCCCCGGCACCCCCCGTGCCGTCGGGCTTCGCCGGGACCGTCACGGGCTTCGGCCAGACCTGCACCGCCAGTTCCCACCGCACCCCGAAGCGCTCCGCCTCGTCCTTCCCGACGCCCGCCACCCGGCACAGCGCGACGACCGCCTGCCGCGGCGGGGGCTGCGTGGCGTTGAGGTAACGCTGCCAGGAGGACTTGCTGTACGCGGTACGCGCGCCCAGCGCGACCAGGCTCAGGCCCGTACGGTCCTTGAGCTGCCGCAACTGCTCCACGAAGTGCCGCACCTCCGGCGGCAGATCGTCGGGCAGCGGCTGCCAGGCACCCATCGCTCACCTCCGAACCAGATCCGATCGGGTGACGACGCGGGAGCGCGCCTTGGTTCCCGGACCGACCCCGACGTGGCGGAACGGTCACTTCCGTGCCACAGCGCACTGACAGTCGTTGAACAGCCTCGGCGCCGTGCCCGAGGGTGGACGCAGACGGCGGGCCGTCCTTCCTCGGGGGAGAGGACGGGCCGCCGTCATACGGAAGAGCGGTGGAGCGGAAGACGGGCGGGCGCGAGCGCCTCAGCTGTCCACCGTGAAATGCAGCGCGTCCTTCAGGAACGGGACCCTCAGCAACGGATCCGGCTGCGCCATCAACGCCAGCAGCACGATCACGAGGCCCAGCACGCCGTACGTCACCATGTCCGTGAAGCGGGAGCGCACGGCGAGCATGCCGACGCTCGGCAGGAGCCAGCGCAGCACCGCACCGGCCAGCAGGGCACTGCCGATCACCAGCGTCCCGGCCCGGAACACGTCGAGCGCGGTGATCAGCAGGCCCACCCCGACCAGTCCGAGCACCAGCAGCACCGGCCACTGCCGGGCGGGCGCCGGGGCGTCACCGCCCGCGGCACGGCCACCGCCCTCGGGGCGGGCCGTGTCCCTGGTGAACAGCGGGAAGCGACGGGTGGTCCGCCGCGGCACACCGTCCGCGTCCGGGGCGCTCACCGGGTCCCGGACCTCGATCTCCTCCGCGGTCTCCGCCACGCTCTCCTCCGCGCTGTCGGCGCGGCCCTCAGCCGACACTGCGCTCCGCCGCCTCGACCACGTTGACCAGCAGCTGCGCCCGCGTCATCGGGCCCACGCCACCGGGGTTCGGGGAGATCCAGCCGGCCACCTCGGCGACACCGGGGTGGACATCGCCCACGATCTTGCCCTCGGCGCTGCGCGAGACACCGACGTCGAGGACGGCCGCGCCCGGCTTGACGTCCTCGGGGCGGATCAGGTGGGCGGAGCCCGCGGCGGCGACGATGATGTCCGCGCGCTTCAGATGCGCGGACAGGTCACGCGTCCCGGTGTGGCACTGGGTCACCGTGGCGTTCTCGCTGCGCCGGGTCAGCAGCAGCGGCATCGGCCGGCCGATGGTGACACCGCGGCCGACGACCACGACCTCGGCGCCCTTGATCTCCACGCCGTACTGGCGCAGCAGGGTGAGCACGCCGTTGGGGGTGCAGGGCAGCGGGGCCGGCTCGTTCAGGACCAGGCGGCCGAGGTTCATCGGGTGCAGACCGTCGGCGTCCTTGTCCGGGTCCATCAGCTCGAGGATGCGGTTCTCGTCGATGCCCTTGGGCAGCGGCAGCTGGACGATGTAACCGGTGCAGGCCGGGTCCTCGTTCAGCTCGCGGACGGCCCGCTCGATCTCCTCCTGCGTCGCGGTGTCGGGCAGTTCGCGCTGGATGGAGGCGATGCCGACCTGCGCGCAGTCGCGGTGCTTGCCGGCGACGTACTTCTGGCTGCCGGGGTCGTTCCCGACGAGGATCGTGCCGAGGCCGGGCGTGACGCCCTTCTCCTTCAGCGCCGCCACGCGGGCGGTCAGATCGGACTTGATCGCGGCTGCGGTGGCCTTGCCATCGAGAATCTGGGCGGTCATGCCTCCCATCCTCGCGGATGACGCCCTCCCGGTACCAATCCGGGTCTCCCCGCACCCGCGCCGCGGCATCTCCTCACGTATCCGCTCATGATCGGTGATGTTGCACTTGCACAACACATAGGGAATGCGGCTGGACAAGTAAGAGGCGTCTAAAGAACGATGAGACGCTAGTGCCGCGGGCAGTACCGGGGGGACGAACCGCATCCGTAGAACTTCCTCCGAGCCGTGCCACGCGTCGTCCCCGCACTGGAACAAAAACGGAGGAAGGACCCGCTCGATGAGCTTCGGCGACCCGAACAACCCTTACGGCCCGCCCCAGGGCCAGCAGCCCGGCTACCCGCCGCAGCAGCCCCCGGCCCAGCCCGGTTACGGCTACCCGCAGGGCGCCCCCCAGCAGCCGCCCGCCTACGGCTACCCGCAGGGGCAGCCGGCCCAGCCGGGCTACCCCGGATACCCGGGTTACCCCGGCGGGAACGGGATGCCGATGGAGATGCCCGGTCTGATGAAGACCGCGCGCGTCTTCCTCTTCATCCTCTCCGGCTTCCAGATCCTCTTCGGCATCATCGCCGGTATCGCCGTGGGTGCCGCCCAGGACCTGTCCAACGGTGTCGGCTCCGGTGACTCCACGGACACCCTGGCCGGTCTCGGCTTCCTGATCGCGGCCCTCATGGTGGGCCTGGGCGCCCTCTCCATCTTCCTGGGCGTCAAGTTCAAGAACGGTGGCAGCGGCATCCGCATCACGACGATCGTGTACGCGTCGCTGATGATCCTCGGCGGCATCGTGAACATCGTGAACGGGGCGAACGGCTCCGCCACCTTCGGCGGGCTCATCTCCCTCGCCATCGCCGGCATCATCCTCGCCTCGATGGTGAACAGCGCCGCGTCGGCCTGGTTCAACCGCCCGCGCTACTGAGCGCCGCACCACTGAACGCTTCACTTCACGCACCGAACATTCACGCGTGACTGAAGAGTTCGCGCCATTTCCCAGCCGGGGCCGTGTCTCACCCTTACGAGGGGGGCACGGCCCCGCTGCGTCCCCTCTACTCTGACGTGGGTAGCCGTCAGGCACGGGGAGACGCACCTTGTACAGCATCATCGTGGTACCTCCGCCGACCACGGAGGACGAGACCGACCGCACCCAGCTCCGGCTGGCACCCGGCGAGCGCCTCGGCTTCGGCCGTTCCGCCGACGGCAACGACCTCACCATCGCGCACGAAGGGGTCTCCCGCAGAGCCGGTGAGATCACCGCGCAGGGCGCCTTCTGGATACTGAGCAACCTGAGCCGGGAGCAGACGTACGTCGTCGAGAACCCGGAGGGGGCCGGCGAGCACATCAAGGTGGGGCCGGGGCGCCTGGACGCGCCGGTCCCCTTCGAGTTCTCACGGATCGTGCTGCCGGCGGCCGGCGATCTGCTGCCGATCGAGGTGTGGGCGCCACGCCATGACTACCTCAGCTCCGAGGGCGGCCTGGACGGTGCGACCACCGCTCCCGCCTTCTCGGTGGACCGCACCAAGCGCTACTTCGCGGTCCTGGCCGCGCTGTGCGAATCCCGCCTGCGCGGCGAACCGCACGCCCCGCCGCCCACGGTCGACCAGGTGGTGGACCGACTGCGCCCCAACTGGCCGGCCGCGTCCCGCACTTCCGTGCAGTGGAACATCGACTACCTCGCCGTGAAGCTGCGCCTCAAGCCCGGTCCGGAGACGGCGGACACGGGTCCGCGGCTCAACGGCAAGAAGGAGTCGCTGGTCTCCCTGGCGCTCCGGTTCGACCTGGTGCGGGAGGACGACCTCGTCGTCCTGCGGGAGCCCTCGTCCGCCCCGTTGTCCGGCCGGGCGGCCCGGTGACCGAGCCGTACGCCGTGCCGGTGCCGAAGGGGTACCGGTTGGGGGCGTGGGAGGTGCGGGAGCCGATCGCCACGGGGGCGTTCGGGAGCGTGTACGAGGGCAGGCGCGTCGCGTCCGGCGAGGACCTGCCCGGCCTCCCGAAGACGGCGGCCCTGAAGTTCCTGCCCACCGGCACCGGCACCCCGCGCCAACTCACCCACCTGCGCGAACTCATCGAGCGTGAGGTCGAGTTGTACCGCCGGCTGAAGCAGCCGCGCCTGATCCGGATGTACGACACCCTCGTCGTCGACGACCCGGCCAGGCCAGTCCTGGACGGCGCCACCGTCCTCGTGCTGGAGCGGGCGGAGGGCTCCCTGTCGGCCCTGGTCGCGGCGGAGCCCCGCCCCGCCGCCGGTCCCGTCCTGCTCGCGCAGATCTGTGAGGGGCTGGCGCAGCTGCACCACGCGGGCTGGGTGCACGGGGATCTGAAACCGGCCAACGTGCTGCTGATGCCGGACGGTTCGGCCCGGCTCGCCGACTTCAACATGGCGGCCGAGCTGGAGGGCACGCACGCGTACACGCCCGCCTTCTCGACCCCCGACTACACGCCGCCGGAGCTGCTGTGGTCGGAGATCGGCGAGCGCGGCCGCCGTATCCGTCCGTCGGCCGACGTGTGGGCGTTCGGCGTGCTGGCCCATCTGGTCCTCACCGACTCCTTCCCGCTGCCCGGCGCCACCCCGACGGCCCGCCGCGACGCCGGCGCCGCCTACGCCCGCGGCACCGACGAACTGCGCCTGTCGCCCGAACTCCCGGACGCCTGGCGGGAGATCGTGCGGGACTGCCTGTCCCGCACCCATGCCGACCGCATCCCCACCGACGACCTGCTGCGACGGGTCGAGGCGGCGGCGGGCACCGGCCGCTCCCCCCGGCTGCCCCGCAGGCTGCTCCCGCGCCGCCGTTCGCGCCGTACGAAGGTCGTGGCCACGGCGGTCGCCGTCGTCGCCGCCACGGTCCTCGGGTACGGCGTCAGCGACTGGGCCGACGGCGGCGGTCCGGGCGGCGGGAGCGAGAAGGTGACGCCCGCGACGTACGGCGCCGACGAGCTCCGTACCGACAAGGGCATCCCGGCGGCGTACCGCCGTCTGATCGTCGACTCCGCCCACGACTGTGTCCAGCGGGAGGTCACCCCCGCCCTGATCGCCGCGCTGCTGAAGGCCGAGAGCGACTTCGACCCGGATCTCTCCGACCCCGCCAAGAACGAGTACGGCATCGCCCGCTGGACTCCGGCCGTGCTGCGCTGGTGGATCCGTGACGACGGCGTCCCCGCGAAGGAGACCCCGAGTCCGCCCATCACCCCCTCCGAGTCCATTCCGGCCGTGGGCCGCTATCTCTGCTTCATCGAGCCCCGGCTCCGGGACGACCTGTCCGGCGACCGACGGGTGCTGCTCGCCGCCGCCTACCGGACGTCGTACAAGAAGGTGAACGACGCGGGCGGTGCTCCCCCGAACACCAGCGCCTACACCACCCGTGTCGCCCACTTCCTCAAGGAGTACACGCCTGAGGACCGCGACTACACCGCCCGTGTCGCTCAGTACATAGAGGAGTACACCCCGCCCCGTAAGGCGTGACCCTGAGAGTTCTGAGGTACCGCGCGCGAGCGGCGGGTTCCATCGTGGTCCTGTCCACCACGGGGGTGGCAGGACCGGAGGGACCTCGACCATGAAGCGCATGCTCGCCTCGCTGGGTGCGGCGGCCGTACTCGCCACGGGCGCCGTCGCCCTGACGCCGACGGGTGCGTCCGCCGCACCGAACGGGTGCTGGGGAAGCGGACCGAACGACTCCCGCTACTGCCACAACTACCAGGGCGGCAACGTCATGTTCAACGGCGCCGTCGCGGGCTGGCTGAACGCGGGCGACAACTGGTTCGTCTGCCAGAAGAAGTTCCCGGGCCAGGAGAACCCGCCGGTCGGCGACGCCCGTAACGACTGGTGGCTGTGGACCCAGGCCGACACCAACGTCAGCAACGGCGGCTGGGGCTGGTTCCCGGCCAACAAGGTGTCCGGGGGCGTGAACTACGGGGCGGTCCCGGGCCTGCGCAACTGCTGAGCGATGACGGCCCGCGTCGTGGCTTCCGGCTCCCTCGGGGGAGGGTCGGAGGCCGCGACGCGCCATGCCGTGCCAAAGCTTCGCTTCCGCAATTAGGTATCCCTTACCCTTTCCCATGTTGAACGTTGAACTGGGGATCTTGAGGGGGACGGGTCCATGTACAGCGTCATCGTCGTGCCGCCGACCTGCGGCAGGGTGGACGACCAGTTGCGGATCGCCGCCGGTGAGCGGCTCTCGTTCGGCAGGGCCGCGCCGGACGGCGGCCTGACCATCGCGCACGAAGGGGTGCCCCGGGTCGCCGGGGAGATCACGGCCCACCGCTCCTTCTGGCTGCTCAGCAATCTCAGCGAGCACCAGACCTACGTGGTGGAGAACCCGGAGGGCGCGGGAGAGCACCTCAAGATCGCGCCGGGCCGTCTCGAAGCCCCCGTACCGTTCGAGTTCGCGCGGGTGGTGCTGCCCGCCGCGGGAGACCTGCTCACCTTCGACGTCTGGGCTCCGCGCCACGCCTTCCGCAGTGCCGACCGCCAGGGACTCCCCGGCCCCGTCACGGCCCCGGCGTTCGCCCTGGACCGCACCAGCCGGTACTTCGCGGTGCTGGCCGCCCTGTGCGAGCCCCGGCTGCGCGGGGAGCCGCACGCATCGCTGCCGGCGGTGGAGCAGTTGGTGGAGCGGCTGCGGGGCGTCTGGCCGACGGCCAGTCGGTCCGCCGTGTACTGGAACATCGACTACCTGGCCCTCAAACTCCGGCTGCGCCCCGGTCCCGACACCGCCGAGCCCGGACAGCGCGTCAACGGCAAGAAGGAGTCGCTGGTCTCCCTCGCACTCCGCTTCGACCTGGTCCGCGAGGACGACCTGGCGGTGCTGGCCGCCCCGGCGCGCGAGGCCGTCCGGTGACCGGACGGTCGTCCTACGCCGTCCCCGTCCCCAAGGGCTACCGGCTCGGTCCCTGGGAGGTGCGCGAGCCCCTCGGCTCCGGCGCGTTCGCCACGGTGTACGCGGCCCGGCTCGCGGAGGAGCACGACCCGGAGCCGCCCCGCCGGGCGGCCCTGAAGTTCCTGCCCACCGGCACCCGCACCCCGCGCCAGCTACGGCACCTGCGTGAACTGGCCGAGCGCGAGGTGGAGTTACTGGCAAGGCTCCGCGCACCCCGCCTGATCCGCATGTACGACACCCTGACGGTCGACGACCCGGACCACCCCGAGCTGGACGGCGCCACCGTCATCGTCCTGGAGCGGGCCGAGGGCTCCCTGGACGCCGTACTGGACCACGACCCCAAGCCGGAATCGGGCCCCGCCCTGCTCGCCCAGATCTGCGAGGGCCTGCACCAACTGCACCACGCCGGCTGGGTCCACGGCGACCTGAAGCCGGCCAACGTACTACTGATGAAGGACGGCTCGGTACGGCTGGCCGACTTCAACATGGCCGCCGAGTTGCAGGGCACCCACGCCTACGCCCCCGCCTTCGCCACACCCGACTACACCCCGCCGGAACTCCTGTGGCCCGAGATCGACGAACGCGGCACCCGCGTCCGGCCCACCGCCGACATCTGGGCCTTCGGCGTCCTCGCCCATGTCGTCCTCACCGGCTCCTTCCCACTGCCGGGCGGCAGCACGGAAGCCCGCACCGACGCGGCGACGCGCTACGCGCGCGGCACCGAGGAGCTGCGCCTCTCCCCCGGACTCCCCGAGGCGTGGCGGGAGATCGTCCGGGACTGTCTGGCCCCCACGCACCCGGAGCGCGTCGCCCGGGTGCCTGACGCGGGGGCCCTCCTGCGCCGGGTGGAAGAGGCAGCGGGCGCCTCTCCCTCGGCCCGCCTTCCGAGGCTACGACCCCGGCGGTGGCGGCGTCCGGTACTGATCGCGGCACTCGTGACGGTGGCGATGCTGGGCGGGACGGCGGTGACGTACGCACTCCGCGACGAGCCCCCGGCCGCCACGGCGGCGCCGGCCGGGTGCCAGAAGCCCGTGGTGTACGAGGACGAGAAGTACGGCCGCGGCTACACCGCCGGCCAGAGCGACTCCTGGGACTTCACGATCAAACAGGGCGACGGCGGCAGCCAGGTCCGCGAGGCCCAGTGCCTGCTCCGCTACCTGCACGGCATCGCCGAAGTCGGTGAGACCGACAGCGATTTCGGCCCCCTGACGCACGCGGCGGTGGTGACCTTCCAGAAGCGGGCGGGGCTGGACGCGGACGGGGTGGTGGAGGCGCGGACATGGAGCGCGCTGCGCAAGGCCGGAGAGGTCTGACCCGCAGCCGCGGGGCGGTCCGTCAGCCGCAGGAGTGGTACTTGTACCCCGCCTGGCGCGCGTCGCCCTTGCGGTCGGGGAAGACGTACTTCCCCTCGGTGTTGCGGCGCAGATCGAAGGTGTGCTTCTTGCCCTCGTACCGCAGGTACAGGGTCCTCTCGCTGTCGGTCGACCCCCCGATCTTGTACATGTGCTTGTTGACCCGGCTGAGGGTCTTCTCGCCCACGATGCCGTCCGCGGATTCCCCCAGCTTCTTCTGCAGGTCAATGGTCGAATAGAGGGTGCGCCACCCGAAGTCCCCGTCGATGTGGCCCTCTTCGAAGATCTTGTTGTCGTAGTTCGTGGCGTAGGCCCCCTCAGCCCACAGGATGCGCTGCCACAGGCACGTCGCGTTGGAGCTTCGCCAGGGCGACGTGCGGGACAGCTCGCCCTCGTCGTCCCAGTCGTCGGAGAACTTGCCGTATCCCCGTATCCAGCCGTCGGACACCTTCGCCGAGGCCGGTGATGCCGCCAGCCCCAGTGTGGTCACCATGGCGGCACCCAGGACCGCCGCTACCACCCGTGAACGCTTCTTGAGAAAACTCATGTGCTCCCCCTCGGGTCGTGTTTGCCAGGTGCAGAGTCACACGGAGGGGGCACCGGGTCACCCTCGAAGGTTTCAGGGTGGGTGCCGAAAGAGCAGGCCGCCAGGGGGAGTTATTGCCGTGAGTTCGGGCGCGCTTGCAAGGATGATGAACACGTCGGCGCTTCACCTGCGCCGATTGACCCACCGAGGAAGGTTCACACGTGAGACGGACCCGTACCGCCCTGACCCTCGCGATAGCCGCCGCTCTGGCCCCGGCGCTCCTGCTGGCAGGCCCGGCCCTCGCCGCCGAGTCGGCCCCGCCGTCCTCCGCCACCACCGTGGTGGCCACCTCCGACGCGGCCGGCTCGACGAGCGTCGACGACCTGTCCGACGACGACGTCCGGGTCGCGATCGCGCGCATCATCGCCGACCCCTCCACGGGCAGGGCCGTCCACGCCGCCGCGCAGAAGGCCCTGGACGGCACCATCGAGGACCAGCGGTACTTCCTGGAGACGGGCCGCTGGATCGCCCAGGCCGAGGACGACCGCGTCGCCATCGCGCGCATCCTCGCCTCCGCCGACCCGAAGACCGACAGGGCGGTCATCAGGGAGGCCAACGAGGCCCTCGACGCCAACACCCCGGAAGCGCTGCGTGCCTTCCTGGAGACCGGCCACCGCCTGGCCGTCGCCGAGGACGACCGCGTCCGCGTGGCCCGCATCCTCGCCGACCCGACGATCAGCGACGCGCTGCGGGCCGCGGCGGAGGAGGCCATCGACGGGACGCCGGAGGAGTTGCGGTACTTCATCGAGGTGGGGCAGTACGAGGTGGACGGCTAGGGCCCGACTGGATACGCCCTTGCTCTGCCTCTCGTCGGCAGGGCGAGGGTTGTCCTCACGGGCAGGGGGAGGGTGACCGGATGACCGGACAGCAGACGCACGCGGTCCCCGTACCGCAGGGCTACCGCGTGGGCCACTGGGAGGTACGGGAGCCGCTCGCGTCGGGTGCCTTCGCGACCGTGTACGCGGGCCGGCCGACCAGCGACGCGGATCCCGCTCTGCCCCGCCGGGCGGCCCTGAAGTTCCTGCCGACCGGCACCCGTACTCCGCGCCAACTGCGCCATCTGCGCGAACTGGCCAAGCGTGAGGTGGAGTTGCTGCAGCGGCTCCGCGCACCGCGCCTGATCCGCATGTACGAGACGCTGACCGTGGACGACCCGGGCCATCCCGAACTCGACGGCGCCACGGTCATCGTTCTGGAACGCGCAGAGGGCTCCCTGGACTCCGTACTGGAACACGGCCCTGAGCCCGAGTCCGGCCCGGCGCTGCTGGCCCAGATCTGCGAAGGCCTGCACCAACTGCACCACGCGGGCTGGGTGCACGGCGATCTGAAGCCCGCCAACGTCCTGCTGATGAAGGACGGTTCGGCGCGACTGGGCGACTTCAACATGGCTTCCGAACTGGACGGCACACACGCGTACGCTCCCGTCTTCGCCACGCCCGACTACACCCCACCGGAACTGTTCTGGGCCGAGATCGACGAACGGGGCGCACGTATCCGTCCCTCCGGCGACGTCTGGGCCTTCGGCGTCCTCGCGCACGTGGTACTCACCGGCTCCTTCCCCTTGCCGGGCGGCAGCACGGAGGCGCGCACCGACTCGGCGATGCGGTACGCGCGGGGCGCGGAGGAGCTGCGGCTGTCCCCCGAACTGCCCGACGCGTGGCGGGAGATCGTACGGGACTGTCTGGCCCCCAGACACCGGGACCGCGCCGTACACGACACGGCCACGCTCCTGCGCCGCGTGGAGGCGGCGGCCGGCGTCGCCCGCTCGGCCCGCCTGCCACGCCTGCGCCCTGGCTTCTGGCGGCGGCACCCCGTACTGACGGCGGCCCTGGCGACAGTGCTCCTGGCGACGACGGGGACGATGGGGGCGGCTTACCTGTACGTGAACCAGGACGACGGAGTGCCGGTGTACAGGGCCCTGCCCACGGAGTCGGCGTCCAGGGGGCCCGACGGCGAGCTGGTCTACGGCTACCACCGCTGCCCCGAGGACAGCGCCTGCTTCTTCAGCGAGTACAACGGCAACGGCCGTATGTGCAGTTGGCGCGGCGACGACGCCGACTGGTCATCGGGCGACGAGACCTGCACCTGGGCGGCGAGTGCTCCGGTCCGCTCGATCTTCAACAACATCGCGGACGAGCGGAAGAAGCACGATCTGACCTACTTCCGCGGGACGGACTTCGAGCCCGCCGGCGCCGACCGCCGCCGCATGGCCCAACGCAGCGGCTGCTCGACCGTGAACTCCATGGGCAACGTGGCGGGCAGAGCCGCCCCGCGGTCACACCGGCTGGTGGACAGCTGCTCGACCAAGTCGGTGCTGTGGACGATCCTTTCCCTGTTCGGCTGACGCCCGTACGCCGCCGCCTACAGGGACTGGATGAAGGCGTCCCAGGCGGGGGCGGGGAACACGAGGGCGGGGCCCTCTGGGTTCTTGGAGTCGCGGACGGGGATGATGCCGGGGAGGTTGTCGGCTACTTCGAGGCACTCGCCGCCCTCGTCGTTGCTGTAGCTGCTCTTGCGCCAAGCTACGGAGCTCGTGTCAATCCCGTTGCTGCGCTTCATTTCTATAGGTCCTCACTGCTTCTTCCATCAAGGCCAGGGACGCCTCGGGTGGCAGTGCGGCGGCCCGGAGCAGATCGTATCTACGACGGTACTCCTTCACACGGGCCGGATAGTCGACGATGTGTCCGTTGAAATCCCCCTCCGTGTACACCAGCGGTGGTGCGTCGGCGAAGGTCATGATCTTGGCCATGCCGTGTTCCAGCGGGTGCCAAGGGGTCGTTTCCGGAACAATCTGAAGAACGCTCTGGGTGGATCGGATCACGTCGATGATGTGCTCCACCTGCTCCGCCATCACTGCTGGGGGAAGCGGTGAGCTTCGGACTACCGACTCGCGCAGGATCCCCCAGTAGGTGGGCCGGTACTGGCGTTTCCACAACTCCGCACGAGCCAACCGTGCATGGACACGTTCCTCGACCACCTCCGGTGGCGCCTCTGGGTCCGCATACTTAGCTCGCCCCCGAAAGTATCCTCCGGTCTGGAGCAGCCCTGGGACGACGTTCGGCGCCCACTCCTCCAGCGTCAGCGCTTGCTTCTCCAGGTCCGGGATATCCGCGGAGTACGACTGGTGCCCCGCCCGCCGAGCCTTGGCCGCATCTTCACACCGTCGCTGGAAAAAGCCGTCGGTTCCCAGCCGCTCATCCACGTGCCGGGCGAAGTCCATCGGCATCCCCCGCTCGCCGCGCTCGATCTGGCTGAGGAACGAGATCCCCCGGAAGCTCCCCTCCACCAACTGCTCCAGCGTCAGGCCCGCTTGCTCCCTCCGATAGCGCAACTCGGCGCCGTAGAAGCAGGGAACGCTCACCGAAGCATCAGGGTCCTTCTTCGCGGGCACAACCCACCACCGCCGTTTCTCACTTGCTCGTGCACAGCTGAAACCCCTTTCACGGTACGCAACTCGGCGCCAGTCTGTGAGCGATTCATCACAGAACGCACATGGAGGCGTCCCCATGCACCCCCACCCCCACACCCGGCACGAGACCGACACCTGCGTCGAAGACCTCCGCGCCGCCCTCGCGGAGAACGGCATCACGCTGCCCTCCCTCGGCGTCGACCTGCCGACCTTCGCCGGGACGCTCCCCACCCGCCCCCTCATCGCACTCGGCAACTGCAACCAGGCCACCGCCCGCGCGCTGATCAGTGCCCTGCGCAAGGCGGCGGCCAGGTGAAACCCCTCGTACTCAACCTGCTGGCGCTCCCCAAGGCCGTACCCGAGGTCCGGCATGCCGTACGCGAGCACATGGCCTTCCCCTGCCCCGAAGTCCAGCTCTGTGTCAGCGAGTTGCTGACCAACGTGATCAACCACGTCGGCGAGGGCACCCCGGTGACCGTCCGGCTGGTGCCCGGCCAGGACGGCCGTACGCGGGTGGAGGTCACCGACCCCGACCCGCATGCCTGGCTCATCGCACGCTGCCCTGCCGAGGACGACGAGACGGGCCGCGGTCTCCTGCTGCTCGACGCGATCGCACGGCGCTGGGGCGTGTGGCTGACGCCTGCCGGCAAGACCGTGTGGTGCGAGGTTCTCGGCACGCCGTGAAGCGGCATGCCTGAAATGTTTCAGGTTCCCCCCCGGCTTGCGGCGTCCCCAGACTGACGCCGGCGGACAACGGCCTCGGCCAAGCGCCGCAACACGGGGGAGCCGGCACACATGACCATCAACTCCCCCAAGGCCGCCTCGGACTGCCCACCGGGCTGGCTCCGCGTCTGGGCGGGCACGGACCACAAGTGGGTCAAATGCCGCTGACCAGCGGCATCGCCGTAAACGCCATCGCAACCATCAGGACAACCCACCGAAGGGAACTCATACACATGGGACGCTCGACGCTCGCCCTCCTCGCCGCCGGTGCGGCGGTTGCCGCCACGCTCGCCCTGCCGGGCACCGCAAGCGCGGCGGCACCCTCAGGCTGTTCGGAGAAGCACGTCTGCTTCTACACGGGCAAGGACTACTCCGGCAAGGTGTGCATGTGGAGCGCTGCCGACCCGGACTGGCAAGAAGGCGCGATCAAGTGCTCCTGGGCCAAGGACTCGGTCGTGAAGTCGATCTACAACAACGGCACGAGCAGCAACTGGTCCGGTGTCGCCTACTACCTTGAGGACGACTACGAGGATCGCGTCGGCTGCACCAAGCAGGGCAAGGGCGGAAACCTCGCCGGCACGTACAAGGTGCGCTCGCACCAGTGGATCAAGGGATCGTGCGGCAGTTGAGGTAGCCGCTCACCGTGGCCACGGGCGCGGCCACGGTGAGCGTCCCGCCCCACGCGCCCGCCCCGACCGCGATAGCCTCGCAGCAACTCACGCGATGTGAAGGCGCGTTGAGGAAGGAACCAGTCGGGGGATCCATGACAGACCATCGGCAACCCGGGCCGTCCGACGCTCCGGCGTTCGACCACGGCACCCTGAAGCAGGCGGGCACCACCCCGCTTCAGCCCGCCGATCCCGGGCGTATCGGCCCCTACGTCCCCCTCGGGCGCCTCGGCAGTGGCGGCATGGGCAGGGTGTATCTGGCCCGGCCCGTCGACAACACCCCCGGCCTCGCCGCCGTCAAGGTGATCCGTCCCGAGTACGCCGAGGACCCCCGCTTCCGTCGGCGTTTCGAGCGGGAGGCCGCCGTGCACTCCCGGGTCCACAGCCCGCGTGCGCCCCAGCTGCTCGGCACCGGGTTCGACGACACGCTGCTGTGGATGGCCACGCAGTACGTGCCCGGCTTCAACCTCGCCGACGCCGTCCGTGACTGCGGCACGCTGGTGCCGGCCGGCATGTGGCGGCTGGTGGCGGACCTCGGACAGGCGCTGTCGGCGATGGCCGCCGCCGATGTCGTCCACCGGGACCTCAAGCCGTCCAACGTGATCCTGTCCCCACAGGGCGCGCACGTCATCGACTTCGGCATCGCCCAGGCCGCCGACAGCAGCGCGATCACCTCGACCGGGAGCAGGGTCGGCACGCCCGCCTTCATGGCGCCCGAGTATCTGCGCGAGGGCCGCTGCGACACCGCCTCCGACATCTTCTCGCTCGCCGGGAGCCTGATCTACGCCGCCACCGGGCACGCCCCGTTCGGGGACGGCACGGGCGTCGACGTGATGCACCGGGTCGCGTTCGAGGAGCCCAAGTCGGAGGTCATGGGGCAACTCGCGGCCGTGGACCCCGCGTTGGCCGGCCTTCTGGCCGCCTGCCTCGCGAAGGACCCCGCCGGGCGGCCCACCCCGCGGCAGCTCATCGACGCCGCCACGGCCGCCGGCCACGGTCACGACCGCCTCGCCTCCTGGCATGAGCCGTTGAACGGCCGGCTGCTGGCCCGACGGCAGGCCTGCGACGTGCTGGAACGTGTCGCCGTCGAGGAAGCCGACGGGCAGTCCGCGCACGAGACCGTCCAGTTGCGTACGCCCTCGCAGGGCATGACGTTCCCCGCCCGCGGCCCCGTGGTCGGAACGCCCACGCCACCCGAGCCGTACGCCACCGAGCCCACCACCTCCGCGCAGGCCCCGGCCCCCGAGGGCGGCGGCAGGCGCGGGAAGCGGAAGGCCCTCCTCGCCGTCGCCGCCGGTCTCGCCGTGTGCGCCGTCGCCGCGAGCGCCTTCTTCCTCACCCGCCCGGCCTCCCCCGACACGGCCGCAGCCGCGGCCGCGACGGCAGTCGAAAGCACCGCCCCCGGCGACGCACCGGCCTCCCCTCGCCCCACCTCCTCCGCCTCGCCCTCCGACGACAGGACGAAGGAGAAGGGGGACGAGAAGGGCACCGGCTCGGAGACCGGCGAGTCCGCGACCCCGGAGGCGTCCGTGGGCGGCACGAGCGGCGGTACGCAGGCCACCCCCGCCGACGACGAGACCTCCGCCCCGTCCGACGGCGGCGAAGGCGGCAGCGGTACTGGCGGCACCGCCCCGACCGCCACCCCCACCAAGACGGCCACCACACCCGCCACCCCGCCCTGGCTCTCCGACTGCACCTCCTACTCCGGCACCGAACTCACCGTCCGGGGCGACGAAGGCCAACGCGTCGTCCAGGTGCAGTGCATGCTCACCAAGCGCGGCTACAGCGTCGGCGGCTCGGGCGTGGACGGACAGTTCGGCGCGGACACGGAGTCCGCGGTCCGGCTGTTCCAGAGCGACAAGGGGCTCGTTGTCGACGGCGAGGTCGGACCCAACACCTGGGCCGCGCTGCGTCGTTCGTCGTAGCTCCCGTCGTCCTGACGCAACCAGCCGGTGCGCCCCCTGAAACTATGCAGGTACCCCCTTGCGTCCACGCCCGCCACAGTGAGCGTGTCCGATCAAGACGACGAAAGGGTGTACCACCATGCGAGTGAACAGGCGCGCGGCCATCGCCGGAAGTGTTCTCGCCCTCGGCGGATTCGTCGCCGGGCTGACGCCGGCTCAGGCGGCGGGCGAGCCGGCCGAGGTCAGGGCGTCCGACGGCACGACGTCCTACTACCTCACGTTCAAGAAGAACACGAACACCAACTCGACCCTCCGCCTGATCAAGCAGAGGGTGACCGAGCAGGGGACCAGCCGCGTGACGCTCGCCCAGTACCGGGCCGGGTCGGGCCACACGACGAACGAGTGCGAGAAGAACAAGGGCTGGCTGCCCAACGGCACCTACACGATCGGGAAGTACCACACCCAGTACGACGGATCCGTGATCAAGGGCTACGCCTTCTCGCTGAACGACAAGACATGCAAGAACGGCGTGACCAAGCGGACCGAGCTGTTCATCCACAGCAAGATGAAGAAGGACGGCACGTCCCAGTGGACCGGTGACAACAACTACAAGTCCGAAGGCTGCATCAAGCTGAAGCCCGCCGACATCAAGGACCTCTACAAGCAGGCCAAGAAGGTCGGCTTCCCGAAGACGCTCAAGGTCAGCTGACGCACACGCGCGGGAACGCCGCCGCTCCAGACCCACGGGAGAAGCCTGGAACGGCGGCGTTGCCGAAGCGTGCTGACCCGGCGATCAGTGGAAGAAGTGCCGCGTCCCCGTGAAGTACATCGTGATGCCGGCCTTCTGCGCGGCCTCGACCACCAGCTCGTCACGGACCGAACCGCCGGGCTGGACGATGGCCTTGACCCCGGCCGCGCTCAGGACGTCGATGTTGTCCGGGAACGGGAAGAACGCGTCCGAGGCGACGTACGAACCCCGGGCCCGCTCGGTCCCGGCCCGCTCGACGGCCAGCTTGCAGGAGTCGACGCGGTTGACCTGGCCCATGCCCACGCCGACCGACGCGCCGTCCTTGGCGAGCAGGATGGCGTTGGACTTGACGGCGCGACAGGCCTTCCAGGCGAAGGAGAGTTCCGCCAGCTCCCCGGCGGACAGCGCATCGCCCGTGGCCAGGGTCCAGTTGGCGGGGTCGTCGCCGTCGGCCTGGAGGCGGTCGGTGACCTGGAGGAGGACGCCGCCGTCGATGGGCTTGACCTCGACGGGGTTGCCGGGGCCGTCGGCGGAGCGCAGCACCCGGATGTTCTTCTTCTTGGTGAGGGCCTCCAGCGCGCCGTCCTCGTAGTCGGGCGCGACGATGACCTCGGTGAAGATCTCGGCGACCTGCTCGGCCATCTCCTTGCTGACCGGCCGGTTGACGGCGATCACGCCGCCGAACGCCGACAGCGGGTCACAGGCGTGCGCCTTGCGGTGCGCCTCGGCGACGTCCGCGCCGATCGCGATGCCGCAGGGGTTGGCGTGCTTGATGATCGCGACACAGGGCTCGGCGTGGTCGTACGCGGCACGGCGGGCGGCGTCCGTGTCCGTGTAGTTGTTGTACGACATCTCCTTGCCGTGCAGCTGCTCGGCCTTGGCCAGGCCGCCGCCATTGCCGTCGACGTAGAGGGCGGCCGGCTGGTGCGGGTTCTCGCCGTACCGGAGCGTGTTCTCGCGCTCCCAGGTGGCGCCGAGGAAGTCGGGGAACTGCGAGTCGTCGACGGGGGCGTAGGAGGAGGCGAACCAGGAGGCCACCGCCACGTCGTACGCCGCCGTGTGCTGGAACGCCTCCGCCGCGAGCCGCTTGCGGGTGGTGAGGTCGAAGCCGCCGTTCTGCACGGCGGACAGTACGTCGGCGTAGCGGGCAGGGCTGGTGACGACCGCGACGGACGGGTGGTTCTTGGCGGCGGCGCGCACCATCGACGGACCGCCGATGTCGATCTGCTCGACGCACTCGTCGGGGGAGGCCCCGGACGCGACGGTCTCGCGGAACGGGTAGAGGTTGACGACGACCAGGTCGAACGGCTCGACGCCCAGCTCGGCCAGCTGCCGCTGGTGGTCCTCCAGGCGCAGGTCGGCGAGGATGCCGGCGTGCACGCGCGGGTGCAGCGTCTTGACGCGGCCGTCCAGGCACTCGGGGAAGCCGGTGAGCTCCTCGACCTTGGTGACCGGGACACCGGCGGCGGCGATGCGCCCGGCGGTGGACCCGGTGGAGACGAGTTCGACGCCCGCCTCGTGCAGACCGCGCGCGAGGTCTTCGAGGCCCGTCTTGTCGTAGACGCTGACGAGCGCGCGACGGATGACCCGCTTGGTGCTCTCTGCCGTGACAGTGCTGTCGGCGGTCACTGGATAACTACCTTTCGTCCCTCAATGCGATAGCCGTTGCGGGCGAGCCGCCCCACGACCTCGACGAGCAGCCTTCGCTCGACTTCCTTGATGCGCTCGTGCAGAGCGCTCTCGTCGTCCTCGTCCCGGATCTCCACCACGCCCTGGGCGATGATCGGTCCGGTGTCGACGCCGTCGTCGACGAAGTGGACGGTGCAGCCGGTGACCCTGGCGCCGTACGCGAGGGCGTCGCGGACGCCGTGGGCGCCGGGAAAACTGGGGAGAAGGGCCGGGTGCGTGTTGACGAACCGGCCGCCGAAGCGCGCGAGGAACTCCTTCCCCACGATCTTCATGAACCCGGCGGAGATCACGAGGTCGGGCTCGTGGTCGGACACCGCGTCGGCGAGCGCCCTGTCCCACTCCTCGCGGCTGCCGTGGTCCTTGACCTTCCGCACGAAGGTGGGCAGGCCGGCGCGCTCGGCCCGGGCGAGCCCCTCGATGTTCTCGCGGTCCGCGCCGACGGCCACGATCTGTGCGCCGTACGCCTCGGGGCCGACTGCGGCGATCTCGTCGAGCAGCGCCTGAAGGTTGGTGCCGGATCCGGAGACCAGCACGACAAGGCGCTTGGCACGCTCGGCCACGGGCTTGGCGGCCACGGTGGGGCCCTTTCTCGGGGGTGCGTTCTTCATGCGGCCGACGCTTTGTATATTCGTACGAATGCATCGCGCCCCGGGATACGGGGAAGTCTACGAAGCAGCCGACCGTCAGCAACGATACCGGCACTCCGGACAGCCCCCACGGGACGGGGGCGTGGCCGGAAGGTAGCGTCTGGGGAAGCTGGACCGGGAACGCGCTTGTGGTGCGGTGCGTTCACGAAGCGACAGCTCATGTCGGATCAGTCGTTCACCAAGGGGAAGACGCTCACTTGATGTCGGACCGCAGCCTGCGACTCCTCACACTCCCTCCGCAGTCCGCGCAGGGAGGGAAGCGTGGCGCCGTCCTGCTGAGAGAGCGGCCCGCCTCGCCTCCCGACGCGCCCTCGGACAAGAAGTCCGGCGACGAACAGAGCGGTGGCGCCCAGGACGACAACCCCTTCGCCCCGCCGCCGGAGGGCACGCCGGACCGCCCGTGGCAGCCGCGGCGCCCGGCGGGCGAGGACGGTTCGCAGGGGTCCGACCAGGGCGACGGCCAGTCACCGTGGGGCAACCAGTGGAGCGACCGCCAGCCGGGCCGCTCCCCCGGCAGCTTCGGCGACCACCCCCGCGGCGGCCAGGACGGCCCCGGGAACGGCACCCCCGGCACCGGCATGCGCTGGGACCCCACCGACCCCGCCCAGCGCCGCGCTCGCTACGCCCTGCTCTCCGGCATGTGGGCCTTCTTCTTCGCCCTGTTCAGCTGGCCGTACGTGGCCCTGCTGCTGGGCGCGCTGGCCCTCTACTGGGGCATCGGCAGCCTGCGCGCCAAGCCCCGCACCCCCGACCCGAACACCCCGGCCGCCCCCCGGCCCCCCGGCCGGCCGCAGACGACAGCGGCGATCAGCGGGCTGGTCACGGCGTCCCTCGCCATCGCGGTGGTCGCCGCCGGGTTCACGGCGCAGGTGGTCTACAGCGACTACTACACGTGCACGAACGACGCGCTGACCAACGAGGCGAAGCAGTCGTGCAACGAGCTTCTGCCGGAGAAGTTGCGGGGAGTCCTGGGCGCGGAGACCTGAGGGGTTGCGCCGCAACGCCGCAACGCCGCACCCGGTGGTTCACTGCGATGACGGCGGCTCAGGGACGTCAGCGGGCTCAGCAGGCTCAGGGGCCGCCGGTGGATCCGACGGTGCCACCGGAGCCGACGCCTCCTTCATCGCCGCCCAGCGCGCAGCGCGCGAGGCATCGTCGTACCAGGGCGAGGGCAAGAGCGAGGGCGAGGACGAGGACGGCGATTCCGGTGACGGCTCGGCGGACCGGGAGTCGTCCGGCTCGGTCGGTTCGGCGGGCGGGAAGTCGTCCGGCTCGAAAGTCGTGTCGTGGTCGTACGCCCCGTACGGCACGCCCTGGCCGGCGGCCTCGTAGGGCCCGTCCTCGGCGTATGCCGCGGGCCCGGCTTCCTGGTCCTTGCCCTGCCGTGGAGCGGCCTGGTCCTGGGCCAACGCCGTGAAGGGACCTTCCTCACCGTAGGCCGAGTGCCGCGTCTTCGAGTCCGTCGGCGCCGCGTCGCCCGCCCCCGGCTCCGCCGCCTCACCCCGGGGCTTGCCGATCCGGGCGTCCTGCGTCCCGCCCACCCGAGCTTCCCGCGGCACCCACCCCGTCCGGCACCGCCACCCCCGCACCACCACCGCCACGGGAACGGCCAGCACCGCGACCCACGCCAGCGTCGCCGCCCCCACCTGCCACCACACCGGCCCGAACTCCGCCAGCACCCCACGGCCCAGCGGCCCGCCCGACAGCGCGGCCAGCAGAGCGACCGCGACCGCGCAGAGCAGGGACGCCAGCAGGGCGACCCCGGCGGTCCGGCCGGGTGCCCAGGCCACGGCGGACACCTGCCCGGCCTGTGACCGCGCCGTCGCGGAGTTCCGCCCGCTCCACATTCCGCCGCCCTCGGTCGCCGGCCCACCCGGAGCCTCGGCCCCCCGGCCCCACGCCGCAGCGAACCAACCCACCACCAAGCCCGCCACCACCGGCACCGCCCCGACCCCCCACTGCAACGGCCCGCCGACCCCCGCCCCGGGCACCGCCTCCAGCAACGGAAGCGGCGGCAGCAGGGGCGCCGGTGTCGAGGACAGCGGCCCCACCACATGCCCCACGCCGAGCACGAACCCCGGCCCGAGGGCGTACGACGCCGCCCACACCGCCGCGTTCGGCACGAGCGCCGCGCACAGCAGCAGCACCGCGAACCGCCCCGACCAGCCGTCCGTCAGTTCCAGAAAGGACGCCCGCGCCGCCCCGCCGTGCCACACCAGCGACCCGCCCACCAGCACCGCACCGCCCCCGACGAGCGCGGCCGCTCCCGCTCCCGCCGCCCGAGCGGCAGCCGCGAGACGGGCGGGCGCCTCGGCCTCGGACACCAGTCGCCGCCCCGGCTTCGGCAGCGCGCCCAGCAGACCGTCCGCCGCTTCCGGCCGCAGCTCGCACGCCGTCCACACGCCGACGCCCGCCGCCCCCATCACGACCAGGGGGACACACAGCGCGGTCCAGAACCACTCCGGCCGCAGCTCACCGCCGGCCGCGTACACCGCGGCACCCACCCCGACCGCGAGGTACCCGAGCACGACGCCCGCCCACGCCGTACGGCCCGACACCACGGGCGCCCCGTCACCGCCGTCCGCCGCCGCGTCCCGCGCCGCCCGGTGCACGAGCCACACCGGCAGCATGAGCAGCAGCAGCGGTGTGACCCCGACCGGCACGGGGACACCGGAGAGGGTGTCGGCGCGGACCAGTTCCGCGCCGTGCGCCAACAGCCACAGCACGGCGGCGACCTGGAGCGCGCCGCCCGGCCCGCTGTCCGGATAGGGCGAACTGATCCACAGCACGATCACCAGCACGGCGAGCGCGCCGAGCCCCAACCCCGCCGCCACCGCGCCGCTCAGCAGGCTGGCGCCCAGCCCGGGCGTCCGATAGCGGATCCGAGTGAGCAGGGACGACAGGGGCATTCGGCGGGCGGTCATCTCGATCACGCACGCCATGGTCCCAACGACACGCGCTTTCCCGTCGTAACAGGCGAACCTCCGATGTGTCGCCCAATATATGTTTATGTACCTTTTCCACCGAAGGGGCGTACGGTGACGCAGAGCCCTGGAAGCCCGCTTCCCCCGCCCAAGGAACGCCGACGCCTGCGCGAGGTCTGTTCATTGACGCAGGCTCAGGTCGCGGCACGGGTGGGCGTCAGCCGCGAGACGGTACGCGCGTGGGAGAGCGGTCGCACGACTCCGCGCGGCGGCAGGAGGGAGGCGTACGCACGACTGCTCACGTTGCTCGCGGAGCGGGCGCGGGAGAGGACGGAGGCTCAGGAAGCCGCGCTGGAGCTTGAGATGACGGGGCCTCAGGGTGCGGCTGAGGGCGCCCAGCCCGTCGTAACGGCGATCGCCACCATGGACGGCCCCGCAACCGTCGCCACCGAGGACGCGGCACGTGCCGACGCACCGGCCCCCGCCCCCGAGCCCCGGCCCGAACGCCCCCTCACCCCCGCTCAGGCCTTCGACGCGCTCTACGCCTTCTGCGCCCCCGCCCTCGTGCGGCAGACCTATCTGCTCAGCGGGCGCCGCGAACTCGCCCGCGAATCGGTCGAGCGGGCCTTCCAACTCGCCTGGCAGCGTTGGCCCGAGGTGGCCTGCGACCGGGACCCGGCGGGCTGGGTGCGGGCGACGGCGTACGACTTCGTCCTCTCCCCCTGGCACCGGTTCCGCCCCCGCTACCGGCACCCCGAGCCCCCGCCCTCCGACGCGTCCGACCGTGCCCTGCTGGAGGTGCTGCTCAAACTCCCGCCGCCCCAGCGCCGCACGCTGCTCCTCTACGACGGGGTGGGCCTCGACCTGCCTGAGACGGCGGCGGAGGCGGAGGCGACCACACCGGCGACGGCGAAACGCCTCCTGCACGCCCGCGCCGCGGTGGCCGCCCGTCTGCCGGGCCTGTCCGACCCCACCGAACTCCACCACCGCCTGGCCGAACTGGCCGCCACGGAGCGCCTGCGCGCGGCCAGGCCGGCGACGGTGCGCGACGGCAGCGAGCGCCGGGCACGGTTCTGGACCCGGGCGGCGATCGCGTTCACGGTGGCCCTCATCGGCACGACGGCCCTCACCCTGCGGACGGCTCCGACCCAGTACGAACCACCGGTTCCGCCGGGGGAGACGGTGCTCGGCGTGCCCCCGAGGGTGGCGCCGGGGCCGTTGTCGGAGAGGGAGCGGGAGCTGCGGACGAAGCTGCGCGAGGAGATGCCGGGCGGCCCGGAACGGGTGCTGCCGCAGGGGTGGTGAGCCGGCTTGTCGCGAGCGCGCGTGAACGCCGGTGGGCCCGCCCCCCACTCGGGGAACGGGCCCACCGGCGTTCAGGTGACTGCCGTTACTGAGCTCAGCCGCCCAGGATCTCGCGCGCGAGCTTCGCGGTCTCCGTCGGCGTCTTGCCGACCTTGACGCCCGCGGCCTCCAGGGCCTCCTTCTTCGCCTGGGCGGTGCCGGACGAACCGGAGACGATGGCGCCGGCGTGGCCCATGGTCTTGCCCTCGGGCGCGGTGAAGCCCGCGACGTAGCCGACGACCGGCTTGGTCACGTTCTTCGCGATGAAGTCCGCGGCCCGCTCCTCGGCGTCGCCACCGATCTCGCCGATCATGACGATCAGGTCGGTGTCGGGGTCGGCCTCGAACGCGGCGAGCGCGTCGATGTGCGTGGTGCCGATGATCGGGTCGCCACCGATGCCGACGGCGGTCGAGAAGCCGATGTCACGCAGCTCGTACATCATCTGGTACGTCAGCGTGCCGGACTTCGAGACCAGGCCGATACGGCCCGGCTTGGTGATGTCGCCCGGGATGATGCCGACGTTCGACTGACCCGGGGTGATGATGCCGGGGCAGTTCGGGCCGATGATCCGGGTCTTGTTGCCCTTCTTGCCCGCGTACGCCCAGAAGTTCGCGGAGTCGTGCACCGCGATGCCCTCGGTGATCACGACGGCGAGCGCGATCTCGGCGTCGATGGCCTCGATGACCGCGTCCTTGGTGAACTTCTCCGGCACGAAGATGACGGAGACGTTGGCGCCGGTCTTCTCGATGGCCTCCTTGACGGTCCCGAAGACGGGTACCTCGGTGCCGTCGAAGTCCACGGTCTGACCCGCCTTGCGCGGGTTCACGCCGCCCACGACCTCGGTGCCGTCAGCGAGCATGAGCTTGGTGTGCTTCATGCCCGTGGCGCCGGTCATGCCCTGGACGATGACCTTGCTGTCCTTGTTGAGCCAGATAGCCATGGTGTGTTGTGTCCTCGTCCTGAGTGCTTACTTGGCGGCGTGAGCCAGTTCGGCGGCCTTGTCGGCCGCGCCGTCCATGGTGTCGACGCGCTGGACCAGCGGGTGGTTGGCGTCGGTGAGGATCTGCCGGCCGAGCTCGGCGTTGTTGCCGTCGAGGCGGACGACGAGCGGCTTGCTGACGTTCTCGCCGCGGTCCTCCAGGAGCTTCAGAGCCTGGACGATGCCGTTGGCGACCTCGTCACAGGCGGTGATGCCACCGAAGACGTTGACGAACACGGACTTGACGTCCGGGTCGCCGAGGATGATCTCCAGGCCGTTGGCCATGACCTGGGCGGAGGCGCCACCGCCGATGTCCAGGAAGTTGGCCGGCTTGACGTTGCCGTGGTTCTCACCGGCGTACGCGACGACGTCCAGGGTGCTCATGACGAGACCCGCGCCGTTGCCGATGATGCCGACCTCACCGTCGAGCTTGACGTAGTTGAGGTTCTTCTCCTTGGCGGCGGCCTCGAGCGGGTTGGCCGCGGCCTTGTCGTGCAGCTCGTCCCAGTCGTGACGGAACTCGGCGTTGTCGTCGAGCGACACCTTGCCGTCCAGGGCGATGACGTCACCGGAGGCGACCTTCGCGAGCGGGTTGACCTCGACGAGGAGGGCGTCCGACTTGATGAAGGTGTCCCACAGCGTGACGAGGACGTTCACGACCTTGTCCGCGACCTCGGCCGGGAACTTGGCGGCCTCGACGATCTCGCGGGCCTTGGCCTCGTCCACGCCGTCGATGGCGTCGATCGCGATCTTGGCGACGGCCTCCGGGCGGGTGGCCGCCACCTCCTCGATCTCCATGCCGCCCTCGACGGACGCGATGGAGAGGAAGGTGCGGTTGGCACGGTCGAGGAGGAAGGAGACGTAGTACTCCTCCAGGATCTCCGGGGCCGTCTCGGCGATCATCACCTTGTGGACCGTGTGGCCCTTGATGTCCATGCCGAGGATGTCCGTCGCGCGGGCGACGGCCTCGTCCGCGTTCGCGGCGAGCTTGACGCCACCGGCCTTGCCACGGCCGCCGACCTTCACCTGGGCCTTGACGACGGACTTGCCACCGAGACGCTCAGTGGCTGCGCGGGCCGCCTCAGGCGTGTCGATGACTTCACCGGCCAGCACCGGTACATCGTGCTTGGCGAAGAGGTCCCTCGCCTGGTACTCGAACAGGTCCACGCGCTTCCGTCCCTATCAGTGATCTCGCGGTTCGTTGTCTGCGTGGGCGTGCCGCGAGGGCAACGTGACGTCCGACCGCTGTCTGTCACAAGGGAGGCGCACACGGTGTCCGAGCGCGCGGCATGTCCGTCTCGCAGGTTATCGCTGGTTGCGGAGGGCCCCTAAATCGAGGGTCACACCTGAGCGGTGATACCTGTCACATGATGCCGCGATCAGCAAAGATCTCTGGCACGGCGTGCCGACTGTGAGCGAACGGGAACCTGCCGGGCACACAAGGGCAGCCGGCGGAGGCAGGACCCCACCGGGTTGGGGTTGACCCGGTGGGGTCCCTTGAACAGCCCGAAGGGGCACGAATGGGCCGCCCCTGTGGGCTCCGGCCAGGGTGCTCCCCACCCCAATGGGGAGCACCCCGACCCGTCCGCGGTGCTCCGGTCGGATCAGCCGACGGTTTTCGGCCGTCCAGGTCCGTCCGCCCCGCGGAGTCGGTCGGTCGCCCCGGGAACGCGGTGGTCACGCTCGCCGGGGCGGCGGGTGCGTCGTACGGGCTCCGCCGGGGCGGGCCGTCGTACGACACCTGGGGGCGGTGCGTCAGATGCCGTACGCGCCGCTGTCGCCGTGGAGGTCCTGCCGGAGGTGCTGGTGGAGGTTCCGGTGGAGGTCCTGCGCGTAACCCGGCGTGACGGAGCGGGCGACCCGCTGCACGCCGCCGACGGCGTTGCCGGCCAGCGGGCCGGCCGAGCCCTCGACGGTCCGGGTCAGGTCCTCGGCGAACGGCACGGCCTGGCCGGCCACCCCGTACACGAAGGGGTCGACCTCGCCGACCACGCCGTACGCCAGCGTCGTGGCACTGCCGCCGACGCCCCGCACGACCGGGCGGACCGTGTCCACGACGGTGTCGACGACGGGCCGCACGGCGCCGGTGACGCCTTCCGCGAACGGCACTGCCTGCCCGGCCACCCCGTACACGAGCGGGTCCACCTCGCCGACGACCCCGCCCGCGAACGGCTGGACGTCACCGACCACGCCGTACGCCAGCGGACCGGAGTCGGCGACGGCCTGCCCCGCGACCGGCACGACGCCGTGCACCGCGGTGTCGGCGACGGGCGGCAGGACGGTACCGGTGACGTCTCCGGCGACGTGGCCGACCAGGCCGGTGGCGTACGGGGGTATGTCGGTGGCGACGCCGTTCACGACCGGCCGCACGTCGGCGACGGCGCCGGAGGCGATGGGCCGCACGTCGGCGACGGCGCCGGAAGCGACGGGCCGGACCTCGGAGACGGTGCCGTGGACGAGGTACTGGACGTCGCCGACCGCACCGTGAGCCACCGGCCGCACGCCCTGGGCGACCCCGCCGACGACCGGCTGGACGTCGGCGACCACGCCGTACGCCAGCGCGGTCGCGGCATCGACCGTGTGACCGGCGGTCCGGGCGACCCCGGCCACCGCACCGCCGGCGACCGGAACGACGCCGTCCACCGCCTGGCCGACGACCGGCCGCACGCCGGTCACCGCGCCGCCGGCGACCGACTGGACGCTGTCGACCGCGCTCACGGCGACCGGGGTCGCCCCTGCGAGCGCGTGGCCCGCGGTGGGAACGACCCCGGCCACGGCGTGCCCGGCCGCCGGTACGACACCCTCGACGGCGTGCCCCGCGACCGGCAGGACACCGTTCACGGCCTGGGTCGCGATCGGCGGGACGACCGCGTCGGCGGTCTGCTCGACGACCGGGGTGACCGTGCCGGGAACCGCGCTGACCGTCCCGACGACACGCTGCTCGACGCCGCCGACCGTGCCGGTGACATGGCCCGGGACGGCGGAGACGGAGCCCTCGGCGGCCGCCGTGACGGCCGTGGCCCGGTCGGTGGCGGTGGACCCGGCGGCCGTCACCGCGCCCGCGGTCCTGGCGTCGGCGTAAGCGACGGCGGCCTGCCCGGCGGACCGCACGCCCGCCGCGGTACGGCCCGCGCCCGCGACGGCGTACTGCCCCTTCGTCCGTACGACGCCCTCGACACCCTGCGCCTGTGAACGGGCCGCCGCCTGCGTGCCCTGCACCTTCGTCTGCGCGGCGGCGAGCGCCTGCTCCAGCTCGGGGGCGAAGGCGGCCAGGGGGCCGAAGAGGTAGTCGACGGTGCCGGGGAGCTGTGGGGCGTCGTTGCCGGGGGCGCTCCTGGCGTCGGTGCCGGCGGCGGCGACGCCCGCGTGGACGTCGGCCCCGGCCTGGTCCGCGGCCTGCGCCACCGCCTTGTCGGCGCGGGCGGCCTTGGCGCCCTGGATGGCCTGGGCGGCGCCCTTCGCCTTGGTGGAGGTGGAGGCGGAGGTGGTGGGCTGGGCGGCGGACGGGACCTTGACCTTGGCGTCGACGTAGCGGCGGGTCTGGTCGGCGGTGTCGGTGGCCGTGTTGGTGACCGTGCCGATGACCGTGTCGCCGGTGCCGTCGGTGGCTCCGGAGACGGTGTCGGTCACGTCGGAGACGACGCCGTTAACGGTGCCGGTGACCCCGCCGAGCAGGCCGGGCGCGTCGGCGCTGTCGGCGGCGTCAGCCGCGTCGGTGGTCGTGTCCGGTACGGAGAGGGTGGAGGCGGGCAGCTCGTCCGCGCTGGCGGCGGCCGAACCGAGCGCCCAGGCGCCGGTGACGCCGGCGGCTATGACGATCGAACGGCGGATGTTCTTGTTCATGCGTGCGTCGGATCCCTAGATCTTGGGCTCCGAAGGTCCCCGGAGGATCGCAGCGGCGATGAGCTCCGGGACTTCGGACGGTTGGGGAGGCTTCCGTCCGGGGGATGTCGGGGGACATCCGGGAACTGCGGGTGTCCGGACGGACGGGCAGACCTGTTTCCGCCCCCGCGCGGCAGGTCCACGGCGGGGAAGGCCGGCCTCTGGCCTAGGCGGGGGAAACCGGAATGTCCCGGTGCCTGTCCTGGATCTCGTCCGCCTCGACGCGGGCGGCGGCGCCAGGCACCAGCCGCAGCGGCGCCCTCGGGTTCAGCGAGACGGCATGCGCGTCCCCGTGCCTCGGCGTGCTGCTGTCGCCCGCCGAACGGTTGCCCTGCACACCGCCCGGATGCTCGACCGGCGCCTGCTGGACGGGGGCGTAACCGGACGGCTCACTGCCGTGCGCGCCCCGGGCTGCCGGGACGCGGGACGCGGTGCCATCGGTACCGACGACGAACCGTGGGCCGTACGCGACGGCCGTTTCCTTGCCGGTACGCCCCTCGTCGTCCCGTCCGGCACCGGCTTCGGGCACCTCGGACCCCGGCTGCGGAGTCGAGGTGACGGGCGCGGGCAACGTCTCCCCGGGCACGGCAGGCATGGCAGGCACGGCAGGCAGATCGGGAAAGGCCGGAAAGCCATTGCCGGGAACGCCCGGGAACTCGGGGAGTTCCAGCCCCGGCCAGCTCGGCCACGTGGGCGGCGCCTCCGGCTGTGCCTCGGCCAGTCCCTCGGTCACCGACTCGACCACGTCAACGACCGGCTGAACCACCTGCGTGCCGACGGCCCGGGTGACGTGCTCGGTGACGTGCTCGGTCTCGGGGCGGAGCACCTGGCCTTGGCTGTCCCGGGAAGCTGCAGGCTTGGTGGGCGCCATCGACTCCTCGTGCGCGTCGGGCTCGGCCGGAACGCCGACCAGCCGACGCGCCGCGTCTTCCGTCGACGACCGCAGACCGGCGGACGACGCGGACGGCGTGTTCACCGAGACCCCGGCTGCCGACACCCCGTCCGCCGCGCACGCCTGCCCCCCGCAGAGGAACCCGATGGCGAACAGACCACCCAGCAACAGGCCCAGTTGCAGCGCACGCCGCCCGGCCGCGATGCGCAGAACGCGCAGAGCGGCACCGGGCGAGGTGGCTGGCCAGGTCAAGACGGGGCAGGTCCTCCCGTGCGGCGGAACAGAGTAAGAGGTACACATGCCGGGCGACGAGTCAGCCGGACACGGTACGGACGTGCGGCGCGCGGCGCGCCGCTGACGAGGCGTCGATCCTCGCACGCCCCTCCGGCGGTCGCGCAAGCCCCCCGCTACCGATGGGCACTCATGTCCGTTTTGCTGGCCGAAGTCGGTAGTCACCAGGTCGACAAATCACCGGTAATTCCTCCCCGTCCACCTCCTCACACCGCGTCCGGGACCGGAATCGGCCGCTTCTCGATGGCCGCCGCCATCACCTCCGGGAACAGGTCGGGTGTGCACGCGAAGGCCGGTGCGCCCAGCGCGGCGAGCGCGGCCGCGTGGTCCCGGTCGTACGCGGGCGCCCCCTCGTCCGACAGCGCCAGCAACGCCACGAACTGCACCCCGGACGCCTTCATCGCGGCGACCCGCTTGAGCATCTCGTTGCGTATGCCTCCCTCGTAGAGGTCGCTGATCAGCACGACGACCGTCTCCGCGGGGCGGGTGATCTGCGACTGGCAGTACGCGAGCGCCCGGTTGATGTCCGTGCCGCCGCCGAGCTGGGTGCCGAAGAGGACGTCGACCGGGTCGTCGAGCTGGTCGGTGAGGTCGACGACGGAGGTGTCGAAGACGACGAGCCGCGTACTGATGGACCGCATGGACGCCAGCACCGCTCCGAACACCGACGCGTACACCACGGACGCCGCCATCGACCCCGACTGGTCGATGCAGAGGACCACTTCCTTCTTCACGGACCGCGACGCCCGCCCGTACCCGATGAGCCGCTCCGGCACGATCGTCCGGTACTCCGGGAGGTAGTGCTTGAGGTTGGCCGCGATCGTACGGTTCCAGTCGATGTCGTGGTGGCGTGGCCGGTTGATACGGGCGCTGCGGTCGAGGGCACCGGTGAGGGTGGCCCGGGTACGGGTGGCGAGCCGCTTCTCGATGTCCTCGACGACCTTGCGGACGACGGCGCGTGCCGTCTCCTTCGTGGTCTCCGGCATCGCCCTGTTGAGCGAGAGCAGCGTGCCGACGAGATGCACGTCCGCCTCCACGGCCTCCAGCATCTCCGGCTCCAGCAGCAGCGTGGACAGCCCGAGCCGGTCGATGGCGTCCCGCTGCATGACCTGGACGACGGACGACGGGAAGTACGTCCGGATGTCTCCGAGCCACCGCGCCACGGAGGGCGCCGACGCTCCGAGCCCCGCCGAACGGTCCCTGCCCGACTGCGCCTTGTCCCCCTTGCCGTAGAGAGCGGAGAGCGCCCCGTCCATCGCGGCGTCCCGCCCGGACAACGCGCATCCGGTGCCGTCGGCGCTGTCCCCGCCCAGCACCATCCGCCACCGCCGTAGCCGCTCCTGGGCCAGATCCATCGTCTGTGCGCGGTGGTCGGCGGGCGTCTGCGCGCGCCGGTCGGCGGTCGTCATCGGCGTACTCCCTCGCGAGTCCGCTCCCACAGCGGGATCACCGGCACGGTCGTCGTCGTGGGCCGGCTCTGCGCCGTGAGCCCGTGCGGTTGCCCGGCCGCGTCGGCCATCCCGGCCCGCTCCCCCGGTTCCATCACTCCGTCAGTCGTCATCCCGCCGCCCCCACAAGGTCGCTCTCGCCGATGCCTCTCCGGCCGTTCTCGAAGTCCTCGTCCACCTGGTCCAGCCCCAGCAGCGACCGCACCACCGGCAGCACCGCATCCGCCCGCCGGAGGTCGAGCTCGGCGGCGAATCCGGGTATGCCGGATCCGGCACCCCCGGTACTGCTCCGCACCCCGGGCCCGCGCCGGACCAACTCGCCCAAGGTCCGCCGCACCCCGGGTTCATACGCCGAGAAGGTCCGCCTCAGCAGGGGCAACACGTCGGTGAACGCCTCCGCCGACACCCCCGTCAGCCACGCGTCGACCAGCCCGAGCAGCCGCTCGTCGTGCACGAGCAGCATCCCGCCGCCGGAGCCACCGCCGACGAACCCCTCGATCCACGCGGCCGCGTCCGCGGGCGGCGTCCCCGGCGACAGAGCGAGGCCCATCAGCCGTGCCGCCTCGTCCTGCCCCAACTCCCCGTCGTCCAACAGCAGTCGTACGGCACGCCCCCCGATGATGCCGGGCACGGTGTCCCGCCCGGCCAGCACCCGAAGCACCCTGTGCCAGCGGGCGCGGAGGTCGCCCTGCCCGAGGGCGGGCCGCCTGCTCGGTGCACCGCGCCCCGGGGTGCCCCCGCCCCGACTGCCGTGCCCCGCGGCGGCGGCCCGGCCGTGGGCGCCCTGGTCCGATGCAGACCCCTCAGCGCCATGGGCCGAAGGGGGCCCCTCCACTTTCTGCCCCGAAGCGCAGCCCTCGGTGCCTTCCTCCGAAGCCGATACCTGGCCCGGCGCGCCCTGCCCAGACGCGGGCACCACGCCCCGCGCACCCTGCGCCGACACAGACACCTCGACCCGCGCGCCCTGCGCCGAGGCCACCGCATCGCCCAGCAGCCCCACCGCTCCGTGCACCGCGTCCACATGGCGCCGCATCTCGTCGGCCGCGTCCGCGTCCAGGGCGACGCAGGCCGGGGGAAGGCCCACGAAGATGCGCTCGGCGAGCCCCGCGGCGACCTCGGTGAGCGCTCCGGTGTCCGTGCCGCGCACATCGCCGTACCGCAAGGAGCGGACCAGCGCGGGCAGGGCCTGGGCCAGATGACCGACATCGGCGTCGAGGGCGGCCCGGTCGGCGAGGATCCGCATCACCGTGGGCAACGCGTCCGGCAGTTCGGCCAGCAGGCAGCGCTCGGCGAGCGCGGTGACGTCGGCGAGGCCCTGCGCGGCGACGGCGTCCGCCTCCGCCTTGGCGGTCGCCGCGCCGAACACGGTGGTCCCCCACACCCCGGCCTCGGCGACCCGCACGGACAGCTCCGGCTCCCACCGCAGCCGCCATGTCTCCCGGAACGTCCCCGTACTGCCCCGCGACGCGACCGGCTCGCCCCACTCGACGCCCAGCAGTCGCAGCCGGTGCAGCAGCCTGCTGCGCTCGGCGTCGTTCTCCTTGCGCAGGTCGAGTTCCAACTCCCGCTCCAGCGCCTCCGGTCTGATCCGCAGACGACGCTGAATCCGGTCGAGATCCCGCTGCAACGGCACCGCCGGCGCCGACCGCGGCACTTCCCCCAGCATGTCGCCCACGACCAGCCGATCCCGCACCAGGGCCAACGGCACGTCCGAGCCCTCGCACATCACCGCCCGTACCGCGTCCGTGGTCTCGCTCAGCCCCGGCAACGGACGCCCGCGCATCGCCGCGAGTGTCTCAGCCAGCCGCACCGCCTCGATGACATGCGCCGAGGACACGATCCGGTCCTCGTCCCGCAGCAGCCCGGCCACCTTGGTCATCCAGCGCTCGACCGGCCGGTCCCGCGCGCCGAAGAGGTGCCCGTACCACCCCGGCGAGTCGATCCCCGCCCCGTACCCGCCGGCCCGGGCGAGCCGTCGATAGGTCCACGGCACCCAGGTCATGTCGGCCTTGACCTTGGGCAGCCCCTTCAGCAGGGCCTTGTCGGCGGCCACGGTGGTCTTCTCTCGCAGCGCGGGCACATGCCACGCCCCGCACACCACCGCCACCTCGCCCCCGAACTCGCGCTGCGCCGCCCGTACTTGGAGCCGCATATACGCCTCCCGCACGAGATCCCGCTCATGTCCGCCGCTCCCGTACGTCTCGCGCAACGCCTCCATGGCCTCCTCGAGCCCGAGAAACGGCGCGAACGCGTCCCCGTCCCCCATCCCCCGGTGCTCGACGACGTCCTCCCACCACCGCTCGGGGTCGTCGTAACCACCGGCCTCGGCGAGAACGGCGAGGGGGTCGATCCTGACATCGGCGGCCGAGGTGGCGTCCTGGCCGTTCCCGTCGCCCCGCTCGCCCTCGGGCTGGCCGGCTTCCGTCTCGGCGGGCACCGGCTCCGTGTCCTTGCCCCACGCCAGCGTATGCGTGGCCGGCAGGTCGATGAAGCGGGCCGGGACCTGGTGCTCCAGGGCCCAGCGGATCGCCACCCACTCCGGGGAGAACTCGGCCAGCGGCCAGAAGGCCGAGCGGCCGGGCTCGTCCACGGCATGCGCAAGGAGGGCGACCGGCGGCCGCATGGCCTCGTCGGCGGCGAGCGGGATCAGTTCATCGGCCTCGGGCGGCCCCTCGATCAGCACGGTGCGGGGCCGGGCCGCTTCCAACGCCGCCCGCACAGCCCGCGCCGACCCGGGACCGTGGTGCCGTACGCCGAGCAGCAGCGGCCCGCCGCCGCCCTGACCCCCGCTCCCGAGCCTGTCCACACCAGTCACGCCGTCCCCCCTCGATCCCCGACCGCCCGGCCTCGCTCCCCCACCGCCCAGCCTCGCTCCCCGGCTGCCGGGCGGACCCGCCCCCGCCTCCGCCCCGCACACCGCCGCGCTCCCGGCCGCGGCCCGCGCGCCTCGTCACTCCTCACAGCGCCCTCCCCCTCCGCAGCCACCGGACGACCACGCCCAGCGCGCCCTCGCCGTCACAGATCCGCCCTTCGTCGACCCACCGCTCGGGCGCCCCCACCCCAGGTCGTCGTTCACGCGCTCACCTCCCGGCATGCCCGGTAGAAGTCCGTCCAGCCGTCCCGCTCGCGCACGACCGCCTCCAGGTACTCCTGCCAGACGACCCGGTCGGCCGCCGGATCGCGGACGACTGCGCCGAGAATCCCCGCGGCGACGTCGCCGGGTCGCAGCACTCCGTCGCCGAAGTGGGCGGCCAGGGCGAGGCCGTTGGTGACGACGGAGATGGCCTCCGCCGTCGACAGCGTCCCGCTCGGCGACTTCACCTTCGTGCGGCCGTCGGAGGTGACCCCGTCGCGCAGCTCCCGGAAGACGGTGACGACGCGGCGGATCTCGTCGACGCCGTCGGGCGCGGCCGGGAGATCGAGGGAGCGGCCGATCTGGTCGACGCGGCGCGAGACGATGTCCACCTCGGCCTCGACGCTCTCCGGCAGCGGCAGCACGACCGTGTTGAAGCGGCGGCGCAGAGCGCTGGAGAGGTCGTTGACCCCGCGGTCGCGGTCGTTGGCCGTGGCGATCAGGTTGAAGCCGCGGACCGCCTGCACCTCCTGCCCCAACTCCGGTATCGGCAGCGTCTTCTCCGACAGGATCGTGATCAGCGTGTCCTGCACGTCGGCCGGGATCCGGGTCAGCTCCTCGACGCGCGCGGTCATCCCCTCCGCCATGGCCCGCATGACGGGGCTCGGCACGAGGGCGTCACGGCTCGGCCCGTGCGCGAGCAGCTGTGCGTAGTTCCAGCCGTACCGGATCGCCTCCTCCGGTGTGCCCGCCGTGCCCTGTACCAGCAACGTCGAGTCACCGCTGACCGCCGCCGCCAGGTGCTCGGAGACCCAGGTCTTCGCGGTGCCGGGCACACCGAGCAGGAGCAGGGCGCGATCGGTGGCGAGCGTGGTGACGGCGACCTCGACGAGGCGGCGCGGGCCCACGTATTTCGGTGTGATCACCGTGCCGTCCGGCAGCGTGCCGCCGAGCAGATACGTGGCCACCGCCCACGGCGACAGCTTCCAGCGGTCCGGGCGCGGGCGGTCGTCCTGCGCGGCCAACGCGGCGAGTTCATGGGCGAAGGCGTTCTCGGCGTGCGGTCGCAACGCCTGGCTCGACTCCGTCTCCCCCGCTTCGACGGACATCGGCTCAACGGACACAGTCATGGCAAAGTCCCCCTCCAGCTCGGCCGGTTCGGATCTGGCACCAACGTTGCACCACGCCACTGACAACGCGTTCCGACCTGCGCAAACGCGTCCGCGAGGCCGCTCGCGGCACTTTCGCCCCGGCCGATTGTCAGTGGTGGGATCTACCTTCGGTGGCATGACTCAGCAGGGGGTGCGCTGGACCGCGGACCAGGTGCTGGCACTGGCGCCTGACGCCGCGTCACGCAAAGCGGGAAGCAAACTCGGCGCGGCAGGGCCGTGGTCCGAGGCGGGAAGTACGGACGAGGGGACGGTGTGGGGGCTGTGCAAAGGCAGTGGCAGCAAGCCGTATCAGACGGTCATCGACATCGCGGACGCCGCCGGGCCCGCGTACAAGTGCAGTTGCCCGAGCCGGAAGTTCCCGTGCAAGCACGCCCTCGGGCTGCTGCTGCTCTGGGCGGGCGGGGACGGTGCGGTGCCGCCGGCGCAGCCGCCGGACTGGGCGGAGCAGTGGGCAAGGGGGAGAAGGCAGCGCTCGGAGGAGAAACGGGCGGCGGGAGCGTCCGCTTCCTCGACGGCGTCCGGTGATCCGGAGGCGGCGCGGCGTCGGGCGGAGCGCCGCGCGGTACGGGTCACCGCGGGGGCGACGGAGCTGGAGCAGCGTCTGACGGACCTGCTGCGCGGCGGCCTGGCCGGTGCGGAACAGGCGGGGTACGGCATGTGGGAGGAGACCGCGGCCCGCATGGTCGACGCCCAGGCCCCCGGACTGGCCGCGCGAGTACGGGAGCTGGGGGCGATCCCGGCGTCCGGTCCCGGCTGGCCGGTGCGTCTGCTGGAGGAGTGCGCCCTCCTCCACCTCCTCGACCAGGGCTGGCTGCGCCGCGAGCGGCTGCCCGGCGCCCTGTCGGACACGGTGCGCTCCCGCGTCGGCCTGCCCGTCTCCGCGGACGGCCCGCCGGTGCGCGACCGCTGGCTGGTCCTCGCCCAGTACGACACGGCGGACGTGAAGCTGACGACGCGCCGGATATGGCTGTACGGCGCCGACTCGGGCCGTACCGCACTGCTCCTCTCCTACGGTGCCGCCGGCCGCGCGCCCGAGCTGGCGCTGCCGGTCGGACTGGCCCTGGAGGCGGAGGTGGCGGCGTACCCGGGCACCGGGCAGCTGCGGGCGGCCCTGGGCGAACAGTTCGCGCCGCCCGCGCCCGCGGCGATACAGCCGCCCGGCGTGACGACGGCCGAGGCGACCGCTCGTTACGGAGAGGCGCTCCGTGACGATCCGTGGCTGGACTCCGTCCCGGTCACCCTGGACCGGGTCCTACCGACGCCGGACGGCGATTCGTGGCAGCTGGCGGACGCCGACTCGGACACGGCCCTGCCGCTGACACCCGCCGCCCGCGCCCGGCCGGGCCTATGGCGCTTGGTCGCGTTGTCGGGCGGCAGGCCGGTCAAGGTGTTCGGCGAGTGCGGCCACCGTGGCTTCACTCCGCTGACGGCCTGGCCGGAGGGCGAGGGGGAGGCGGTGCGGCTGTGCTGAGCGGCGCCTCGCCCGGCGCCCGCGCGGCAGTCAGGACAGCCGGCACGACAGCGGACATGGCAGCAGAGACGACGGCAGAAAGGAAGGCACAGGGGAATGAACCTCATGAACACTCCCTCCGCTCCGGCGGATTCGCCGACGCCGGGCGCCTGGGAGGAACTCGTCACGGCGGCCCTCCTCGGAACGGACCGGCGCACGCCTCCGGGCTGCGCGCCGGGTCGGGAGGCTCCGGCGGCGTTGCTGGACACGGCGGCCGTGGAGACCGTACGGCGGCGGGCCGGGCTGAAGCCGGCGCGGGCGGCACGGCCGCCGCTACCTGCGCCCGAGGACGCCCGCCCGGCGCTGCCTCCGGCGGCGGCCCGCAGGCTGGCGATGCTGTTGGCCGACCGTCCCGGCGGGAGCGGCGGCCGCAGAGGCACGGCACCGGACCTCATGGAGCTGCTCCCCCAGTGGCTCGCGACAGTGAACGACCACGGTTTCGCGCCGCCCCCGGAAACGCTGCCCGCGCTGCTGGACGCGGCGCGGGGCCGTACGGATCTGCGGCCGGCGGCGCTGGCCTTCGCCGGCCCGCGGGCGGTGTGGCTGGCCCGGCTGAACCCGGACTGGCGTTTCGCCCTGCGTTCGACCCCGGGCGGGGGCGCGTCGCTTCCGCACCTCGATGACTCGGCCGAAGTCCGGCAGCTGTGGCAGGAGGGGCTGTTCGCCGAGCGGGTCGCCCTGCTCTCCGCGATCCACTCGCGGGAGCCCGCTGCGGCACGCGACCTGCTGAGCACGACCTGGGCGACGGAGCGGGCCGAGGACCGGTTGATGTTCCTGGACTCGCTGCGGACCGGGCTGGCGCCGCCGGACGAGGCGTTTCTGGAGCAGGCGCTGGCCGACCGGAGCCGCAATGTCCGGGCGACGGCCGCGGAGCTGCTGTCGGCGCTGCCGGGTTCGGCTCTCGCGGCACGGATGGCGGTGCGGGCGAGCGCAAGCGTGGCGTTGGATCACACCCGGGACACTCCGACGATCACCGTCGAAGCGCCACATGAGTGCGACGCCGGCATGGAACGCGACGGGGTCGTGGCCAAGGCTCCGACGGGGCGCGGTGAACGGTCCTGGTGGTTCGGCCAGTTGGTGGAGGCGGCGCCGCTCGGCACCTGGCCGGGGCGGCTCGGGGGGCGTACGCCTGGGGAGCTCGTGGCGCTGCCGGTGACGGACGGCTGGCAGGGCGAGCTGCACGCGGCGTGGTGCCGGGCGGCGGTACGGCAGCGGGACGGTGAGTGGGCGAGGGCGCTGCTCGGGTCGCCCGCCGCTCCGGAGGCCGGCGGTCCGGGGGCGGTGTCCCTGGCCGAGCGCGCCAAGCTCCTCGGCACACTGGGCTCCGCCGAACGGGCCGAGTGGGTCGCCGGATTCATCGCGACGCACGGTCTCTCCGAGGCGTTTCAGCTACTCGGGGTGTGTGCGGTGCCGTGGAGCGGGCCCCTGGGGCGGGCGGTGGTCGACGCGCTCAACATCGCGCGGGACGCGGGGAGTTATCCATGGAGTTTCAGTGGTGTGATGGGCTTGGCCGAGCGCTGTCTCGACCCGGCCGAGGCAAGCCGCCTCAACGGCCTGCTGGCGGTCCCTGACGAGCCGGAGGACGCGTCGCCGGGGGCCGGGGGCTACTGGGCGGAGGCGTTCCAGCGACTCGTCACGACGTTGCGCCTGCGGGCGACCATGCTCGATGAACTGGAGATACCCAGCCCGTCCGGCGTTTGAGGACGAAGCCCGCTCAGAGCCGAAGCGGGGTTCTGCGGGCGGCAGCCCCCGGGGATGGCCACCCCGCCCCACCCGCACCGCACCCGCACCCGCACCCGCACCCGCACACCGACCCGTACGACCCCGCACCCAAACCCGGCCCCGGACCCAAAACCCGGACCCGGACCCGGACCCGGACCCGGCCCAAGCAGAGACCTAAGCTCCCGCCGGCTGATGCACATTCGCCCGCACCCAGTCCACGATCGACTGAGTCGTCGCCCCGGGCGTGAAGATCTCCGCGACGCCCTTCTCCTTCAGCGGGGGAATGTCCGCCTCGGGGATGATCCCGCCGCCGAAGACCAGGATGTCCTGCGCATCCCGCTCCTTGAGCAGCTCGATCACGGCGGCGAAGAGGGTGTTGTGGGCACCGGAGAGGATGGACAGGCCGATCGCGTCGGCGTCCTCCTGGATCGCGGTGCCGACGATCTGCTCGGGCGTCTGGTGAAGCCCGGTGTAGATGACCTCCATACCGGCGTCGCGCAGCGCCCGCGCGATCACCTTGGCCCCCCGATCATGGCCGTCGAGCCCAGGCTTGGCCACCACCACGCGGATCGGACCGGCTGCCACACCCATCACTGCCTCCATGAAGCGACTACATCCATCCGTACCGACAGGCACCGCTCATGTCTGAGTTATGCCGCACTCGCCGCACATGTCATACATGGTGCGCCTATCGCACTTCTCCGTCGCCCAGCTCGCCGGACGTGCCCTCACGGCACGGACGCCTCAGGCCACATCACCCGAGGAAGTGAACGAACGTTATCGCCAGCATCCCGCAACCGGCAGTTTCGCGGTGCGGACCGAGGGGGAAATCACACGGTGGGACACGTTCGCCGCGCACCGTTCCATATCTCTGCGGCACACGGGCCGCAGCAGTCTGCGGTGCACGCGTCGCAGCGGAACCACGCGCAACGGGAGCCGCAACGAGGTCGCCGCACCACCGCGCCGCGGACCGCGCGCCGTGGCGGTACGGCGCATCGACGGTGGCACGAAGGGCACGTAGGGCAGGTAAGGCACGACAGCGGGGAGCCTCGTCGCCACACCGGCAGGGAGCCCCGTCAGGTCATCGGTGCGCGATCGCCGATCCGACCTACGCACATCACGCGCCTCGCTCACCCCACGCGCCCTCTTCATGCCCTCGCCGGCCACCTCCACCGCGGTTTCCCACGAGGGCACACGGGGGCCGGAGTCGTCCTCCTGCGTGCCGCAAGGAGGTCGGCCATGAAGGTCACCGGGGCAGCACTCCCCTTTCTTCCGCTCTGCCGACGCCTGCTCCCGAGCAGACTCGCCGGCCTCTCCCTTGCCCTGCTGAAGGCGACCGCCCTGGAGATCGCGATCCTCGCCGGACATGTGCTCCTGTATCCGTCGGGCATCACCCAGGAACGCCGCACCGCCCCCGCGCTTCCCGCCCGGGACACCGCCCCGCTGCCGACGGGGACCCAGCCACCCGTCGTCCTGCTGCACGGCTTCATCGACAACCGCTCGGTCTTCGTCCTGCTGCGCCGCAGCCTCGCCCAGCACGGCAGGCACCAGATCGAGTCGCTCAACTACTCCCCGCTGACCTGCGACATCCGCGCCGCTGCCGAACTGCTCGGCCGGCACATAGAGGGGATCTGCGAGCGCACCGGCAGCAGGCAGGTGGACATAGTCGGACACAGCCTCGGCGGGCTGATAGCGCGCTACTACGTGCAGCGCCTCGGTGGCGACCTCAGGGTCCGCACGCTGGTCACACTCGGCACGCCACACTCCGGCACCCACGTCGTCCCGCTGGCGAACGCGCATCCGATCGTGCGTCAGATGCGCCCCGGCTCACCGGTCCTCGATGAACTGGCCCGGCCCGCGCCCGGCTGCCGCACCTACTTCGTGAGCTTCTGGAGCGATCTGGACCATCTGATGGACCCGCTGGAGACGGCCTGCATCGACCACCCGGACCTGATGGCGCAGAACGTCCGCGTGACCGGCATCGGCCACCTCGCCCTGCCGGTGCACCCCGCCGTGGCGACCGGGATACGGCAGGCCCTCGACACCGCACGGACAGGAGAAGAAGCCGCCCCGCAGTCCGGCGGCCTGACCGTGGCGTAAAGCATCCGGCGACCACCTCCGGCAACCGCCCCCGCCGGCCTCTCCGCAAGCCGCCCCATACGCGGATCACACCGGGATCACACCCGGATCGCACCCGGCACACAGCCGCGGAACAGTCCGCCGACATCGAACAATCTTCGAACGCAAGGCCAAACTCGCGCCCACAGTCCGCCAAAACACGGCCGAATGCCCGTTTCCTTCGCACGCGAAACCTGCCGAAGATTGTCGTGCCCGCATACCGCCGGGTACAGTCGCCGCACTGCTCTGGCAGCCCCTGTTGTCGAGGCGAGAGAGAAGTTGGTGAACGATCGTCACCCGTCGGGGACCATGTCCTCCCCGACCACGGCTTCCGATGCCACCTCGGCGCACTACGTGTCGTACGGCGCCCAGGAAGCCCAGTACGGTGACTCCACCACGTACGGCACCTACGACGCCACCGGATTCGGCGCCGCCGCTCACGCCACCACCTCCTTCGACGCGGACCCCCTGTTCGGCAGCCTTCCCGGTGAGAACACGGGCGCGTACGACACCACCCAGTGGTCCACGGGCAGCCACCAGACCGTGAACTATGACGCCTATGCGGCCCAGCACCACGCCGCCTACGACACCGGCGCGTACGACACCACCGCGTGGACCGCCGAGCACGAGCGGCTGAACTTCGTCCCGCAGCAGGCCAACGGCCACGACACCTCCGGTCAGTGGGACGCGACCGCCTGGGCCCAGCCCGACCAGTCCGGCGCCCCGGCCGACCAGACCCAGCAGTGGGAATGGGGCACGCAGACCTTCGACACCGGGACCTACGACGCCACGCAGTGGAACTCCGACGGCGGAATCGACGGCACGACCACGCAGGCGGCCGACGAGTACCAGCAGTCAGCAGAATCCTTCGATCAGCAGGCGACCGCCCACTTCGAGCAGATCGAGCACGTCGACCCCACGGCCTACGACGATCCCGCCCAGCCCGACGCCGAGCTGACCGGCCCCGGCGGACTCCCCGCCGCGGCCCCTCTCCTCGACGACCAGGAGGAGTCCGCTCCGGCCCCCTCCCCGCGCGCCGCCTCCCGCAGCGGGTCGCGCTCCCGCCGCCGTACGCCCCCCAAGCGCTCCGCGCTGCTGACGATCGCCGTACCGTCCGCGTGTGTGATGGGCGTCGCCGGGATCGCCGCCGCCTCCGTCGGCAGCCTGACCGACGACAAGGACGCGACCACGCTGGCGTCGGGCGGCGAGGCCGTGCAGCCGTCCACCGCGAACAACAAGCTGGACACCCAGCTCGACAGCCTCTCCGCCGGCGCCGACGACTTCGCCGACCGGGCCAGCCGTACGCAGGAGCGCATCGACCTCAAGGCCCAGCAGGCGGCCGAGAAGCGCAAGGCCGCCGAGGAGGCCGCCCGCAAGGAGCGGCTGCGCCCGAAGTTCGCGGTCCCGGTCGCACAGCACGGCCTCAGCGCCTACTACGGCCAGTCCGGCATCAACTGGATGTCCGTGCACACCGGCATCGACTTCCCCGTGTCGTACGGCACGACGGTGATGGCGGCGACCGACGGCACCGTCCGGACGCAGTGGAACAGCGCCTACGGCAACATGATGATCGTGACCGCGAAGGACGGCACGGAGACGTGGTACTGCCACCTCTCCAGCTACCGCGTCGCCTCCGGTACGGCGGTGAAGGCCGGCGACCCGATCGCGTACTCCGGCAACTCCGGCAACTCGACCGGCCCGCACCTGCACTTCGAGGTCCGGCCGGGCGGCGGTTCGGCCATAGACCCGCTGCCGTGGCTGCGCAGTCACGGCCTCGACCCGTCGTAGCCGACCCTCGGTTGACCGCCCTGAGCCGGCGACGCCGGCCGCTGGACGACCGGACGACTTCGTGGCGCCCCCGCCCTTCAGCGGGGGCCCACCCTTGTCAGCCCTACAGCTTCTCCACCGGCGCGTACCGCAGCAGCAACCGCTTCGGCTTGACGTCCCCGAAGTCGATCGTCGCCTCTGCGTTCCCGCCCGTGCCCTTCACGGCCATGACGGTGCCGAGCCCGAACTGGTCGTGAGTGACCCGGTCCCCGACGGCGAGCTGCACGACCGGCTTCTCGGAGGTGCGGCGCGTGGCGAACCCGGACGCGCCCGACGCCGAGGAACGCGAGCGGGACGAGGACAGCGAGGCGGCGACTCCGGACGCGGGACCGGAGGACACCGGCGAGGTCGCCCCCGTGCGCTTCCAGTCCACGTGCTGTGCCGGGATCTCCTCCAGGAAGCGGGAGGGCGGGTTGTACGACGGCTGCCCCCACGCGCTGCGCATCGACGAGCGCGTCAGATACAGCCGCTCACGCGCACGTGTGATGCCGACGTAGGCCAGCCGCCGCTCCTCCTCCAGCTCCTTGGCCTGGCCGAGGGCGCGCATGTGCGGGAAGACGCCGTCCTCCATGCCGGTGAGGAAGACGACCGGGAACTCCAGGCCCTTGGCGGTGTGCAGGGTCATCAGGGTGATGACACCGGAGCCGTCCTCGTCCTCGTCGGGGATCTGGTCGGAGTCGGCGACGAGCGCGACCCGCTCCAGGAACGCCGCGAGCCCGCCGGAGGACTCACCCTCACCCGACTCCTGCTCGAACTCCAGGGCAACGGCCGCGAGTTCCTGAAGGTTCTCGATACGGGTCTCGTCCTGAGGGTCCGTGGAAGCCTGCAACTCGGCGAGGTAGCCGGTCCGTTCCAGCACGGCCTCCAGGATGGTGGCCGGCCCCGCCCCGGACTCGACGACCGTACGGAGCTCCTCCATCAGCGTGTTGAACCGCTTGACGGCGTTGGTCGACCGCGCGGCCATGCCGTACGCCTCGTCCACCCGGCGCAGGGCCTGCGGAAAACTGATCTTCTCCCTCTGCGAAAGGGCGTCGATCATCGCCTCGGCGCGGTCACCGATGCCCCGCTTGGGCACGTTCAGGATCCGTCGCAGCGGCACGGAGTCCTCGGGATTGGCCAGCACCCGCAGGTAGGCCAGCACATCCCGGACCTCCTTGCGCTCGTAGAACCGAACCCCGCCGACGACCTTGTAGGGCAGGCCGACCCGGATGAAGACCTCTTCGAAGACACGGGACTGGGCGTTCGTCCGGTAGAAGACGGCGACGTCGCCGGCCTTCGCGTCCCCCGCGTCCGTCAGTCGGTCTATCTCGTCGGAGACGAACTGCGCCTCGTCGTGCTCGGTGTCCGCGACATACCCGGTGATGCGCGCGCCCGCGCCCGCGTTGGTCCACAGGTTCTTGGGGCGGCGGGACTCGTTGCGCTCGATGACGGCGTTGGCGGCGGTCAGGATCGTCTGCGTGGAGCGGTAGTTCTGCTCCAGCAGGATCGTCGTCGCGTCCGGGTAGTCCTCCTCGAACTGGAGGATGTTGCGGATGGTGGCGCCCCGGAAGGCGTAGATCGACTGGTCGGCGTCACCCACCACACACAGCTCGGCGGGCGGGAGGTCGTACTCGCCGGGCGGCACGTCGACGGGGTGCTCGCCGGTCCCGACGAGCTCGCGCACCAGCGCGTACTGGGCGTGGTTGGTGTCCTGGTACTCGTCCACCAGCACATGCCGAAAGCGTCGGCGGTAGTGCTCGGCGACGTCCGGGAAGGCACGCAGCAGGTTGACCGTCGTCATGATCAGGTCGTCGAAGTCGAGGGCGTTGGCTTCCCGCAGCCGCGACTGGTACAGGGCGTAGGCCTGAGCGAGGGTCTTCTCGAACCCGTCCGTCGCCTGGGCGGCGAAGTCCTCCTCGTCGATCAGCTCGTTCTTCAGATTGCTGATCTTGGCGCTGAAGGACTTGGGCGGAAACCGCTTGGGATCGAGATCCAGATCACGGCACACCAGCGCCATCAGCCGCTTGCTGTCGGCGGCGTCGTAGATCGAGAACGACGAGGTGAACCCGAGCTTCTTGCTCTCCCTGCGCAGGATGCGCACGCAGGAGCTGTGGAAGGTCATCACCCACATCGCGTTCGCACGCGGGCCTACGAGCTGCTCGACGCGCTCCTTCATCTCGCCCGCGGCCTTGTTGGTGAAGGTGATCGCGAGGATCTGCCCCGGATGCACGTTCCGCTCGGCCAGCAGGTGGGCGATGCGATGGGTGAGCACACGCGTCTTGCCGGACCCGGCGCCGGCCACGATGAGCAGCGGGCTGCCGGAGTGGACGACGGCCGCACGCTGGTTCTCGTTCAGCCCCTCCAGCAGCGCCGCCGCGTCGAGGGCCGGGCGCGGGGCGCCGTCGCGGTAGTAGGCGTCCCGGTCCGGAGGCACGTCGAACTTCCCGCCGAACAGATCGTCCGGAACCGACTCCGGAGCATGATCGTCCTCGGGCGGTGGCGGATGCTCCTCGTGGGCCCGTGGGGCCTGGAGGTCCGCCAGGAAGCTGTCGTCAAAGAGGCTGCTCATCGCTCTCCGAGTCTAGGGCGCCCCACTGACAGCCCGCGGCCGCCCCGAGAACATCGCCCGTTTCAGCCCCCGACGATCTACCGGACCCGCCCATGCCGCCACCCCCTCACCCTCCACAACCAGGCCATAACACTCCGCAGCCACCTCGACAAAACAGCCGATAACCACCAGCCGCACCCAAACCGACCGCCACGCGCAACGCACTACCCCAAGGTCACGAAAATGTATCGGGCATATCGAACATCAACCTTCACAGGGGCCTCACGAGTTGGCTACGGTGCCGGACAGGCCGTACGACCCCCTCCGGCGAACGTCGCCGGGCCGCACGGCCTCCGCCGAGTCCGGCACGCCCACGGCGCCCGGAGCCGGGGACCCACCGAACTTGGGGTGAATCGGCCGGACTTCCCACCCGGGCCGTAGGGCAACCCTTCCGAACCACCCGCCCGAACCCGACAGCTAACTCGGTAGGCGGAGCATGGAAGGAGTCGCCTCCCTTGGCGTCGCACCGCAAGTCGCGTCCCGCTGGTACGCGTGTAGCAGGCATACGGACCCCCGCCCTCGCCACGGCGGCCCTCACCTCCGTCGCCCTGCTGTCCCAGACGGCCAACGCGAGCCCGTCGACAGACGACAAGCCCAGCCTCGAAGAGGTCGAGAAGAAGGTCGACGACCTCTACCGCCAGGCGGAGTCGGCGACCGAGAAGTACAACGCGGCCAAGGAGAAGACCGCGAAGCAGCGCAAGCGCGTCGACACCCTGCTCGACGACGTGGCCCAGCGCACCCAGACGCTCAACGACGCGCGCGAGGAACTCGGCCGTTCCGCCGCCGCGCAGTACCGCACCGGAGCGGCCGCCCCCGACACGGCGACCTTCCTTCTCGCGGACACCCCGCAGGACTACTTCGACCAGTCCCAGCTGATGGACCGCATGACGGGCCGCCAGGAAGAAGCGGTCGCCGACTACTTCACACAGCAGTCCGCGACGATGAAGAAGCGCGAGGAGGCCACCCGGAGCCTCGAAACGCTCACCGAGTCGCAGAACGACCTGCGAACCGCGAAGACCACCGTCCAGACGAAGCTCGCCGACGCCCGCGAACTTCTCTCGAAGCTGACGGCGGAGGAGAAGGCACGCCTCGCCGCGATCGAGAAGCGCAAGCAGGAAGAGGCCGCCCGCAAGGCGGCGGAACTGGCCAAGCAGCAGGCGGAGGCGGAGCGCCAGCGCCAAGAGGCGGCACAGCAGCAGGAGAGCAACGAGCCCCCCACCGACTCGTCCTCCTCCGACTCGTCCTCCTCCGACTCATCCTCCTCGGACTCGTCCTCCTCCGACTCCTCGTACGCCACCAAGGCCGAGAAGGCCCTGGCCTTCGCCCGCTCCCAGATCGGCAAGCCGTACGTCTGGGGCGCCACCGGCCCCGACTCCTACGACTGCTCCGGCCTCACCCAGGCCGCCTGGAAGGCCGCGGGCGTCGACATCCCCCGCGTCACCTACGACCAGGTCAACGCCGGCACCACGGTCTCCCTCGCCAGCGCCCAGCCCGGCGACCTGGTCTTCTTCTACGACGACATCACCCACGTGGGCATCTACATCGGAAACGGCATGATGATCCACGCCCCGAAGCCCGGCGCGTACGTCCGTGAGGAGTCGATCTACTACGACGGTGAGTCGTCGATCCACAGCGTCGTACGCCCCGCCTGACACCCGGCTGACGCCCACGCGCGCGTAGCGCTTGCGCGTGGGCTGTGGAGGGGCGAGGCCGCCCCGGGCAGAGGTACCCGCCCGACCGCCGGAGGCACGCGGCACCGGCGCGCCCCGCCCCCAACCCCCACCCCGCTCCCTAGCATCAACCCATGCCCGCCACCACCACCCCCGGCTCCCCCTTCCGTACCTGGTGGTCGCGACGTCCCCCGACAGCCGGCGCCGCCGTCATGGCGACCGGCATCCTCTCGGTGGGCCTGCACCAGACGGGCTACGAAACCCTGTCCCGGATCGCGCTCGCCCTCGCCTGCGCATCCTGGCTCGCCCTGGCCTGCGACTTCACCGCGCGGCTCCTGTGGGACCGGGCCAGGTGGGTGAAGGAGGCAGCCACCCCGGCCGCCCTGACCGCCATCGCCGCGACCACCGTCCTCGGCACCCGCTTCACGGCCCTCGGCTGGGAGACCCTCGCCAAGGCCCTCCTGGCCTTGGCGGCCCTGCTCTGGCCCGGCCTTCTCATCGCCGTCGTACGCCACTGGCACCCCCGCATGCCCGGCGCGGTGTTCCTGGGCTGCGTGGCCACCGAGGGCCTCGCCGTCCTCGGCGCCACGCTCGCCGCGACCGAGGAATCGGCATGGCTGGCCCACGCGGCACTCGTGCTGTTCTGGCTCGGCCTCGTGCTCTACGTCATCGCCCTGACCCGCTTCGACCCGCGGCAGGTGGTCCACGGCGCCGGCGACCACTGGGTGGCGGGTGGCGCTCTCGCCATCTCCGCGCTCGCCGGCTCGAAGCTCATCGCCGCCGACAGTCCCCGCCTGTACCTCTGGAACGACGACGACGACACCGGCGCCCTGCGCACGGTGACCGTCGCCCTGCTGGTCCTCGACCTGGCCTGGTACGCCGCCCTGCTCATCGCCGAGATCGCCCGGCCCCGGCCCCGCTACGACGTACGCCGCTGGGCAACCGTGTTCCCGATGGGAATGACGGCGGCTGCGGCACTCTCCATCGCCGACGCCGTGGACGTCTCCTGGCTCGAAGCCCCCGGCGAGGTCCTGCTGTGGGTCGCGGTGGCGGCCTGGCTGGCGGTCACCGCGGGCGCGGTGTGGGCCTACACGCACCCCGGCCACAAAACCGCGGCCGAGCCGGGAACCTCCCCCGGCACGGACGTCAGGTCCACAACACAGCGATGAAGACGTTCGCCACGGTCAGCAGACCCACCACCCCGAACAGACGCTTGTCCACCGTCTCGTCGTCCCGCTTCACGTACACGAGCCCCAGGATCACGACCAGCAGCGCCAGCTTCACGCCGATCTTGATGTTGTCGACGGGATGGTCGTCCGCCTGATTGAGGCCCACGAGGATCACCCCGGTGACCAGCATGGTCAGGGCGCCGTGCAGCATCGCGGGGACGAACCGGGCGGTGCCCCGGCCCATGACCTTCATCTGGGTGAGGAAACCGCCGAGCAGCGCGGCGATACCGATGATGTGCAGGCCGACGAAGAGATGGATGAGTACGTCCATGGGGCCGGAGCCTAATCAGCCCCGGGCACCCGCCCACCACCGCCCCGCCTCAATCCCCCTCAACCGCGCCCTCAACCGCGCGCCCTCGCCCCCGCCCGGGTCCTGCATATATGCGCCGTAGCACCCGGCCGCCCCCACGCACCCCCCGTTCCGCCACATCGGTCAGCACACAGCGTGAACAAGACGCGGCCTTTCCGGGATCACGCTCACTTACGGTCATCCCGCGGTCTGCTCCCGGCACTTCCGCACAACGCGTTACCGCACCGACACAGTGAGGTTTAGCGTCCTCCACCAGGTGACCGGCTCCCCACCGCCGCCCGGGCCAGGGGCGGCAGTCGGACACCACCGCCGAGAAAAGTCCGGCGGCGGCCCGCTCCCCCTGTGCAGGCCGCCGCCGGACGCGTAACCCGCCCCCGGGCGGTCGTACGTCGCACCCCCAGGCGCTCGTACGCCCGCCGCTCCCCCGGGGCGGTCCGTTCCTCCGGGGACGGTCGTACGGGCCACCGCCTCGGCGGACGTACGGGAGACGAGGCGGTCGTACGAAAGGACGTGCAGTCCACGTGGCAGCGCACCGAAAGCCCCGTCAGCGCTCGGCCGGCGGCAACACGGCCCGCACGGCATGGACGATCGCCCTGGCGGGCGCGGCGACGGCGACGGGTCTCGACGGGACCGGACACGCCGAGCCGCAGCTGACACCGGAGCAGGTCAAGGTGAAGGTGGACAAGCTGTACCAGGAGGCGGAGGTCGCGACCGAGAAGTACAACGGCGCCAAGGAGCAGGCGGACGAGGCCGGGCAGCGGGTCAGGAAACTGCAGGACGAGGCCGCCCGCAGGACGGAGAGGCTCAATTCGGCGCGGGAGACGCTCGGTTCGATGGCCGCGGCGCAGTACCGGGACGGCGGCCTCGACCCGGCCCTCCGGCTCGCGCTCTCGGCCGACCCCGACCGCTACCTCGACGGAGCGGAGTTCGCCGAACGCACCGGCAACCGCCAGGCGGCGTCCGTCGCGAGCGTCCGCAGGCAACTGCGCGAGATCGAGCAGTTGCGGGGGGCGGCGCACATCGAACTGACGTCACTGAAGTCCCGCCAGTCGGAACTGCGACAGCACAGCAAGACGATCACCGGCAAGCTGGACACCGCCCGCAGCCTGCTCGCCCGGCTGACCGCCGAGGAGCGCACCCGGCTCCAGGCGAACGGCACGGACCGCGCCGCCCGCTCCTCGGCAGACACCCGCGACGCCCTGGCAGCTCCCGGCTCGGCCACGGCCCAGGCGCCCAACGCCCGTGCCGCGGCCGCGATTTCGTACGCCTACTCCAAGCTGGGCAGCCCCTACGTCTGGGGCGCGACCGGCCCGGACGCCTTCGACTGCTCCGGCCTCACCCAGGCCGCCTACCGCTCGGCCGGACTGTCCCTCCCCCGCACGACCTACGCCCAGATCGACACCGGCCGCCGCGTCTCCCGCTCCGAACTGCTCCCGGGCGACCTGGTGTTCTTCTACTCCGGCATCAGCCACGTGGGCCTCTACATCGGCAACGGCCAGATGATCCACGCCCCGAACCCCTCGGCCCCGGTACGCGTGGCCCCGCTCGACGAGATGCCGTTCGCGGGGGCCACGCGCGTGGGGTGACCGGGCCGGTGCCCCCGCGCACCGGGGCGCGGTCTCACACCAGACGCCGCGCCGTCGCCCACCGCGTCAGCTCATGCCGGTTGGACAGCTGGAGCTTCCTCAGCACCGCCGAGACATGGGACTCGACCGTCTTGACGGAGATGAACAGCTGCTTGGCGATCTCCTTGTACGCGTACCCCCGGGCGATCAGCCGCAGCACCTCCCGCTCGCGCTGGGTCAGCCGGTCGAGGTCCTCGTCGACCGGCGGCGCGTCCGTCGACGCGAAGGCGTCCAGCACGAACCCGGCGAGACGCGGCGAGAACACCGCATCGCCCTCCTGGACGCGGAAGACCGAGTCGACCAGGTCGGTGCCCGTGATGGTCTTGGTGACGTACCCCCTGGCACCTCCCCGGATCACCCCGATGACATCCTCGGCCGCGTCCGAGACGGACAGGGCGAGGAAGCGGACGGGCTGCTCGGCGTCCGCCATCAACGGGGCGCAGCGACGCAGGACTTCCACCCCGCCGCCACCCGGGAGGTGCACGTCGAGAAGCACGACCTCGGGCCGTGTGGCGGTGATGACCGTGACCGCCTGGTCGACGTCGTCGGCCTCCCCGACGACCTCGACGCCGGTCTCCTCGGTCCGGCCGATCTCGGCCTGGACTCCCGTACGGAACATGCGGTGGTCGTCGACGAGGACCACGCGCACGTGCCGCTCGACCGCGCTCCCGCCGGTCGACTCCACAGGCTCGTTCGCCTCGGTCGGGTCACTCATGACGTCTTCTCCGCCCTCTCCATCTCCAGCTCGACCTCCGTACCTCCGCCGGGTACCGCCCGGAGGCGGGCCGTACCGCCGTTGCGCTCCATACGGCCGATGATCGATTCTCTGACGCCCATGCGGTCGGCGGGTATCGAGTCGAGGTCGAAGCCCGGACCTCGGTCCCGGACGGACACGAAGACGGTCTTTCCCTCCACCTCGGCGTAGACCTGCACGGCGCCGCCCTCGCCACCGTACTTCGCGGCGTTCACCATTGCCTCGCGCGCGGCCTGCATCTGCGCACCGATTCTCTCGTCGAGCGGGCAGTCGCCGACGACCACGACCTCTATCGGGACGCCGTGCTTGTCCTCGATCTCGGCGGCGTTGCGCCGGACCGCGTCGGCGAGGTGGGTGGGTTCGTCGGCCTCGTCCTTGCCGGTGCCCTCGGGTTTGTAGAGCCAGGTGCGCAGGTCGCGCTCTTGTGCCCGGGCCAAGCGGCGGACCTCGTTCGCGTTCTCCGCGTTGCGCTGGATCAGGGTCAGGGTGTGCAGCACCGAGTCGTGGACGTGCGCCGCGACCTCGGCGCGCTCCTGGGCGCGGATGCGCATCAGCCGTTCCTCGGAGAGGTCCTGGGTCATCCGGACCAGATAGGGGCCCGCGAGGAGCGTTATGCCGACGAGGACCGCCAGGGCCGCCTGGAGGACGGAGCCGAGGTGGGCGGCGGAGCCCTGAAGGACGAAGATGCCGGAGACGCCGGCGGTGACCAGGACGACGCCGCCCGCGGCACGCAGCAGGGTGAGCGTGCGCCGTCGCCGACCGACCTCCATCCAGCGGGCCCGCCGCGAGTTGTCCGCCTGACGCCAGACCAGGGCGACGCCCGCACCGACGAGCACCGTGGGCAGGAGGTAGGCCTTGGCGCCGCTGCCCAGGTCGACGCTGCCGACGAACACCATCGCCACCACGACCATGAGGAGCAGCGCGACGATCTGCCCCTTGTCCGGCTTGCGGGCGACGAGTCTGCGGCGGCCGTCGGCCGCGGTCTCGGTGGTGAAGGGGGACGGCCGCTGCGCGTCGACACCGCCGACGCCGAGCGGCACGAAGAACCAGAACGCGGCATACAGCAGCGCACCGAGGCCGTCCGCCATGAACAGGCCGACGAAGACCAGTCGCACCCAGATGACGGGCAGGCCGAGATGCCCGGCGAGCCCCCGCGCCACGCCCCCGAGCCAGCGTCCGTCGCTGCTGCGGTAGAGCTTGCGCGGCGGCCGCGGTTCGACGAGTGGCGCTGCTGCGGCTTCCGGCATGCCATCGATGTTCACACGGTCGGAGCACCGGAGCATCAGGGTCGACCCCCGATACTCCCCTGATCTTCGAGGACCGCCGCGTCGAACACCTCCCCAGACCTCCCTCAGGGGCCGATATCAGGGTCCGACCAGGGTCATTCCGACTCCCGCAAGGCCGACCCGCCCGTCACCATGGACACATGACAGATCACCAGCACGCCGCGGACTCCGTGCCCGGGCCGGACGCCGTGCCCACCGCGGGCACCGCGTCCGGCCCGGCACCCGCGAGCGCCGCGGGTGAGGAAGCGGGCGTGGCAGCCGGCCCTCTCGCCCCGCCGCACAGGTTCCGGCGCGACCGGCGGCACAAGATGCTGGCCGGCGTGTGCGCCGGTCTCGGGCGGCAGTGCGACATGGACCCGGTGATCTTCCGGATCACCCTCGCCGTGCTCTCCGCGACCGGCGGCATCGGCCTCCTCTTCTACGGCTTCGCCTGGCTCTTCGTCCCGTACGACGACGAGGACGAGAACGAGGTGCGCAAGCTGCTGACCGGCCGCGTCGACGGCCAGGCCCTGACTGGCGTGCTGTTCGCGCTGGTCGGCTGCGGTGTGTTCCTGACGCTGCTGAAGAACGGCGGCGTGCTGACCTTCGCCGTCGTTCTGTCCCTCCTCCTCGCGGGCGCCGGCTACTGGTCCCGGCACCGCAGCACCCCCGACCCCGACCCCCTCGCCGCCCAGACCGTCGCCGACGCCCCGCCGGAGGCCCAGGCCCCTCCGGTCCCCACCGCCTACCCCTCCTGGTGGCGCGACCCCATCGTCAAGGACGGCACCCACGAGGGCGGCACCGGCTACCTCTGGGGCCCGGGCGACTCCCGCGACCGCGACATCGCGGCGGCCGTCAACATCGGCCGCGGCACCTGGAGCAGCCGCGACGACATACGCATCCGACACCCCCGGCAGCCGAAGCCACGCGGCCCTCGCTCGATCGGCGGTCGGGTGTTCCTGCTGGCCCTGCTCGCGGGCGCCCTCGGCACCGGCGGGACCTGGGAGGACCACGCGCTCGGCGCCAGCCTCCAGACCGGCCTGGCCTGCGCGCTGCTCGTTCTCGGCCTGGGCATAGCGGTCAGCGCGTTCCTGGGCCGCACGGGAGCGGGCTCCATATTCCTGGCGATCATCACCGCGGGCCTGCTGGCCGCCTCGGCCGCGCTGCCGAAGGACATCAGCACCCACTGGGTCGAGCGGAGCTGGCGCCCGGCGGCCGTGGCGGACGTACAGCAGCAGTACGACCTCGGCACCGGCGTGGGCACCCTGGACCTGACCCGCCTGGACCTCGCCGAGGACCAGACGCTGACCACCAGAGCCGACGTGGGCGTGGGCCGGCTCAAGGTGATCGTCCCCAAGGACATGACCGTGCAGCTCAGCATCGACGTAGGGGTGGGGGACATCCAGCTCCCGGGCGACGACAAGCAGGACGTGGACGTGGCACCGGGCAAACACAAGGAGCTGACTCTGACACCGCCCGCGGGCACCAAGGATGCGGGCACACTGGACCTCGACCTGAGCGTCGGCGTCGGGCAGGCGGAGGTGAGCCGTGCTACGTCATGAGTTCCAGCCCGGCAGGCTGGTCGCCGGCACCTTCCTGGCCCTGGCGGGCGTCATCTACGCCGGGGACGCGGGCGGCGCCTGGGAGACGCCCTGGTTCGTCGTGATCCCCATGGTCGTCGGCGGCCTGTGCCTGGCGGGCGCGGTCGGAGTCATGACCCGAGGGATACGCAAGCGCCGCGCGGCACCCCGCGAGACCGCGGCCCCAGAACCCGACGCCCACTGACTACCGATAGCCGCCCGTCCGCTGCCGCCGCCGCGCGCGCAGTGCCGCGTCCACAGAGAACATGGGCGCCCCCGCGAGCACGAGAGGCAACCAGGCCATCAGATACGCGAGGTCATTGCCGTAGTAGTACGGATCGGAGGCCCAGCTCACCGTCAACCACAGACTCAGCGAGATAAGCGCACCACCCAGCGCCGCCAGACGGGCGAGCAGACCGATCAAGGTCCCGATACCGACCGCCAGCTCACCGAACGCGATGGCGTAGCCGAACCCGACGGGGCTCTCCAGCGCCATGTCGACCATGGCCGGGATGGCCGACGAGTCCCGCACCGCACGCATCATGTCGCCGACCGACCCCGCCCCGGCGTCCTTCATGAAGGCACTGTCGGTGAGCTTGTCCAGACCTGCGTAGATGAAGGTGACACCGAGGAAGACGCGAAGAGGAAGCAGTGCGTACCGGGAGGCGCTGTCCCGCCAGTTCCGGTCGCCGTCGAGATAAGGGGTGTGCGTGTCCGAATGCCTACCGTGAGTCATCGCCCGTAGCCGCCTCTCGCCCGCCGTGCCGTGACCCCTCGAAAGACGATACGTACGCAGTCGCCGCGCCGCTCACCTCTTGCCGCCCGCAATTCTCCGACCACCCCCACCCGAGGGAAACCCCCCGTCACCCAAGCAGGCACCGAAGGGGCGTACCTCCACAGGCCCCCAGTCGCGTACGACGGCAAGGGACAGTGTCGGAGGATGGCGCGTACCCCCCACGGCCCCGCAGTCGCCCACGGCGGCGAGGGGCGGCGTCGGGAGATGGCGCATGCCACCCACGGGCCCGGCAGCCGCGTACGGCGGCAAGGGGACGCGTCGGGGGGTGCCCGCCCGCAGAGTCCGGTGCCAAGACACGGCACCTCTCGCGCGGCCAGCCCACCGGACCGAGGACGGACACCCCCCGACGCGGCCCCGACCCACAACCTCACGCCCCCGCGCTACACGAGCCCCCACCGGACAGCAACAGGCGCCGCAGGCATCCACCCCCGAACCCGCACCCACCGCGACAGCCCGCCGCAGGCGCCCCCACCCGCCCAACCGCCGGAGGCACCCGTCACTCGGTCACGTCGATCGTGTACCGCCCGGTCTCCACCCCCGCCGCGGTAACCACCTGCACCTCCACCCGCCCCGGCTCCACATCCGCGGGAACCGGCACCGTCAGCACCGCGTCCGTCGGATTGCTGAACCCGCCGCTCACCGGCACCAACGGCACGTGCACATGCACCGCCCCGATCCGCACCACCATCCGCGACAACCGGTCCGCCCCCTGCGCCCCCGGCGGCACGAACCCGGCCCCCCGAATCTCGATGTCGTCCCCGGTCCGGATCGGCCCGTCCAGGTCGCCGGCCTCCCGTGCCCGCACCACCGAGAGGATCACCGGCCGGCCCCCCTCGGCGTACTTCCCGGCCAGATACGTGGCCGCCGAGACCAGCACCACCACCGCCAGCCCCCACGGAAGATCGGGCAGCTGATCCGGCCGCCGAGCCAACCGCACCGCCGCGAACAGCAGCGCCACCCCACCGATCACGACGTACTGGATGTCCGCGAACGTCCCCCGCCCCGCGTCATCCGTCAGCAGGTCCGCCGCCCGAGGCCGATGAGCCCGCACCTTCTGCAGACGCTGCCCGAGCACCCGCACCCCGACGACCCGCCGCACCAGCACCGCGATCGCGCTGACCACGGCGAGCACGGTCACGACACCGGCTCCCCGCCCGAGTTCGAGACCGGCGATCAACGCATCGCGCTCGCGGTGCCCGGACGCCGCCGCCAGCCGCCCCGCCAGCACGAGTACGGCGTAGGCCATGAACAGCACCCACGCCCCGGCCACCGCACGCGACGTGGACAGCCGATTGTCCTCACCGATGACCGGCGCGAGCGCCCCGCCCCGCGCCCGGTGGAACCACGACGCCGCCGTCAGCGCCGCGGCCGTCACCAGCGCCGCCAGCAGCCCGGCCGTACGCGCCGACGTCCACCCCGCGCCGATCGCCGTGAACGCCTGCACCAGCAGCAGCGCCACGACCAGACCCCAGACGACACCCGTCGTGCGTCCCCACAGCCGCGCCAGCCACGCCTCCCCCTCGGCACGGCCCCGTTCGGCGACGAGTTCCGCCGACTGCGTCAGCTCCTCGGAGACCCACTGCCGGGAGGCGGAGGCCGAGTGGGCCACCGCGGCCGGGAGCCCTTGCCCGGCCGCGAACTCGTCCCGCTTCAGCAGGAACTCGGCGACCGCGCGCCGATGCCCCGCACGCGCCCCGTGCGGACAGTCCCCGCAGGTGCAGCCGCCCCCATGCGCGCCCCATGCCGCGCTGCCCCGCCCAGCCTCCTGCACCGCCACGCCCGACGCCTGCCTTCCGTAAATCCCTCACGACCTGGTGCCCCAGCGACCAGATGACCTCATGGCCTTATAGCCGCACGACCCCGCGACCGGCACCCGGATCTCACATACCGGCCGTCACAGATTGCGACCGCCGCCCACGCCACCGACAACTCCCCTGCCGCACCGTCGAATTGTTCCCTACTCCGCCCGTTCCCCGTTCCGGCGGCCGGGCCGGCGCGGGTGATCAGAGGGCTCGCGTGTTGACCCGGCTGCGAGAATTCCCCCATGGCCGAGCTCATCCAGCGCGACGGGACCTGGGCCTTCGACGGCGCAACGGTCCGGATCACGCCGGGACTCCATCGCTCCGTACCTCTGTTCCGGCAGACGTACGGGGAGATCGCCGTACCCCTCGAAGCCGTCGCGAGCATCGCCTTCGAGCCCGAACGCAGACGCGGACGGCTGCGCATGCGGCTGCGGGAGGGCGCAGATCCGCTGCTCCAGGCGACCGGCGGTCGGCTGCCCGGCATGGCGGATCCTTACCGGCTGACGGTGGACATCGACGGTTTCGGGGTCGCCGAGTACGTCGTCGAGGAGATCCACCGGACGCTGCTCCTGGACCAGATCCCCAAGGAACCGGCCACGGCCTATCTCCTCCCCGGCCCACCGGTCCCGGTCTCCGTCCGTTCGTCCGACGGCACGGTCTCCTTCGACGGCACCCAGGTGCGGATCGACTGGTCCGACACCTCCGACCGGGTGAAACGAGCGACCGGCCCGCGCATCATCGACGTCGGAGACCTCGTCCAGGTCGAATGGCTGCCCAACTCGGGCTACGAGGACGGCCTTCTGCGCTTCACGACCCGCGAGACGGTGTTCGCCGAACTGCCGCCGGAGAAGGACCCGTACGCCCTGGACCTGTGGGGCAGCGCCCGCCGGGACCTGCTGACCGCCCTGGTCGCCACCGCGGTCACCGCCCGCCTGCCGCACCCGTCCTCCCGCCCCGGCACCGACTCCGACTCCGCGGAGCGCGCCCGGCCGACGCCGTCCGTCCCGCACCGTGCCGACCGCCACGACGTGCTCCTGCGCAGGCTCCGGGAGTTGGGCGAGCTGTACCGGGACGGGGTACTCACGGACGAGGAGTTCGCAATGACGAAGGCGGTCGTCCTGAGCGGCTTCTGACCCTCAACTCAGCAGGTCCGGCTCACTGCGACTGATGTCCTGCCACAGCGGCTGATAGTTGATCCACGCCACCAGATCCCCGCCGAGCTGCTCCCGGGTGGCCACCGCCTGCCGATGCTCGATGAGGACCGGACGCCCCGCCGCCCTGGCGGTCAGCTGCACCTGGCAGGACCTTTCCATCGACAGGAACCACCAGGCCGCCGCGTCCACCGAGTCGCCGACGGTGAGCAGCCCGTGGTTGCGCAGGACGAGGGCCTTGTGGGAGTCGAGCGCGGTCGCGATCCGGCGGCCCTCCACGGCGTCGACGGCCACGCCCGAGTAGCTGTCGTAGAGCGCGTGGTCCTCGTAGAAGGCGCAGCTCTCCTGCGTGATCGGATCCAGCAGCTCGCCCAGCGCCGCGAGCGCCCGCCCGTGCACCGAGTGGCAGTGGGCGACGGCGACGACGTCCGGGCGGGCGGCGTGCACCTGGGAGTGCACGGTGAACGCCGCCTGGTTGACGTGGTACCGGCCCTCTATCACCTGTCCCTCGGAGTTGGAGAGGACCAGGTCGCTGACGGTGACGTGCTTGAACGGCATCCCGAACGGGTTCACCCAGAAGCAGTCGCTGAACTCGGGATCGCGCGCGGTGATGTGCCCGGAGACCCCGTCCTCGAACCCGAGCCGTCCGAAGATCCGCAACGCGCCCGCGAGCCGTTCCTTGCGGTGCCGGCGCTCGTCCTCGACCGACTCGTGCATGGGCGGCATCGCGAACTGCAACCGGTCGGTCGGCAGCGGCGAGGGCGGAATGGGCCCGAGGGGCGTCCCGTGCATGTGTCCTCCCGCACTGGGTTGCTTACGGGGCGGAAGTTACCGCCGGTCAGCGCAGGAGAACAGAGATGTTCTGTAAAGATCCCGCCCTCGTCACGGCCTCCGCACGTCCCCCGGACCGCGGAAACCAGGCGGAAACCGGACAGCAGATGTCGGGTATCAGCGCCAGACTCGCCGTATGACAGTGAACTGGGCTGCCTTCGCCAAGGCCGAACCGGACCTCGCCCGCACCGCGGAGGAACGCTTCGGCGCCTTCACCCACCACGTCCTCGCCACCCTCCGCAAGGACGGCTCCCCGCGCACCACCGGCCTGGAGGTCCGCTTCCTGGACGGCGAGCTCTGGCTCGGCATGATGCCGAACTCGCTCAAGGCCCTCGATCTGCGCCGCGACCCCCGCTTCGCGCTCCAGGCGAACCCCGGGCCAGGGCAGTCCATGGGCGGCGGTGACGTACGTGTCTCCGGGCGGGCGATCGAGGTCGTGGACCCGGAGCGCAAGGCCGCATACGCCGAAGAGGTGGAACCGCCGGAGCCGTTCCACCTCTTCCGCACCGAGCTCACGGAGGTCGTGAGGACCTACGTCGAGGACGACAAGTACCTCGTCGTCCAGATCTGGCAGCCCGGCGAGCCCCTGCGCACGGTCAAGCGCGCCTAGGGCCTACTCCCACTCGATGGTCCCCGGCGGCTTCGAGGTCACGTCGAGGACGACGCGGTTGACGTCCTTCACCTCGTTGGTGATCCGGGTCGAGATCCGCGCCAGGACGTCGTACGGCAGCCGCGACCAGTCGGCGGTCATCGCGTCCTCGGAGGAGACGGGCCGCAGGACGATCGGGTGGCCGTAGGTCCGGCCGTCACCCTGCACGCCCACGCTGCGGACGTCCGCGAGCAGGACCACCGGGCACTGCCAGATGTCACGGTCGAGGCCGGCCGCCGTAAGTTCCTCGCGGGCGATCGCGTCGGCCTCGCGCAGCAGGTCGAGCCGCTCCTTCGTCACCTCGCCGACGATCCGGATGCCGAGGCCGGGCCCCGGGAAGGGCTGGCGCTGGACGATCTCGTCCGGGAGCCCGAGCTCCTGGCCGACCATCCGGACCTCGTCCTTGAAGAGCTTGCGCAGCGGCTCGATCAGCTGGAACTCGAGGTCCTCCGGCAGGCCGCCCACGTTGTGGTGGGACTTGATGTTCGCCGTGCCGGTGCCGCCACCGGACTCGACCACGTCGGGGTAGAGGGTGCCCTGGACGAGGAACTCCACCGCCGGCCCCTCGTCCGCGATGATCTCGGCCTGCGCCTGCTCGAAGACCCGGATGAACTCGCGGCCGATGATCTTCCGCTTCTCCTCGGGGTCGCTGACCCCGGCGAGCGCCTTGAGGAACCGCTCCTCCGCGTCCACGACCTTCAGCTGCACGCCGGTCGCGGCCACGAAGTCCTTCTCGACCTGCTCGGTCTCGCCCTTGCGCATCAGACCGTGGTCGACATACACACAGGTCAGCTGGGAGCCGATGGCCTTCTGGACCAGCGCCGCCGCGACGGCGGAGTCCACGCCGCCGGACAGACCGCAGATGGCGCGCCGGTCGCCGACCTGCTCACGGATGGCGGCGACCTGCTCGTCGATGACGTTCCCGGTCGTCCAGTCCGGCTTGAGGCCCGCACCGCGGTACAGGAAGTGCTCCAGCACCTGCTGGCCGTGCGTGGAGTGCATGACCTCGGGGTGGTACTGGACGCCGTACAGCTTGCGCTCGTCGTTCTCGAAGGCGGCGACCGGGACGACGTCCGTGGAGGCCGTCACGGAGAAGCCCTCGGGGGCGGCGGAGCAGGCGTCGCCGTGCGACATCCACACATGCTGCTCGGCCGGGGTGCCCTCGAAGAGGGTGGAGGACGACTTCGACACGTGCAGATCCGTACGGCCGTACTCGCGCGCACCGGTGTTGTCGACGGTTCCGCCGAGGCTCTGCGCCATGATCTGGAAGCCGTAGCACATGCCGAAGACGGGGACGCCGGCCTCGAAGAGTGCGCGGTCGATACGGGGGGCGCCCTCCTCGTACACGGACGACGGGCCGCCGGAGAGGATGATCGCCGCCGGGTTCTTGGCGAGCATCTCGGCGACCGGCATAGTGCTCGGCACGATCTCGCTGTAGACCCGGGCCTCGCGGACGCGACGGGCGATGAGCTGGGCGTACTGCGCACCGAAGTCGACGACCAGGACGGTGTCGGTGGCGGCGGCGGGGTTCGCTGATGACACGGGTTGCCTTCCGGCGGTGAGCGAGGTGTGTGTGAGGCCGAGTCTACCGGGCCCCGCGCAGGCCCCCCGGGGCCGAAGCCCGTCTCACGATACGAACCCTCTTGGACGCTCCCGGAAGGCACGGCATACTGGCCGCATGCTCACGCACCCGACCTTCCTCTTTACCTATGGCAACCGGCCCACCGGCTGCCATGGTCGTGCTGCTTGAGCAACTGACAAGCGACTTCCCAGGCGCCCCGGGCCGACAAGGTCCGGGGCGCCTGGCGTTCGCGGACCTTGCCGCTCCGGGGTGCCACTCCCATCCAGCGAGGAGCCCCCGAGATGACCGCCACCGCAGCAGAGCCCCAGACATCAGCAGCTGACGCTGCGGGCGTCGCGCACACCACCGAGGCCGTCGGCGTGATCACCGGCGCCCGTGAACGCATCGACGCCCTCGACGACCGGATCATCGGCCTGATCCAGGAACGCATGGCCGTCTCGGCGGTGATCCAGGAGGCGCGGATCACCTCGGGCGGCCGGCGCGTGAACCTCTCCCGCGAGATGGAGGTCCTCCACCACTACAGCGAGGCACTGGGCAAGCCCGGCACCTCGCTGGCGATGACCCTTCTGGAGCTGTGCCGGGGCAGGATCTGAATCCACGTTCCGGGGACAGACGTACGCATCCCCTCTCACCCGGTCGGAGCGTGACGCCTCCCGGGCCCCTTCGTTGGTACCGGTGTCCGTGCCAGCCAGGTGCGGGCCCGAACGAACCACGCGTGGCTCGCTGGAGCGATGAGGTGTGCGGATCGTGCCGTACACCGTGGGACCTCGCTCCAGGAGAGTGACCGGACGGCAGGGGACAGCAGCCCGGTCACCCAAGAGAAGGTCGGCTCCGGGGACGCCCGGAGCCGACCGGCGGGAAGGGCGAGAAGGAGCACGACGCCCGAGAAGGAGTACAAGGCGGGGTCGAGCGGTTGCGGCGGCCTCGTCCGTCCAGCACGATGCGTAACAAGCTCCTCGTCCCACCGCGCCGCCGGGCGCATCGATCACCCACGGACCATCACCAGCGGCGCAACCCCCCGGCGCCGCTTCCCAGGCACCGACGCTGCCCTGACGTCGGTGCTGACGAAAGAAGGGCCCCGCGGCTCCGTCCCGCGGGGCCCTTCTCATGTCCGCGCTCATGTCCGCGCTCATGCCCGCGCCCGCGCCGGTCGGGCCGCGGCCGGCGTCAGGTGCGCGAGAGGGTGCCGCACTCCTCGTCGGCCCCGTCCAGGCCCCTGCTGCGGTCGTAGGGGTCGACCGCCGCGCCGGACGGCTCGGGGCCGGCCGGCAGGTCGGCGTCGAACCTCGGACGGATGAAGCCGTCACCCTTGCGGCAGGCGTCGTTGCCGATCTCGCTGCCGACGTCGTGCAGCCAGATGCGTCCCTCGGTGGCCTGGAATCTGACGGGATCCACGACATGCACCTGGATGGCCCGGCGGACGATCGTGCGCGCCACCTCCTGGCCGCCACCGGTCTTGGCCAGCGGGTACACGAAGGTGTAGTCGGCCCGGATCAGCGCCCGCCCGTCCTGGCCCTTGTCGGGTTCGACCGTGGTACGGCCGCGCACCTTCACCTCGGTGCCCACGAGTTCGACCTCGTCGTGATCGAAGCGGGTGAAGGTCCACTTGGGGTCGTTGCCGACGGTGGGCCTGCGCAGGCCCGCCCGCAGCTCGGCCAGGTAGTCCTTCTCCAGCGGGTCGACGAGCGCCAGCGCCGTCTTCGGCTCGGCCCCGTACAGCACGTCGCGGTCGAGGTTGGAGGCGACGAGGAACTCCTTCGTCAGCCGCAGGGCCGTCTCGATCCGCGCGGCGGAGACTCCGGCCACCGCCTCGGCCTTCGGCAGCTCGATGGCGCCGGCACCGGCGGCCCAGCGCTGGGCCGGGGAGCCGGCGAAGGGCCGGGCCCGGGTGGGGGTGTCCGCGGTGGCGGAGGGCGGGGCGGTGGGGGCGGCGGTCTCCGCGGGAAGCGGCGAGGCGCCGACGGCCGGTGTCTGCCCCGCCGTACCGAACGGGTCGCCGGGGATCAGCGACGGCCGCACCGCCACGACGGCCACGGCGACGGCGAGGGACACCCCGAGGACGGCCCACAGCCGACGGCGCCGGGTGGCCCGCCCGTTCATGTCCTGCCAGGCGGGCCCGGTACGCCACCCGGCGGGTGTCTCTCCCCGCGCCTCCTGCTGCCGAAGCCGCTCGGTGACCATCCGCGCGCGGGCGGACGGCTCCTTCGGGGCGGAGGTCGAGGACTGCTCGGCGTCCTGGACGAACTTCTCCCAGGCTTCGTCCGATATGGACGAGCCGTCGGACGGCTTGTCGGTCACGGCGGTGTGCGCTTCCTCTCGGTGGGCTGTCGGCCGGCTGAGCGTACGTCAGCTCGGGGCCACTGATCAGAGCCTTCTGACATGTGACGCAGGCCACATAAGAAATCCGTTAGTGAAGGCACAACCATTCACAGCCGTCACTGATCAAACTCTGCGAATCAAGGGCCACACCCGCGCCCCACACGCGGAGGCCTCCCTTAAACGTGTGCCGTGATGTCGCGGCACTCCGGACATTCGAGGTCTTCATGAAGCTTCGCCGTGCCCTGGCCGCTGCGGCCACGACGGCCGTCATAGCGCCGGTCGCGCTGCTGTCCGCGCCGGTCGCGTTCGCCACGGACGAGACCGCGGCGCCGACGGTGTCGGAGAGCACGCCGGCCGTCGAGCAGCCGGACCCGACCAACGAGGAAACCACGCCGGCCACCGAAGAGCCGACACCCACCGAGGACCCGACCGCGCCGGCCACCGAAGAGCCGACGCCCACCGAGGACCCGACCGCGCCGGGCACCGAGGAGCCGACGCCCACCGACGAGCCCACGTCCTCCACCTCCCCGTCGCCGAGCGCCAGCGAGAGCGCCCCCGAGGAGGTCGACTTCTGCGAGGACGCCGACGAGGAGTCGGTCGGCCTCAGCGAGGACCTGCGCAGCGGTCTGTCGGGCCTGCCCGAGACGATCGTCGCCGGCAGCGGCTGGACCAACTTCTCGTTCGACGTCTCCAACTCCGGTGACCAGGACATCAAGAACATCAAGCCCCTGATCGGCGTCGCCGCGGTCGGCTGGGACGAGGTCGACTACTCCGGCCAGATCAAGGTCCAGGTCTTCAACAAGGAGACCGGCAGCTGGCAGACCCTCGCGGACGCCGCCGGTGAGGGCGCGACCTTCACCGCGTTCGCGCTCGACGCCGGCCAGTCGACCTCGTTCAAGCTGCGGCTGAGCGTCAACGGCAAGGTGCCGGACGCCATCGGCATCACCGGCGGCTTCGCGCAGTACTCGGACGCCGACGGCTGCTGGCTGGCCGACGACCCGAACGGCTGGGTCTACTTCTTCGACATCCTCGCCGCGGGCTCCGACGCCGGTGACCCGGACGACGCCAAGCCGCAGACCGGTGGCCAGAAGCCGATCTCGGACGTCAGCGAGGTCGACGTCGACGGCTCGCTCGCCGAGACGGGTTCCAGCTCCGGCCTCCCGGTCATCGGCACCGTCGGTGGCATCGCCATCGTCGCCGGTGCCGGCGTCATGTTCGCGATGAAGCGTCGTCGCAGCGGTGCCGAGGCGTAAGCCTCACATAGCTCGACGCAAGACAGAGAAGGACCTGCGCTCGGAGGGGGGCGCAGGTCCTTCTCTGTTGTCCGGCCGTGTGGCCTACTTCTTCGGCGGCACCGCCGGCATCCCCAGGAAGGGCAGCCGCAACGCCCCGAAGGCCTCCGCCGGCACCGCCGGGGACAGCGGCTCCACCGGCTTCAGTCGTTCGTACGTCGCCCCCTGCGCCGGACGCGGGTCCGCCTCGCCGTTGTTGGGCCAGTACGACATCGCCCGCTCGGCCTGCGCGGTGATCGTCAGGGACGGGTTGACGCCCAGGTTGGCCGAGACCGCCGCTCCGTCGACGACCGAGATGCCGGGGTGGCCGTACAGGCGGTGGTACGGGTCGATCACACCGGTCTCGGGCGAGTCGCCGATCGGGCAGCCGCCGAGGAAGTGGGCGGTGAGCGGGGTGCCCATGAGCTCGCCGACGTTGGAACCGGCGAACCCGTTGATGTCGGCCGCGATCGATGACGCGGCCTCCGAAGCCGCCCTGATCTGCTTGGGGTTGGGGGCGCCGTGGCCTTGGCGTGCCGTCAGCAGGCCCTTGCCGACGCCGTCCGGTTTCAGGTACGTCGTCAGCGAGTTGTCCAGGGACTGCATCACCAGGCCGATGATGGTCCGCTCCGACCAGCGGCGGTTGGAGAGGGAGCGCAGGACCTGTAGGGGGTGGCGGGCCGCGTTGGCCAGCCAGGCGCCGACCCGCGACCGGCCCTCCGTGTAGGGGACCTGGAGGATCGAGAGCCCGCCCATCGAGTTGGAGCCCCTGCCGTAGCGGACCGGCTCGATGTGGGTGTCGGCGTCCGGGTGGATGGACGACGTGATGGCGACTCCGCGCGTGAAGTCGACCTTCGTCTCGCCCGTCACCTTGCGGTAGCGCCGGTTGTCGGTCTGCGCGCCGACCAGGGCCTCCGAGTTGGTACGGGTCAGCTCGCCCAGCCTCGCCGACACATACGGCAGCTGGCCCCCCGCCTTCATGCGGTGCAGCAGCGTCTGGGTGCCGTACGTGCCCGCCGCGATCACCACCCGGCGGGCCTTGAACAGCCTGCCCTCGTCCTTCTTCCCGCGGTCGGTCGGCAGGGTCGCCACCGCGTAGCCGCCCTGCGAGTCGTCCGTGACGGAGACGACCGTCGTCAGGGGGTGGACGACCGCGCCGGCCTTCTCGGCCAGGTAGAGGTAGTTCTCGTTCAGGGTGTTCTTCGCGCCGTGGCGGCAGCCGGTCATGCACTCGCCGCACTCCGTGCACGCCTTGCGCGCCGGGCCCGCCCCGCCGAAGTACGGGTCGGAGACCTCCTGGCCGGGCGTGGCCCGCGACTCCCCCTCGGCGTCCTCGCCGTCGCCGAAGAAGACGCCGACCGGCGCCATGTGGAAGCTGTCACCGACGCCCATCTTCTCGGCGGCCGCCTTGAGGTGGACGTCGGAGGGGGTCATCGTCGGGTTGAGCCGTACGCCGAGCATGCGCTGGGCCTGGTCGTAGTACGGCTTCAGCTCCTCCTGCCAGTCGGTGATGCCACGCCACTGCGGGTCGTCGAAGAAGGCCTTCGGCGGTACGTAGAGGGTGTTGGCGTAGTTGAGGGAGCCGCCGCCCACGCCCGCTCCGGCGAGGACCATGACGTTGCCCAGCAGGTGGATGCGCTGGATGCCGTACATGCCGAGCTTGGGGGCCCAGAGGTAGTTCTTGAGGTCCCAGGAGTTCCTCGGGAGGGTCTCGCGGGTCCAGCGGCGGCCTGCCTCCAGGACGCCGACGCGGTAACCCTTCTCGGTCAGGCGCAGGGCGGTGACGGAACCGCCGAAGCCCGAACCGACGACGATGACGTCATAGTCGTATCCGTCGTGGTCGCAGCCGTCGTCCTGGTTCTGGGCAGAGTTCTCCTGTGACACGTGCTCTCCTCATTGAAAGCGGCGGTGCGGTCTAGCGGAAACGGAACGCCTTCATCAGCCGCAGGCTCCTGCTCATGAACTGCGCGTACTTCTCGTCGTCCATCCCCAGCGACGGCGCCATCGGCAGCAGCCGCTGCTGGGCGACCGTCTGGGCCTCCGTGTACTTGAGGATGCCCTCGGAGCCGTGGCGGCGGCCGAGGCCGGAGTCCTTCATGCCGCCCATGGGCGACTGGACGCTGCCGTAGGCGGGGGCGTAGCCCTCGTTGACGTTCACCGTGCCGGTGCGAAGACGGGCGGCGACCGCGCGGCCGCGGCCGCCGTCCTTCGTCCAGACGGAGGAGTTGAGGCCGTACGGCGTGGAGTTGGCGTGCTCGATCGCCTCGTCCTCGGTCTTGAAACGGTAGATGGAGACGACCGGCCCGAACGTCTCCTCGGCGCAGACGCTCATCTCCGGCTCGACGCCGTCGAGGATGGTCGGCTCGAAGAAGTACGGGCCGATGTCGGGGCGGGCCGTGCCGCCGGCGACGAGCTTCGCGCCCTTCGCCACGGCCTCCTCCACGTGCCGGGCGACCGTCTCCAGCTGGCGCTCGCCGACCAGGGAGCCCATGTCGGCCCCGTACGCGAGGGACTTGCCCAGCCGCATCGCCCTGGTGCGGGCGGCGAAGCGCTCGACGAAGGCGTCGGCGACGGACTCGTGGACGTACAGCCGCTCGATGGAGATGCACAGCTGGCCCGCGGAGGAGAAGCAGGCGCGGACGGCGCCCGCGGCGGCCTTCTCGATGTCCGCGTCCTGAAGGACCAGCATCGCGTTCTTGCCGCCGAGTTCGAGCGAGACGCCGACCAGGCGGGCCGCGGCGCCCTGGGCGACCTCGCGGCCGGTGCGGGTGGAACCGGTGAAGGAGACGTAGTCGGCGTGCCGGACGACCTCGGGGCCGACGACCGGGCCCTCGCCGAGGACGACCTGGAAGACGTCGGCGGGCAGGCCGGCCTCGATCAGCAGGTCACGGGCCCACAGGGCGGTCAGGCAGGTCTCCGTGTCCGGCTTCATGACGACCGCGTTGCCCGTGACGAAGGCCGGGAGCGCATCGCCGACGGACAGCTCCAGGGGGTAGTTCCAGGGGGCTATCTGGCCGACGACACCGCGCGGGTGGCGCAGTTCGGTGACCCGGGTGAGCGTGGGCATGGCGCCCGCGTGCCGCTTCGGCCTGAGGTAGGCGGGGGCCTTACGGCCGTAGTGGCGGGCCGCGACGGCTACGGCCTGCACCTCCTCGTGGGCGTGCAGCCGGGCCTTGCCGGTCTCCAGCTGGATGAGGTCGAGGACCTCGGCCTGGCGTTCGAGCACCAGGTCGTGGAAGCGGAGCAGGACGGCGGCACGCTGCCGCACGGGGACCTGGGCCCAGACGGCCTGCGCCTGACGGGCCGCCTCGAATGCCTTCTGCACGTCCTCGGGCGTGGATTCGGGCAGGTCGGCCAGCTTCTCGCCGGTGAACGGCGTGTGGTTGGCGGTACGACCGGAGCCGACCACGCCCTTGGTGAGCTGGGCCACCAGCTCGGGGGTGACCACGTCGGCGGCGGTACGGGCGCCCTCCGGGGCGGGGGCGAGAGGGTTGGTGCCGGTCTTGGCCGGGGCCTGCGCGTCCGTCATGAGGCGCAGGGTATGCCGGAGGGCCAGGCTTTGTGTACCCGTCGGTAACGGGGATTCACCGAGTGCTCACATGCCGCCAGTGTCCACTGGCAACAAACGCGCTGATCAGGGCGTTGCCGAGTCACTTCAGGGACGGTGCCGGATCACTCGATGTCAAGTCGGTCACGGGCGCCCTTGAAGACCGCGGTGCCCTTCTTCTCCGTGGGCGTGCCCTTGGGCATGTCGACGCGCAGCTCGTACATGCGGTCCTCGCCGGTGACCACGATGAGCTGCATGACGCGGGTCGGCGACTCCTCCTTGTCGTAGGTGGTGTCGACGAGGACGGCGTCATGACCCTCGAAGGTGGTGCGCGTGTACTGGCTGCTCGCGTCGTGGTGGTAGCTGTCCCAGGTGTCCTGGGCGTCGCGCGCCTGGTCCAGCAGCGGGCGGGGCGCCTTGTCCCATCGGGTGAGGCGGACCTGCACGAGGCCGGTGTCGTAGACGACGAGCCGCGGCTGGTCGGCGGCGCCGCCCTCGCGCGCGGCCTCCTTGTACTCGGCGGGGAGGAAGAGGACGGCGTCCATGTCCTTCTCCCGGTGCGCGGTCCAGGTGCCGACGGGGGTGGGCGTGGGGGTGGTGGCCGGTGCCAGGGGCGCCGAGGTGTAGACGGGGTTCATCGCCCTCGGCTCGTCGTCCGTGTCGACGAGGACGGTGGAGGCGGCGAACCAGGTGCCGCCGACGAGAAGGACACCCAGCAACGCGACCGGAACCGGGCGCAGGAGGAAGCGGCCCTTGCCGTGCGGGATCGAGGCCGTGGGGTCGGCCGCGGGGTCGGACGCCGGGCCGGTGGGCGAACCGGACGCCGGATCGGTGGTCGGGTCGGGCGCCTGTTCGCCCGCCGGGTCGTGCCCCCGCTCACCCGCCGGCCGGGACGCCGCCCCTGACGCCGTCCCGCCTCCCAGCCGTACGGTCCCCGAATCCTCCGCGAACTCCCGCAGCCCGGAGGCGTCCTGTGGCTCCGCCCCCGCCGAACTCCCCGAGGGAACAGGCACCGGCCACCCCTCCGCCACCGCCTCCAGCACCGCCCCGACCTCGTCCGCGTCGGGCCGTCGCTCGGGGTCCTTGACCAGCATCCGCACGATCAGCGACCCCAGCGGTCCCGCCTGTTCCGGCTCGGGCGGGTCGGCGGCGAGGATCGCGGCGAGCGTCGACTCCAGGGTCGTACGGCGGAAGGGGGACCAGCCCTCCACGGCGGCGTACAGGAGCACGCCCAGCGACCACAGGTCGGAGGCGGGGCCGGCGCCGCGGCCGGACATCCGCTCGGGGGCGATGAACTCCAGGGAGCCGACGAACTCGCCGCTGACGGTGAGGGACTCCTCGCCCTGGATGTGGGCGATGCCGAAGTCGGTGAGGACGACGCGCCGGTGGGCGTGCTCCCGCTTGAGCGAACTCGCGGAGGAGGGAGCGCCGAGCAGTACGTTGGCGGGCTTGACGTCGCGGTGGACGATGCCGACGGCGTGCGCGGCGCGCAGTGCGCCGAGGACGGCGAGGCCGATGCGGGCGGCCTCGGTCGCCTCCAGCGGGCCGCGCCGGAGGAGTTCGTGCAGGGACTCGCCGCGCACCAGCTCCATGACGATCCAGGGCAGCCTGTCCTCGACGACGACGTCATGGATGGCGACGGCGGCCGGATGCTCGACACGGGCGGCGGCGCGGGCCTCGCGGTAGAGCCGGTGGGCGGCCCGCTGGTGGGCCGCGTCCTCCGGGTCGCCGGGCAACCGCGGCTGTTTGACGGCGACTTCGCGGTCGACCAGTTCGTCGAGCGCCCGCCAGACGGTGCCCATGCCGCCGGAGCCGATGCGCTCGATCAGCCGGTAACGCCCGCCGATCACACGCCCGTTGGGTCCGGTGCGGTCACCGTCTTCGCTCATGCCCCATGCCTACCTTGCGGGGCGGGCCCTTCGCCAGTTCAGAGCTTGCCGATGTCCAGGTTCGCGATGGTGGTCCGCGCCACCTCACGTCCGCGGTCCGTGAAGTCGCCCTTGCCGGGGTAGCTGACGGTGAGCTTGTACATGTTCCCGGCCGAGGTCTTGTAGTAGAAGATCCTCATCTCGCGCGGGCGCGGGTTCTGGGTGTCGGTGGTGGTGTAGACGATCGTGTTCTCGGCGGACTTGTGGCCCTGGTACGTGGTCTGCCTGGGGTCCGTCTTCGGGTTCGCCGGCATGCTCGCCTCGTAGTAGCCGTTCTCCTTGTAGTCGCCGTCGTCCTCGTACATCTCTGCGGCCGCGGACCCGGCGATGGAGTTGCTGTCGTCCTCGGCCTTCTTGTCGAGCCTCAGGCCGATCCAGATCGCGCCGCTCTCGTCGGCGTACACGACCCCGTTCTCGTCCTCGTCCTCGGGCGTGGTCCGCTGGTAGCCGTCGGGCACGGCCAGCGAGGCGGCGAGGGTCTTCTCCTCGCGGATCCTCCAGTGGTCCGGCAGCGGCCCCGCGAACGGGTCGGCGATCACCAGGTACGCCGCCACCGCCGCCGCGACGACCGCCGCACCGAGCCCGAGCAGCGTCTTGCGCCCCAGCCGGACGCCGCCCCCGCCCTCTGTGATCCGCACGACCTGCGCGGTCGGCGCCGGAACCGGCGGGTTGGCCGTCTGTTCCAGCAGGGCGCGCGTCCGCGCGGCGTCGGGGCGGCGCGCCGGGTCCTTCTGGAGCAGGCCGTTGATGGCCTCGGCCAGCGGGCCCTGGGCCGCGGCGGGCGGCGCGGGCGTGGCGTTGAGGACCGACTGGAGGGTGGCCGGGGTGTTGCTGCGGCGGAACGGCGAGACGCCCTCCGCCGCCGCATACAGGACGACGCCCAGGGACCACAGGTCGCTCGCCGGTCCCGGCCGCTGGCCCAGGACCCGCTCCGGTGCGATGTACTCGGGCGAGCCGACGAAGCCGCCGGTGTCGGTCAGATTGGTCTCGCCCTCGATCTGGGCGATGCCGAAGTCGGTGAGCACGACGCGGTCGTGGCGGCCGAGCATGACGTTGTCCGGCTTCACGTCACGGTGCAGGATGCCGGCCGCGTGCGCCGCCTCCAGCGCGCCGAGCACTTCGAGGCCGATTCTCGCCGCGTCCCGGGCCCCGAGGGTGCCCTCCTGGAGCGCGTCGCCCAGCGAACGGCCCTGGACGAGCTCCATCACGATCCAGGGCTGGCCGTCCACGACCGCGACGTCATGCACGTTCACGACCGCCGGATGATCGAGCCGGGCCGCGGCGCGCGCCTCGCGGCGCATGCGCTCGAAGGCGTTGGCGCGTTCGCGTTCGGGAAGGTGATCCGGTACGCGGGGCTCCTTGACAGCGACCTCGCGGTCCATCGTCTCGTCCTTGGCCCGCCATACGGTGCCCATGCCGCCGTGCCCGAGCTTGGCGAGCAGCCGGTAACGGCCCGCGATCAACCGTCCGGTACCGGGATCCGGGGTGGGCGGGGCCGGCGGGGTGGCGGGCTGGGCGGGCGCGGGCGCCTGCCGCGGTACGGCGGACTGCGGTACGGCCGACTGCGGTACGCCCTGAGTGGGCGCCGCGTACGGGTTGTTCGGGTGGGGTACGGGCCCGGCCTGGTTCGGCTGCGGCGGTTGCAGTTCAAAACTGGTCGGCTCGTCGGACCGGTAAGGGGCTCCCCCGTTGCTGCTCATGGCTCCATCCATATCGCGGCAAGCGGTTCGGCAGCCAGCGTGAACCCTTTCCGGTCACAGAGCCGTGACTCAGATCGCTCCTTATCTCCCCTTTATTCAGAGTTGGCGGGTACGAGGGCCGAAGTGCTGGCCGGGGAGGACGCGCCGGGTGGGGAAGACGTGCTCGGTGAAGGGGACGTACTGGACGACGGGGACGCGCCTGGTGAAGGGGACCTGCCTGGTGAGGGCGCCCTGGTCGGTGACGGCGACGTACTCGGTGACGGCGACGCGGTGGTCGGCCCGCCCGAGGTCTCCGGCGCCGAACTGGTCGGCACGACACCCCCGTCGCCGCCGCCCCCGTTCATCAGCAGCGCCGCCGCCGACACCCCCGCCACCGCCATCGCGGCGACCAGCACGACGGTGGCCAGCATGCTGCGGGTCGAGTACGGGCGCTCGGCCGAGACCACCGCGGTGACCCTGCCGAACCGTTTCGGCACGAGCGTGTGCCCCGTCTCCAGAAAGTCCCGCAGCATCCGCTCCGCCCCCGCCGCGTCCAGCCGCCGCCCGGGATCCCGCTCCAGCAACCCCTGCACGACCGGCAGGATCGGCGCCGCCTGCACGGGCGGACGGATGTCGTCGGACACCACGGCGAGCACGATGCCGCTCAACGAGTCGCGCCGGAACGGTGATTCACCGCTCAGGGCCGCGCACAGCAGCGCGCCCACCGACCACAGGTCGGCGGCGGGACCGGTCCGGGACCCGGACATCCGCTCGGGCGCGGTGTACTCCGGTGAGCCGACGAAGGCCCCGGACTCGGTGAGCGTGGACGTGCCCGGTACCTGGGCGATGCCGAAGTCGGTGAGGACGACGCGGTCGGTGCCGTTCTCGATGAGCACGTTGGCCGGTGTGATGTCCCGGTGCAGGACCCCGGCCTCGTGGGCCGTCCGCAGCGCGCTCAGCAGGTCGACGCCGATCCGGGCGGCCTCGGGTGCCTCGACGGGCCCGTGTGCCGCGATCCGGTCGGCGAGGGAGTCCCCGTCGACCAGCTCCATCACGATGTACGGGCGTTCGTCGTCCTTGAGTATGTCGTGGACGACGATGACGTGCGGGTGGCTCAGCTGTGCCACCGCTCTGGCCTCGCGCAGGGTGCGCTGGCGCTGTCGCCGGGCCTCGGCCGCGGAGAGCGTCTCGTCGAGGGGAAGTTCCTTGACGGCCACCTGCCGTCCGAGTAACTGGTCGGTCGCCCGCCATACGACGCCCATGCCGCCGCGACCGAGCTGCTCCTCAAGGCGGTAACGCCCCGCGATCACACGGAAGTTGGCTCCCTCGGTCCCCATGCGCCCCATCATGCAGCAACGGACGGATCCGCTCCGGGGCGCCGATCGGCCAACTCTGCAAAGGAGCAAAGGGTTTCAAAAGCCGCTCGACGGTGGCGCCGCGCCTCCGCGGACTCTCAGGACCCGCTGGCCTGCCAGCCCTGGAGCACCGCCGTGAACTGCTTGCGCGTGGCAGCCCAGTCCGCCTCGGGCGAGGACATGTAGATCGCGTACTCCGTGCCGTCCCGGTCGATGTACGCCTGGTCGATGGCCCGGCGCGGTCCGGGGAAGGGCGTGTCCTTGGCCAGCGCGGTCCACGTGTACTCCCACAGGGAGCCCTCGCGGTCGCGGTAGAGGTCCTTCTTCAGGTACACGGTCTCGTAGTCGACCAGCTTCCGCCCCACCTGCTGCTCCAGGTCGAGCTGGTGGTCGTAGGCGTTCGCGAAGTCGGGCGAGGTGTCGACGGCGATACGGACGAAGTGCTCGCCGCCGTCCGGCGTGTAGTCGACCTGCTGGAGACCGTCGATCTCCTTGCCGACCACCTCCCGCTGCCAGCCCTTGGGCAGATAGAGGCTGAAGCCCAGGGGGTCCTTGTAGAGGACCCAGGACGAGGGGACGCCGGCCTCCGGCCTCTGCGACTCGCTCTCCGTGGGGCCGGGCGTGCTCGAGACGGACGTGCTGCCCGCCTCCGGCCCCCATTTCTGAAGCACCACCGCGGTGCCGCCGCCGACGATCGCGGCGAGCGCCACGACGAGGGCGAGCGAGCGCAGCCGGCGACGGCGCCTGGGCGGCCGTACGGGCGCGCCGCCGGTGCCTGTGCCGTTACCGGTGCCGGTGCCCCCGGTGTCGTAGGACGACCCGAAGGTCGTCGGACCGGTCATCGGCGGGTACGGCGTGCCGGTCGCCGGCGTCGGTGCCCCGGTGGGCGCGGCTCCCCCCGCGTGCGCGGGCCCCGTGCGCGGCTCCGGCTCGTAGCGGGTGCGCTGGGTCTGCACATACGCCTGCGCCGCGCTCGGCTGCCGTCCCTCCGCCGCCTCGGCCAGCATCTGCTCGGCCTCGGCGGCGTCGGGCCGGGTGGCCGGATCCTTGCGCAGCAGGGCGCTGATCACGGGTGTGAGGGGGCCGGCGTGCTGCGGCGGGGCCGCCTCCTCCTCGACGACCGCCTGCATGGTGCCCAGCGGGGAGGTGCGGCGGAAGGGCGAGCGGCCCTCCACGGCCGTGTAGAGCGTCGCGCCGAGCGCCCACAGGTCGGAGGAGGGGCCCGGGTCGTGACCGCGGACGCGCTCGGGGGCGAGGTAGTCGACCGAGCCGACGACCTCGCCGGTGCGGGTGATGGTCGTGTCGCCTTCGATCTGGGCGATGCCGAAGTCGGTGAGGAGGACGCGGCCGTCCTCGGAGAGCAGGACGTTGCCGGGCTTGATGTCCCGGTGCAGGACGCCGGCGGTGTGGGCGGCGCGCAGCGCCCGCAGCACCCACAGTCCGATGCGGGCGGCCTCGGCCGGCTCGACGCGTCCGCGCTCCTTGACCGCGTCGGCCAGGGAGTACCCCTCGACCAGCTCCATCACGATCCAGGGCCGGCCGTCGTGCTCCAGCACGTCGTGCACCGTGACCACGGCCGAGTGGTTGATGCGCGCGGCGGCGCGCGCCTCGGCGCGGGTGCGCGCGAGCAGCCGCTCCTGGTCGCTCTCGGAGACGTAGAGCGCGGCGGTCAGTTCCTTGATGGCGACGGCCCGGTGCAGCACCTCGTCGTGGGCACGCCACACTCGCCCCATACCGCCGCTGCCGATCGCGTCGGCGAGCCGGTAGCGGCCCGAAACGAGCTGGCCCTGCATCTGATTCACGTTGCCCCGCAATGCTCTTGACAGGCTCAGGTTAAGGACCGGCCGACGCGACCGGAACCACGGGGGTGCCAAGGAGACCGCACTGTGATGGTTGTCGCTTTCAGCATCCTGAAGCAACCGTCACCCAGGGTTGGCGGGCGGAATCAGCCGGTGACCTGGTACGTCGCCGACGCCTGCTCGAACAGCCGGGTCACCTCGTCCCGCTCGGCCTCCGGGCCGCGCACCTGCACCACGTGGTACCGGCCGTCGATGAGGATCGCGACGTTGCGTACGAACAGCTCGCGCCCCTGGTCGTCGGTCCAGGTGAACTGTCCCTCGGCCATGGTGCGCTCACCGACCTGAATGGTCTTCAGCCCGCCGGAGGAGGCCCAGCTGGAGTCCCGGTACGGCTGCAACTCCCGCTCGTGCTCCCGCTGGTAGACCATGGGGTCGCTGCCGTACTGGTCCGCGGTGTCCCGGCCGCGCACGACGATGAGGTCGAAGCCCCCGTGCGAGTACACGACCTGTCCGCGCCCGTTCTTCGGCGTGCGGTTCCAACCGTTGGCGACGGCGATCTGGAACCCGGCCTCGTCCTCGCGGAGGGTGAAACCATCCGGGACCTCGGGTCCGTCGGTCTGGGGCTCGGTGGAACCGGCGTCCTCCGAGGGGCTGTTGCCGGACTCCGGTGAGGTCTGGTCGGGCCGCGGCTCACTGCTCGCTTCGGCGGACTGCTCGGGTACCGCCTCGTCGGCCTGGCCGGCGGCACCGGTGCGCCCGGCGTCGGCCGTGGCGCCGTCACCCTGGTCTGCCTTGGGCATGAACAGCATGGCGTACGCGATCGCCGCGGCCATGCCGAGCAGCACGAGCACCAGCAACGTCCGCCCGAGTCTGCGGGGCGAGTGCGCCGCCTCCTGCTTGGCCCGCTTGTGCCGCCCGTGATGCGCGGGCAGCCCGCCCCGCCGCCTGCGCACCAGCTCGCCCCGGCGCCGCACGATCGGCAGCCGGTTCGGGTCGGCGGGCGGGGCGGCGACGACATGCGTACCGGCCTCCGGCTCGGGCGCGGACCGCACGAGCGAACGCAGCCAGCCGCGCACCTCCTCGAAGTCGAGGCGCTCGGTGGGGTCCTGACGCAGCAGCGACTCCACGACCGGCCGCAGCGGCCCGCACTCCTCGGCGAAGGCGGGCGGCTCCGCGCACACCATCTGCACGAGCTCGGCCGTCGACTCCTCCGGATACGGCGCATGCCCCTGTACGGCCCGGAAGAGCAGCGCTCCCAGCGCCCACAGGTCGGTCGCGGGCCCGATCGGCGCGGCGAGCTGCCAGTTCTCGTGCACGGGCCCGGCCTGCTCCGGCGCCCACCGCTCGGTCACGGGCCCGACGACGGCCATCCGCGCCTGCCGGGCCCGCTCCGCGGCGAGCGCGGTGGTGGGTCCGCGGCGGGCGGGGGTACCGGCCACGAGGTCGTCCCAGCGGGCCGGGGGGTGCGGTGAGGCGCCACCGCCGGCGGGCACGCCGCGCACGGGAGACCCGGCGGCGCCCGGCGCGGGGAAGCCGGGGGCGCCCGGCGCGGGAAGGCCGCCGGCGCCGGGAACGGGTACGCCTCGCGGGGGAAAGCCACCCGCACCTGGGGCGGAGGCTCCCGCGGCAGGCAACACCTCGCGACCGGCGGCGGGCAGGCCCGCGTCGGGAGGGGTGCTGCCGGTACGGCCCGGGTGGGCGCCCGGCCCCGCCGGAGGAAGTGCCGTGCGGCCGCGCCCGTCGTCCGCAGGGGCGCCGACGGCCCCGCCGCGGGGCGCGGCACCGTGCCAGGTCGGGGCCCGCACGCCGTACGGGTCGGCTATCCGGCCCGGGGGCGTGGTGGTGCCGTTGCCGGAGCCGTACGGCTGCTGCGCCGCGCCGTCGGCCCCGGCGGCGGGGCCGTCCTCGGGCGCCGGCCGGGCGCCGGACAACGCGGCCCGCCCGTTCTGCTGCGTCTCCTGCACCCGGGCCGCGGCACGGGCGCCCGCCCGGTACGCGGCGATCGCTCCGGCCCGCGCGGCCCTGACGTCGCCGCCGGTCTCGGGAGCACCGCGCGGGGCCGCACCCGACGTCTGCGTCCCGATGCCCTCGTCGGCGCCGGGGACCGGCAGCCCTCCGGCCGCACGCGCCTCGATGGCGGCACGCCGGGCAGCCTCGGGATCCGCACCGTCCGTGCCGGTTCCGCCCGCGCGGGGGCCGGGAGGCACGGGGCCACCCGCGCCGCCGACGGCCGGCCCGCCCCCGAACGTCCCGGATCCGCCGTCCCCCTCGCCGTCGCCGTCACCGTCCTCGACCGGCACGGGGTCGTACCCGCACAGCGCCTCCTCCGCGGCCCCGACCGCGAGCCCGGTGAGCATCACCCGGCCGTCGTCGCAGACGAGCACCGTGCGGGCGGTGATGTTCCGATGGACCCAGCCGTGCGCGTGCAGCACCCGCAGCGCCATGAGGACGTCGGAGGCGACCTCGGCCGCCCGGTACGGCGTCAACGGCTTCTCGGCCAGCAGTGCCGCCAGCGGGCGCGCGGCCACGAACTCGCTCACTATCCACAACGACCCGCCCTCGGCAAACACGTCGAAGACCTGGTCCAGCCGTGGATGGTCGGGGATCCGCGCCGCGGCCTGCGCCGCCTCGACCGCCCGCCGCACAGCGGGGTCGCTGGGCCTGCGCGTGCTCGTACGGGAGGAGGATCGCCGCCCCGTCCCGCGCTCGCGCGCATCGCGTGCCGTGAAACCGTCGGGGAGCCCCTCGGCGTCCAGCACCTCCGCCTCGACGACCTCCGGCAACGGCACCTGCCGGACGAGCACTTCCTGCCCGCTGTAGGTGTCGAAGGCGCGGGTCTCGGTGAGTTCGTACTCGTCGGAGGGCGGCAGCGGCAGGCGGTAGCGGTCGGCGAGCACCCGACCCGCATAGTCGTCCACGTTGCCTCCCCCGGCCGCCCGGTTGGTCAATTCCGTTCGCCTTGCGTCCCGTTCCCGACGCACGACCAAATGCGTTCGGTCCGCAAGCACTCACGATACGTGCCGGAGGCAACTCGCAAAGAGGGGTTGCCGGATCTCACGCCTCAATCCCGGCCGCCACGAGCCCAAACCGAATTCCGCTCACTTCACGACTTCGGCTTGAACGACTCCGTCAGCGTCTTCCAGGTGTCCTTGCGCAGATCGCTGTCCCAGTTCGAAGCCTTCGCGGTGTACATCAGCGCGTGTCCGAGTTGGTCGTTCACGACGAACCCGCGGTCGATCGTCCGGTACTTCGTACCGCCCTCCACATAGGTGAACTCCCAGTCGGCCGTGTTCCAACCTCGGTAGTCCACTTCCTCTATGCGGATCTTCTTGTACTGCGAGCGGACCATGCCCCGCTCCTGGTTCTTCCAGTCCGCCACCGGATCGCCCTTCGGCGTGGACGTCCAGGCGACGAGCAGCTTCTGTCCGTCGGGCCCGGTGAACCGGTCGCCCGCCGAGGCCGAGGAGCTGAACTTCCATCCCTTGGGCAGCCCGATCGAGTACCCCTGGCTCCCCTTGTGGGTCTCCACGACCTTGCTGCCGCTCCCGGACCCGGCCTCGGCACCGCTCCCGCCGGTCGCGCTCGCTCCGTCGCTCGGTGTCCTACCGGTCCCGGCGCCCTCGCCGGAGCCCGACCCGGTCGTCGCGGACGCGGACTCCTCGCCGTCCGCCCGCGTACCGTCCTTCTCGTCCGTCTTGGTGTCGGCGCCGGCACTGGCCTTGGCGGAAGCCTTGTCCCCGCCGATGCTCGCCGACGTCTTCGAGTCGTTGTCGTCACCGAGCGTGAGCGCCAGCACCACACCGAGCACGACGAGCGCCACGGCCACCGCGATGATCACCAGCGTCCGCTTCGGCACCACGTCGGTGAGCGGCGCCCTCGGCACCGGCCGCGGCGGCAGATCCGGCGGCGTCATCACGGGCCACCCGGAACTCCGGCCCCCGCTCTGCCCGTTCGCCGACTCCATATCCCGCTCACCCGCACCGGAACGGTCACCGACACCGGCACCGGCACCGGACGCAGCGGCCGCTCCGCTCGTCCCGGCGCCCGAAGAGCGCCCCGAAGTCCCGCCCTGCGACGACGCCCCGGCCCCGCCCACCGCCGTGGACGATCCACCGGCCGCTGCCTCACCGGACTCCGAAACAGCGCTCTCACCGCCGGACTTGGTACGAGCGGCAGCCGTCCCGGCCGCTCCCGCACCCGCCGCGGCCTTGCGCACGGACCGCAGCGCCCCGCGCAACCGCTCCCCGGCCTCCTCGCCGCGCTTGCCGGCCGTGGCACCCGAACGGCTCTTGCCCTCGGGGGCGTCCGGCTGCGGCGGCAACGGCACGACCTTCGTCGCGTCCGCCGGCTCCGGCTCGGCCTTGCGCGCGTGGATGACGGCGTTGAGCATCGCCCGCGCCCTGGCGTCGTCGAGCCGCTTCTCCGGATCCTTGGTGAGCAGGCCGTAGATGACGTCCTTCAGCGGACCCGCGTTCTTCGGCTCCTCCATCGGCTCGGTCATCACCGCCGTGAGCGTGGCGATCGCGGAACCCTTGTCGTACGGGGGCACCCCCTCGACCGACGCGTACAACAGTCCGCCCAGCGACCAGAGGTCGGCCGCGGGGCCCGGCTTGTGGCCGCGGGCCCGCTCCGGGGAGATGTAGGAGGGCGCGCCGACGAGCATGCCGGTCGAAGTGATGGAGGGGTCGCCCTCGACCTGGGCGATGCCGAAGTCGGTGAGCACGACCCGCTCGGTGTCGGACTCCAGCAGGACGTTCGACGGCTTCACATCGCGGTGCAGGATGCCCTCGCGGTGCGCGGAGCGCAGCACGTCGAGCACGGCCAGGCCGACCTCGGCCGCCCGCTTGGGCTCCAGGAGACCGTCCTCACGGATGACCTCGGCGAGCGACTTGCCCTCGACGAGCTCCATCACGATCCACGGCCGGTCGTCCTCCTCGACCACGTCGAACACCGTCACCGCGCTGTTGTTGCGGATCCGCGCGATCGCCTTGGCCTCACGCAGGGTCCGCGTGATCAGCCGCCGCTTCTCCTCCTCGTCGATGTTCGACGGGAACCTCAGCTCCTTGACGGCGACGGTCCGCCCGAGAGTCTCGTCCACGGCACGCCACACCGTGCCCATGCCGCCTCGGCCGAGCACGCCGCCCAGCCGGTACCGCCCCGCGAGGAGACGCTCGCGGTCGTCCTGACGAGTGTCCTGACGAGATGTCCCCGCCCGCTCCGCCTCCGACATGAGTCCCCTCATACAACCCGCCCTGACAGAGCCTCCATTGTCTCTCACCCGACAAGTGCCCGACGCCCAGGGTGCCTCTGTCTCCGCCACCCGACCGCACGGACCGGGCTCTCCTGGCCCGGCGCCCCCGAGGCCCGGTGAATCGCGCGTTCCGCTTGCCCGGCATGATGTGCCGCGACAAGGGAAGGAACCCGCATGGCTCGACCGGCGACGCCCCTGCTCCGGACACTGGTGGCCCTTCCGGTGGCCCTGACGCTCCTCGGTCTGCTGGGCCCGGCACTCCTCGGCCCGTCCTCCACCTCCTCCTCGGCACGCACCGCCTCGTCGTCCTCCACCGCACAGGCGACGGACTTCCTCCTGCCGCGGCTGCTCACCCGGGGCAAGGCCCCCGCCGCGGCCCTGCTGGCCCGCGAGAGGACCGGCATCCACTACGCCCGGGCCGGCCAGGGCATCGCCCGCACCGACCACTTCCGCGCCGGCAGCATCACCAAGACCTTCATCGCGACGGTCGTCCTGCAACTGGCCGCCGAGCGAGAGCTGTCCCTCTCCGCCCCGGTGGAGCGGTACCTGCCGGGCCTGGTGCGCGGGGCGGGCAACGACGGGCGCGCGCTGACCCTTCGTTCCCTGCTGACGCACACCAGCGGCCTGTACGACTTCGCCGCCGCGACCGGGGGCACCGTCCCTCTCACGCCGCTTCAGGCCGTACGCATCGCCCTCACCCACCCCCCTGCCGACCCCGGCAGCTTCTCCTACTCGAACACCAACTACGTGCTGCTCGGCCTGGTCATCGAGCACGTCACCGGCCGCTCCTACGCCGCCGAGGCCGAGCGCCGCGTCATCGCTCCGCTGGGTCTGACCGGCACCTCCTTCCCTGGATCCCGCACCTCTCTGCCCTCTCCGCACGGCCGCGCCTACACCACCGACGGAACCGATGTCACCGAACTCGACCCGCGGGTGGCCGGGGCCTCGGGCGAGCTGGTGACCACGCTCGCCGACCTCGACCGCTTCTACGCCGCGCTGCTCGGCGGCCGAGTGCTGCCCCCGCGCTGGCTGCGCGAGATGCTCGACACCCGTGCCGCACACGGCTCGTACGGCATGGGGCTCTTTCCCGTGAAACTGCCGTGCGGCACCGTCGTCTGGGGGCACAACGGGCGCATATCCGGCAGCTACGTGCGCTCCGCGGCCACCGTCGGCGGTCGTCGCGTCCTGACCTTCCGGGTGAACACGACAGCGATCGCAGATCCCGGTCTCGAACCCCGGCTGCTCGCCGCCGAGTTCTGCCCTCGCACCAGGTAGAACGGCCGAGGTTCGAGCAGATATCCCGACTTCCGCCACCCGTTCGAGTGACGCTCCCCGGGGCGCGTGGCCGGAGAGCACCACCGGGCCGGGCCGCCGGCGTACTACAACGGCACGATGTCCGGCGCCCCCAGCCGCGCCGCGTCCGCCGTCAGATCGTCGGGCTGCCGCTGCGACTCCCGCTCGGCCTCCACCCGCTTCTCGTAGTGCTGGATCTCGCGTTCGATGTGGTCCTTGTCCCAGCCCAGCACCGGGGCCATCAGAACGGCCGCCTCGCGCGCGCACCGCGTCCCCCTGTCGAACGTCTCGATCGAGATGCGCGTACGCCGAGTCAGCACGTCGTCCAGGTGCCGCGCCCCCTCGTGCGAGGCGGCGTAGACGATCTCGGCGCGCAGATAGTCGTCGGCGGACTGGAGGGGCTCGCCCAGCGTGGGGTCGGCGGCGATCAGTTCGAGCAGTTCCTCCGCCAGCGACCCGTACCGGTTCAACAGGTGCTCCACCCGCACCACATGAATCCCCGTCCGCGCCGCGATCCGTGCACGCGCGTTCCACAGCGCCGGGTACCCCTCGGCGCCCAGCAGCGGAATGTCCTCCGTGACGCATTCGGCGACCCGCATGTCGAGCCCGTGCACCGCCGCGTCCACCGCGTCCTTGGCCATCACCCGGTACGTCGTGTACTTGCCGCCCGCCACGACGACGAGTCCGGGCACGGGGTGCGCCACGGTGTGCTCGCGCGACAGTTTGCTCGTGGCGTCCGACTCGCCGGCGAGCAGCGGCCGCAGGCCCGCGTACACGCCCTCCACGTCATCGCGGGTCAGCGGCACCGCGAGCACCGAGTTCACATGTTCCAGCAGGTAGTCGATGTCCGCGCTGGACGCGGCCGGATGCGCCTTGTCCAGGTCCCAGTCGGTGTCGGTGGTGCCGACGATCCAGTGCCGGCCCCAGGGGATGACGAACAGCACGGACTTCTCGGTGCGCAGGATCAGCCCCGTGGTGGAGTGGATACGGTCCTTGGGCACGACCAGGTGGATGCCCTTGGAGGCGCGTACGTGGAACTGTCCGCGCTCCCCCACCATCGACTGGGTGTCGTCGGTCCAGACACCGGTCGCGTTGACGATCTGCTTGGCGCGGATCTCGTACTCGCCGCCCGCCTCGACGTCCTGCACCCGGGCCCCGACGACACGTTCGCCCTCCCGCAGGAACCCGGTCACGCGCGCGCGGTTGGCGACCCGCGCGCCGTACGCCGCCGCCGTGCGCACGAGGGTGGCCACATAGCGGGCGTCGTCCATCTGGGCGTCGTAGTACTGGAGCGCGCCGACCAGTGCGTCCTTCTTCAGGGCGGGGGCGATGCGCAGGGCGTGACGTCGGCTCAGGTGGCGGTGCAAGGGCATGCCCCGGCCGTGGGCGCGGGCCATCGACATGAGGTCGTAGAGCAGGACACCGGAACCGGCGTACAGCCGCTCCCAGCCCTTGTACTGCAGCGGGTACAGGAAGGGCACCGGCTTCACCAGATGCGGAGCCAGCCGCGACACCAGCAGGCCGCGTTCCTTCAGTGCCTCCCGTACGAGTGCGAAGTCGAGCATCTCCAGATAGCGCAGGCCGCCGTGGATCAGCTTGCTGGACCTGCTGGAGGTGCCCGACGCCCAGTCGCGCGCCTCGACCAGTCCGGTGGACAGTCCGCGGGTCGCCGCGTCGAGGGCGGTGCCCGCGCCCACGACGCCACCGCCCACGACCAGTAGGTCCAGCTCACGCTCGGCCATTGCTGCCAGTGACTCGGCGCGCTCCGCCGGCCCCAGTGTCGCTGTCCTCACCGCTGCCTCCCGCTCATCGGTCGCGTAGGCCGCACCCATCGGGCGAAGCCCGCTTCGTACCCCCTCCTGCCCAGAATTCTGACCGGGTTGCCCGAGTTCAGCCACCACGCGCCCCCAGCCTGTGGACAACACTCCCGGAAACGCGATCATTCAATGCCGTAAATCGGTCATATTTACTCCTAGTCTGACATTGCGCTCCCTCGATCTGTCCACAGGGCTTGCGCACCTGCCCCACTTCGGTTACTGGGAAGGACGGCCCACGCCATGCCCGCAGATCTCGCCGTGATCGGACTCGGCCCGTACGGCCTGCCGCTGGCCAAGGCCGCCGTCGCGGCCGGCATCCCCACGCTCGGTTACCGGACCGGTCCCGAGGCCGCCTCCCTCAGCCCCGCGGAACTGCGCCGGATGCTCTCGGGGGGCTTCCGGCACGCCACCAGCCCCGCCGAGCTCGGCCGCGTGCGCACCGCCGTCATCTGCGCGCCGACCCCGCCCGGCGAGGACGGCGGGCTCGACCTGAGCCAGGTGGAGGCGGCCGCCCGCACACTCGCCGCACACCTGCGCCCGCACACCACCGTCATCCTGGAGTCGCCCGTCCCCCCGGGCACCACCGAGAACGTCCTGCGCCCCCTCCTCGAAGAGGGCTCGGGGATGGTCGCCGGCCGCGACTTCCACCTGGCCTACTCCCCCAGCCGCATCGACCCCGGCAACCGCGACTTCACCCCCACCAACACGCCCAAGGTGATCGGCGGCCTCACGCCCGCGTGCACCGAGTCGGCCGCCGCCTTCTACGGCCGTCTCACCGACAAGGTGGTACGCGCGCGTGGCCCGCGCGAGGCGGAGACCGTGCAGGTCCTGGAGACCAACTTCCGGCACGTCAACATCGCCCTCGTCAACGAAATGGCCGTCCTCTGCCACGACTTGGGCGTCGACCTGTGGGACGTCATCCGCTGCGCGGAGACCAAGCCCTTCGGCTTCCAGGCCTTCCGCCCCGGACCCGGCGTCGGCGGCCACGCCGTCCCGCAGGACCTCACCGCCCACGGGGGCCGCACCCTGCGCATGGTCGAACTGGCCCAGCAGGTCAACGACCAGATGCCCCAGTACGTCGTCCAGCGCGCCGCCACCCTCCTCAACGAACACGGCAAGTCCGTGCGCGCCGCCCGCATCCTCCTCCTCGGCGTCACCTACAAGCCCGACCTCGCCGACCAGCAGTCCACCCCCGCCGAGGAGGTCGCGGTCCGCCTGATGCGGCTGGGCGCCTCCATCAGCTACCACGACCCGCACATCCCGTCCTGGAACGTCCTCGACCGCCCGGTCCCCCGCGCGGACTCCCTCTACGAGGCCGCCGCCGAGGCCGACCTGACGATCCTGCTCCAGCAGCACCGGCGGTACGACCTTCAAGGGCTGTCGGTGAAGGCACAGCTGTTGCTGGACACGCGGGGGGCTACGCCTACGGGGGCGGCGCATCGGTTGTGACTGGGGGCGCGTGGGGTGCGTGCGCTACCGGGGTTGGTGGCGTGGGGCATGCTGCGCCGGTACCGTGTGAAGCAGGTGGAGCCCACCGCAGTGGTCGCTGCAGCGGGCTCCGAGCTGATTTACGGGTGTCCGCCCCTAGTCTCTATAGGGGCGGCCGCTCACCAGCCGTAAATCCACAAGATGCACCTCCTCCGGAACTTCACCAGCCGAAGCCAAGTGCGATCCCAGCGGGTGGGTTTGCGGTGACGGCCCATGGGCGCGCCCCCTTCCACGATGCCGCCCATCGACCCGGTAGGCGGTCCGTCTGGAGCTCGGGCCGGGCCCCGAGGGCCGGGGTCCGGAACATCTCCTTGGAAGGGGGCGCCCCAGAGAACGGGACGCCGATCACGGACACTACCGACTCCCCCTGCCCGTTCAGCCCACATTCGCCCCAAACGCAACCACGCGCCCCCACCAGCACAACGCACCCCCGTGCAGCCGCCGTTGGGCACGCAAAAGGGCCGGTCACCCCACCCGGGGGACCGGCCCTTCCCTGACGTATCGGCCGTAGCCGTACCGGCTACCGCTGGTGCTGCGAGTCCGCGACTGTGACCTCGACCCGCTGGAACTCCTTGAGCTCGCTGTACCCGGTCGTGGCCATGGCCCGCCGCAGCGCCCCGAAGAAGTTCATCGAGCCATCCGGCGTGTGCGACGGACCCGTCAGCACCTCCTCGATGGTGCCGACCGTGCCCAGGTCGACCTTCTTGCCGCGCGGCAGCTCCTCGTTCACGGCCTCCATGCCCCAGTGGTGACCCTTGCCCGGCGCGTCGGTGGCGCGGGCGAGCGGGGAGCCCATCATCACGGAGTCGGCACCGCAGGCGATGGCCTTGGGGAGGTCGCCGGACCAGCCGACGCCGCCGTCCGCGATCACGTGGACGTACCGGCCGCCGGACTCGTCCATGTAGTCACGGCGGGCCGCGGCCACGTCCGCGACCGCCGTGGCCATCGGGACGCGGATGCCGAGCACGTTGCGCGTGGTGTGCGCGGCGCCGCCGCCGAAGCCCACGAGCACGCCCGCGGCACCCGTGCGCATCAGGTGCAGGGCCGCGGTGTACGTGGCACAGCCGCCGACGATCACCGGGACGTCGAGCTCGTAGATGAACTGCTTCAGGTTCAGCGGCTCGGACGCCCCGGAGACGTGCTCCGCCGAGACCGTCGTACCGCGGATGACGAAGATGTCCACGCCTGCGTCGACGACCGCCTTGGAGAACTGGGCCGTGCGCTGCGGGGACAGCGCGGCGGCCGTGACCACGCCCGAGTCGCGCACCTCCTTGATGCGCTGCCCGATCAGCTCCTCCTTGATGGGAGCGGCGTAGATCTCCTGGAGGCGGCGGGTGGCGGCCTCGGTGGGCAGCCCGGCGATCTCGTCGAGCAGCGGCTGCGGGTCCTCGTAGCGCGTCCACAGGCCTTCGAGGTTCAGCACGCCGAGGCCGCCGAGCTCACCGATGCGGATCGCGGTGGCCGGGGAGACGACCGAGTCCATGGGGGCGGCCAGGAAGGGCAGCTCGAAGCGGTAGGCGTCGATCTGCCAGGCGATCGAGACCTCCTTCGGGTCCCGCGTACGGCGGCTGGGGACGACGGCGATGTCGTCGAAGGCGTACGCCCGGCGGCCGCGCTTGCCGCGCCCGATCTCGATCTCAGTCACGATGTGTGGCCTTTCCCTGATGCGTTTCAGCGTCTTCCAGTATCGCCGACGGGCACGACAAGGGCGGCCCCGGATACCTCCGGGGCCGCCCCTGACGGACCGATGCCTACTTGCGGCTGTAGTTCGGCGCCTCGACCGTCATCTGGATGTCGTGCGGGTGGCTCTCCTTGAGGCCCGCGGAGGTGATCCGCACGAAGCGGCCCTTGGTGTCCATCTCACCGATGGTCGCCGCGCCCACATAGCCCATGGTCTGGCGCAGACCGCCGACGAGCTGGTGCAGCACGTTGGCCAGCGGGCCGCGGTAGGGCACCTGGCCCTCGATGCCCTCGGGCACGAGCTTGTCGTCGGAGGCGACCTCGGCCTGGAAGTAACGGTCCTTGGAGTACGACCGGCCCTGGCCGCGGGACTGCATGGCGCCCAGGGAACCCATGCCGCGGTACGACTTGAACTGCTTGCCGTTGATGAACAGCAGCTCGCCCGGGGACTCCTCACAGCCGGCGAGCAGCGAGCCCAGCATCACGGTGTCGGCGCCGGCGGCGAGCGCCTTGCCGATGTCGCCGGAGTACTGGAGGCCGCCGTCGCCGATCAGCGGGACGCCGGCGGGGCGGGCGGCGAGCGAAGCCTCGTAGATGGCGGTGACCTGCGGGACGCCGATACCGGCGACCACACGGGTGGTACAGATGGAGCCCGGTCCGACACCGACCTTGATGCCGTCGACACCGGCGTCGATCAGCGCCTGGGCGCCGTCGCGGGTGGCGACGTTGCCGCCGATCACGTCGACGCCGACGCTGGACTTGATCTTCGACATCCAGCTGAGGGCGTTGCTGTTGTGACCGTGCGAGGTGTCGACGACCAGGAAGTCCACGCCCGCGTCGGCGAGCGCCTGGGCGCGCTCCAGGGCCTCGGGGCTGGCGCCGACGGCGGCACCGACGAGGAGACGGCCCTCGGAGTCCTTGGCGGCGTTGGGGTACTTCTCCGCCTTGACGAAGTCCTTGACGGTGATCAGGCCCTTGAGGACGCCCGCCTCGTCGACCAGGGGAAGCTTCTCGATCTTGTGGCGGCGCAGCAGCTCCATCGCGTCACTGCCGGAGATGCCGACCTGGCCGGTGACCAGCGGCATCGGCGTCATGACCTCGCGCACCTGACGGCTGCGGTCCGACTCGAAGGCCATGTCGCGGTTGGTGACGATGCCGAGGAGCTTGCCCGCGGGGTCGGTGACCGGGACGCCGCTGATGCGGAACTTGGCGCACAGGGCGTCGGCCTCGGCGAGGGTCGCCTCCGGGTGCACCGTGATCGGGTCGGTGACCATGCCGGACTCGGACCGCTTCACCAGGTCGACCTGGTTGACCTGGTCCTCGACGGAGAGGTTGCGGTGCAGCACGCCGACGCCGCCCAGGCGGGCCATCGCGATCGCCATGCGGGACTCGGTCACCTTGTCCATGGCCGCGGAGAGCAGCGGGATGTTCACCCGGACGTTGCGGGAGATGCGGGACGAGGTGTCGACCGCGTTGGGGAGCACCTCGGACGCTCCCGGCAGCAGCAGCACGTCGTCGTAGGTCAGCCCGAGCGTCGCGAATTTGTCGGGCACTCCGTCGACGTTTGCAGTCATGACACCTTCCCCAAATGGCCTTGATCGGTGCGGATGTCCATGCTAACGGGAAGCAAGGCTGGCAAATTCCATGGTTCGGACCCACTCCGAGCTTCGTATGTTCGTACGGAATCGGCGCGGGGCCCGTTCAGGAACGCGGCCTACTGCTCGGCCAGCGCCCGCAGCCGGCTCAGCGCCCGGTGCTGGGCCACTCGGACCGCGCCGGGTGACATTCCCAACATCTGACCCGTCTCCTCCGCGGTCAAGCCCACCGCGATCCTCAGCAGCAACAGCTCCCGCTGGTTCTCGGGCAGGTTGGCCAGCAGCTTCTTGGCCCACTCGGCGTCGCTGCTCAGCAGCGCGCGCTCCTCCGGGCCCAGGGAGTCGTCCGGGCGCTCGGGCATCTCGTCCGAGGGGACCGCCGTGGAACCCGGATGCCGCATCGCCGCCCGCTGGAGGTCCGCCACCTTGTGCGCGGCGATGGCGAAGACGAACGCCTCGAAGGGGCGGCCGGTGTCCTTGTAGCGAGGCAGCGCCAGAAGCACGGCGACGCAGACCTCCTGGGCGAGGTCCTCTACGAAGTGCCGGGCGTCACCCGGCAGGCGGGACAGTCTGGTGCGGCAGTACCGCAGCGCCAGGGGGTGGACATGGGCGAGGAGGTCGTGCGTGGCCTGCTCGTCCCCGTCGACCGCGCGATGGACGAGTGCACCGATCGCCCCTTGGGCATAAGCCGCCTCGTCCTCGCGCATCGGTCCATGGTGCCTTGCGGCCGTATGGTCCGTGGCATCGCGCCCGTTGTTGTGCACCGAAGCGTTATGAGCAGGTGCGCCGGAACTCATCTCCTGCGCCCTCCCCTTCCGCTCGACCGACTCGTCCCCGAGAGACTCCACACCTCAAGGATGCGGCATCCGCGGCGAAACGAGCAGCGGGCACCGACAGAGCTGCTTGGCCTGCCTGGCGCCCGCGCCCCCAGAGGGGCGCGGGGAACCGCGCGACCAGCCACGACGGGGCCGCAGTCGCCGGACGGCGCAACGCGGCAGTCCACTGTGGCGCGACTAACGAACCAGACCCCAGCGGAACCCGAGCGCCACCGCGTGCGCGCGGTCCGACGCACCGAGCTTCTTGAACAACCGACGGGCGTGCGTCTTCACGGTGTCCTCGGACAGGAACAGCTCGCGACCGATCTCCGCGTTGGACCGACCGTGGCTCATCCCCTCGAGCACCTGGATCTCACGCGCCGTGAGCGTCGGCGCGGCGCCCATCTCCGCGGAGCGCAGTCGACGCGGGGCAAGCCGCCAGGTCGGGTCGGCCAGCGCCTGCGTCACCGTGGCCCGCAACTCGGCGCGCGAGGCGTCCTTGTGCAGATAGCCGCGGGCACCGGCGGCGACCGCGAGGGCCACACCGTCCAGGTCCTCGGCGACGGTGAGCATGATGATGCGCGCACCGGGGTCGGCGGACAGCAGCCGCCGCACGGTCTCGACGCCGCCCAGACCGGGCATGCGTACGTCCATCAGAATCAGGTCCGAGCGGTCGGCGCCCCAGCGGCGGAGGACTTCCTCGCCGTTGGCCGCCGTCGTCACGCGCTCGACGCCGGGCACGGTCGCGACCGCGCGGCGAAGCGCCTCTCGGGCAAGCGGGGAGTCGTCGCAGACGAGGACGGATGTCATGGCCGCCCTCCGCAGCTGATGCACGTCACCTTGAGCCTCCAGGCTGGTACGAAATCGTCACCTGTGCGGTCGACCGTCTCGGACGCCTGCCCGAGCCCTTGTTCCTTCAACCGCCTCCGCCCTCTCAACGACGGTCACTCGAAAGAGTTACGGGGGCATGTGCCGTCTTCGGCACTCTACGTGAGGAGACGGACACGGGGCAGACATGCACGACGGACCCTCAATCTTTCATCACAACCCATGCCCCATTCAGCCCTTTTTCTTCCTGTTTGCTGGCGTTTGGGGCTAGATTCGCAATGAGTCATATTTTCATCTTCTTAGATCGTAGATGTACGGTCGTAGACACCGTATCCGCCCAGAACGGCTACAAGGGGTCACGCAATGGCAGATTTCTCCCGCCTTCCCGGACCGAACGCGGACCTGTGGGACTGGCAGCTGCTGGCTGCTTGTCGCGGGGTGGACAGCTCGCTCTTCTTTCATCCGGAGGGCGAGCGCGGTGCGGCCCGGAGCGCTCGAGAGAACTCGGCCAAGGAGGTCTGCATGAGGTGCCCGGTCCGCGCGCAGTGCGCGGCACACGCGCTGGCGGTGCGCGAACCGTACGGCGTCTGGGGCGGCTTGACCGAGGACGAGCGCGAGGAGCTCATGGGGCGGGCACGCAACCGGCTGGTGTCGGCGTCGACGACCAGCGGGGAAGCCGGCTCGCACACCTGAAGGAACGTTTCTTCATAGAAGGGCACGCGCACACGTGCCCTTCTTCTTCGCTAGCGGGCGGCCGCCCGGGCCAGCTGGTCGAGGGTCGCCGCCACGGCCGGCACCTGCGCCAGGTCGGGCAGCGTGAGCGCCACGATCTCCCGCCGGACCGCCGGTTCCAGCGTCACCACGCGCACCCCTCGCGGGCGTACGGACTCGACGGCGAGCTGGGGCAGGACGGCCACGCCCAGGCCGGCGCCCACCAGGCCGACGACCGCCGGGTAGTCGTCGGTGGCGAAGTCGATGCGGGGCGTGAAGCCGGCGCTCTCGCACACCTCGACCAGCTGCCCCCGGCAGCGTGGGCAGCCGGCGATCCAGGGCTCGGCCGCGAGTTCCCCGATGGAGACGGGCCCGGCCGACGCGGTGCGCGCGAGGCGGTGCCGTTCCGGGACGAGGCCGACGAGACGGTCCGTCAGCAGGGGACGTACGACCAGGTCGTCCCACTCCTCGGCGCCCGCGGCCCCCTCGTAGCGGAAGGCGAGGGCCACGTCGCAGTCGCCCTCGCGCAGCATCTCGACGGATTTCGGCGGCTCGGCCTCCTCCAGGGAGACACGGGTGCCGGGGTGCGCGGCGCGCAGGGCGGCGAGGGCGGTCGGGACGAGGGTGGAGCTGCCGCTGGGGAAGGAGACGAGCCGGACGCGCCCGGCGCGCAGCCCGGCGATGGCGGCGACCTCCTCCTCGGCGGCGGTGAGCCCGGCCAGGATTCCGGCGGCGTGCCGCACCAGGGCCTCACCGGCCTGGGTCAGCCGCATCTCGCGTCCGCTGCGGATCAGCAGGGGCGTGCCGACGGAGGATTCCAGGGCCTTCATCTGCTGGCTGACGGCGGGCTGGGTGCAGCCCAGTTCGCGTCCGGCCGCGGAGAAGGAACCGGTGGCGGCGACGGCGCGCAGGACGCGGAGGTGGCGGGCTTCGAGCACGGAAGCGAGCATAAGCGAACCTTGGGGAGATCGCCGAATAATGCGTCGACACTTTGGAGGGTCGTCCCTTACCGTGCCCGTCATGAAGCTTCTGTCTGTGAACCTGGGCCAGGCGATGCCTGTGCCGCACACGGATGACCCCGGTGTCGTGACCGGCATCGACAAGCGGCCGGTGGCGGGGCCGGTGCGGGTGGCGGCTCCCGGGCCCAAGGGCATCGGGGGCAGTGGCCTGGCCGGCGACGCGGTGTGCAAGAGGGAGCACCACGGCGGCGACGACCAGGCCGTGTACGCGGTGGCGCGCGAGGACCTCGACGAGTGGGAGCGCGAGCTGGGGCGGTCGCTGGCGAACGGCGGGTTCGGCGAGAACCTCACGACGTCCGGGCTGGACGTGTCCGGCGCGCTGATCGGCGAGCGCTGGCGGATCGGGTCCGAGGTGGTGCTGGAGGTGACGTGCGGGCGGATTCCCTGTGCCACCTTCCAGGGCCATCTGGGTGAGAAGCAGTGGGTGAAGCGGTTCACCGCGAAGGGTGCGCCGGGCGCCTATCTGCGGGTGATCGAGCCGGGGGAGATCCGGGCGGGCGATGCGCTGGAGATCATCCACCGCCCGGATCACGAGGTGACGGTGGCGCTTCAGTTCCGGGCGGTCACGACGGAGCGGAAGCTGCTGCCGCGGCTGCTGGCGGCGGGTGCGGCGCTGCATCCGGAGTCGCTCGCGGCGGCACGGAAGTACGTGGCGGAGCACGGGCGCTGACGTGCGCTCACCGCGGCGGCCTTCGCTCGGGCTTCACTGATCGGGAGGGCCTGTGCAGCAAACGGATGCACGCGGTCCGGGTCACTAATCTTGCGCCATGACAACGGCATTGATTACGGGATCGACCGCGGGCATCGGCGCCGCGTTCGCGCGGCGGCTTGCGGCTGACGGGCACGACCTCGTCCTGGTGGCCCGGGACACCAAGCGGCTGCGGGAGCAGGCGACCGAACTGCACGACCGGCACGGCATCGAGGCCAAGGTGCTGACGGCCGACCTGGCCCAGGACGCCGGCATCGAGACGGTCGCCGCACGCCTCGGCGACCGCCGCAACCCCGTCGACCTGCTGGTCAACAACGCCGGCTTCGGCAACAAGGGCCGCTACCTCGACGTCTCCATGGCCGACGAGCTGAAGATGCTCAAGGTGCACTGCGAGGCCGTGCTGCGTCTGACGTCGGCGGCGACGGAGGCGATGCGGGAGCGGGGGCGCGGGGGCGTCGTCAACGTCGCGTCGGTCGCGGCCTTCGTACCGCGCGGCACGTACGGCGCGTCCAAGGCGTGGGTCGTGCAGTTCACCCAGGGGGCTGCCCGGGATCTGGCCGGGAGCGGGGTGCGGCTGATGGCGCTGTGCCCGGGGTTCGTGCGGACCGAGTTCCATGAGCGGGCCGGGATGGGCACGGACAACATTCCGGGGTGGATGTGGCTGGACGCCGACAAGGTGGCGGCCACGGCACTGGAGGATCTGGCCCGGGGGAGGTCGTTGTCCATCCCGGACCCCCGCTACAAGGTGCTCATGGGGGCGGCGAAGCTGGTGCCGCGGGGAATGCTCGGGGGGATCAGCTCGAAGACGGGGCGGAAGTACGGGCCCCAGTAGGCGCGTCGGCGGGCGCACGGCACGGGTGAACAGGCGGATGGCCCTCGCAGTGGGGAAAATGGTGCTGTCCAGCCGCACCCAGGGGGGCCGGGAGGCGACGACGCCATGACCTTCGTACAGCTCATCGACTGCAAGACCAGCCGTTTCGACGAGATGAACCGGCTGATGGACAGGTGGGTCGAGCAGACCAAGGGCAAGCGGACGGCGACGCACGACATCATCGGCAAGGACCGGTCCGACCCGGCGCACTTCATCGAGATCGTGGAGTTCGCCTCGTACGAGGAGGCGATGCAGAACTCCAACCTGCCCGAGACCGACCGGATCTTCCGGGAGATGGTGGCGCTCTGTGACGAGGAACCCACGTTCACCGATCTGGACGTGGTGCGTGACGAGCAGCTGAACGTCCTGGCCGCGCGGGCCTTCTTCGAGGCCATGGGCAAGATGGAGCCGGGGCGGATCGGCGACCACCTCACCCGCGACTACGTGGATCACGACCCGTCGTACCCGCAGCCCGTGCAGGGCATCGACGGGATACGCGAGCAGTACGAGGGATGGCGGGCCGCCTTCGACTTCACCTTCCGGATCGACGACCAGATGGCCCAGGACGACCAGGTGTGCACCCGGTGGACCTGGGTCGCTCGCCACAAGGGCGAGTTCCTGGGGATTCCGGCGACCGGACAGGACGTGAGCATGCAGGGCATGACCTGGCAGCGGTTCCGGGACGGCGCGATCTGCGAGAGCCACTGGCTCTACGACCGGGCGGGACTGCTGGAGCAACTGGGGGTACTCGGTCAGTGAAGCCCGCGAAGGGGAAGGCCCCGCTCCCGCACGTGAGTGCGGAGGCGGGGCCTTCTTGCTGCGCGCTGTGAGCGGCTGGGCTCAGTGGGCGTGGCCGTGGCCGTGGCCCGCGGCGGCCGGCTCTTCCTCTTCCTTCTTCTCGACGACCAGGGTCTCGGTCGTGAGGAGCAGGGAGGCGATGGAGGCGGCGTTCTCCAGGGCGGAGCGGGTGACCTTGACCGGGTCGATGACGCCGGACTTGACCAGGTCGCCGTACTCGCCGGTGGCGGCGTTGAAGCCCTGGCCCTTGTCGAGCTCGGCGACCTTGGAGGTGATGACGTAACCCTCCAGGCCGGCGTTCTCGGCGATCCAGCGCAGCGGCTCGACGGCGGCCTTGCGGACGACCGCGACACCGGTGGCCTCGTCGCCGGTCTTGCCGAGGTTGCCCTCGAGGACCTTGACGGCGTGGACCAGAGCGGAGCCACCACCGGAGACGATGCCCTCCTCGACCGCGGCGCGGGTCGCGGAGATGGCGTCCTCCAGACGGTGCTTCTTCTCCTTCAGCTCCACCTCGGTGGCGGCGCCGACCTTGATCACGCACACGCCGCCGGCCAGCTTCGCGAGGCGCTCCTGGAGCTTCTCGCGGTCCCAGTCGGAGTCGGTGTTCTCGATCTCGGCCTTGATCTGGGCGACACGGCCCTGGACGGCCTCGGACTTGCCGGCGCCGTCGACGATCGTGGTGTCGTCCTTGGTGACCGTGATGCGGCGGGCGGAGCCCAGCACCTCGAGGCCGACCTGGTCGAGCTTGAGGCCGACCTCCTCGGAGATGACCTCGGCGCCGGTCAGCGTCGCCATGTCCTGCAGCATCGCCTTGCGACGGTCACCGAAGCCGGGGGCCTTGACGGCGACCGCGTTGAACGTGCCGCGGATCTTGTTGACGACCAGGGTCGACAGGGCCTCGCCCTCGACGTCCTCGGCGATGATCAGCAGCGGCTTGGAGGCACCGGCCTGGATGACCTTCTCCAGCAGCGGCAGCAGGTCCTGGATGGAGGAGATCTTGCCCTGGTTGATGAGGATGTAGGGGTCCTCCAGGACGGCCTCCATGCGCTCCTGGTCCGTCACGAAGTACGGCGACAGGTAGCCCTTGTCGAAGGCCATGCCCTCGGTGAAGTCCAGCTCCAGGCCGAAGGTGTTGGACTCCTCGACGGTGATGACACCGTCCTTGCCGACCTTGTCCATCGCCTCGGCGATGAGCTCGCCGACCTGGCTGTCCTGGGCGGACAGACCGGCCACGGCGGCGATGTCGGACTTCTCGTCGATCGGGCGGGCGGTCGCGAGGAGCTCCTCGGAGACCGCGGCCACGGCCGCGTCGATGCCCTTCTTCAGCAGCGCCGGGGAGGCACCGGCGGCGACGTTCTTCAGGCCCTCGCGGACGAGCGCCTGGGCCAGCACGGTGGCGGTGGTCGTACCGTCACCCGCGATGTCGTTGGTCTTGGTCGCCACCTCCTTCACCAGCTGGGCGCCGAGGTTCTCGTACGGGTCCTCGACCTCGACCTCACGGGCGATGGTGACACCGTCGTTGGTGATGGTGGGCGCGCCGAACTTCTTGTCGATGACGACGTTGCGGCCCTTGGGGCCGATCGTCACCTTGACCGTGTCGGCAAGCTTGTTGACGCCGCGCTCGAGGGCGCGACGGGCGTCCTCGTCGAACTTCAGGATCTTCGCCATGGGAGCGGTTCAGCCCTCTCGGAAAACGTGGGTGAAACGAACTGCGCCCCGGACGCCCGGCTTCTTGAGGTCGCGGGGGCCCGGGGCGCAGCTCACAAGCAGAAGTGCTTGAGGTGAATTACTTCTCGATGATCGCGAGCACGTCGCGGGACGAGAGGACGAGGTACTCCTCGCCGTTGTACTTCACCTCGGTGCCGCCGTACTTGCTGTACAGCACGATGTCGCCGACCTTCACGTCGAGCGGCAGACGCTCGCCGCTCTCGAAGCGGCCCGGACCGACGGCGAGGATGACGCCCTCCTGGGGCTTCTCCTTCGCGGTGTCCGGGATGACCAGGCCAGAGGCGGTGGTCTGCTCGGCGTCGAGCGGCTGGACCACAATGCGGTCCTCGAGCGGCTTGATGGCAACCTTGGAGCTGGTGGTCGTCACGATCCGACCTCCCCCTTCGGAGATCTCACGGGGTTAACTGTCTGAGGTGGCGACCAGGTGGATCCGTCGTCGCGGGTGCCGGACCTGCCCGTCGCGTAGTTGGCACTCTCCAGTGGGGAGTGCCAGACCCGAGACTATGACCGCGATTAGCACTCGGTCAAGCGGACTGCTAATTCGCGTCCGCGCCGCGCCGGCTGAGCCGGGCTTCCGGTCGACCGGCTCAGCCGTGGACGCCCCGGAGCGTTCCGTCAGATGTAGTCCTCCAGCCGGCCCACCGTGAGGCCCCGCCCCTGGATCTCCCGCAGCAGCCTCGTCGTCCGCTCCCTCAAGGACAGGCCGGCCGGTTCGCCCGACGGGACGGAGACGATGTCGCCGGCGCGCAGCCGTCCGGAGCCGTGCGCGTACGTCAGCCCTCCGTCGCCCTCCATCGCCGCACGCCACAGCACCACCGCCGTGATGCCGCAGTCCGCCGCCGCGCGGAGCGTGGTGGAGTCGTACGTGCCGTAGGGCGGCCGGAAGAGGCGGGGGCGGATGCCGAAGCGGGCGCGGAGTTTGTTCTGCTGGCCGCAGATCTCGGCGCGCTGGCCGGCGTACGGCAGACCGCGCAGGGCGGCGTGGTCGAGGGTGTGGTTCTGGATGGACGCGCCCACCGACCGCAGCCGCGCGAAGTGGCCGTAGCCCGGGCCGACCACGCTGTCCGTGAGGAACATGCTGACGGGCAGCCGTAGTTCACGGACCATGTCGACGAAGCGGGGGTCCTTCTCCGCGCCGTCGTCGTAGGTGAGGAAGACGACCTTGTCGCGGGTGGGGGCGCGGTGCACGACCGGCAGCGGGGCGCCGCCGGGCAGCCGCAGCCGCCGGGCGGGCGGGGACTCGGGAGCGGGCAGCGGGGCGGCCAGGCCCCAGCGGCGATACGGCTGTGCCGTGTGCGTCGGGCCCTTCGCCGAGCGGGCGCCGGGTACCGCCTCCTCGGCCGGTGCGGCGCCGGGAGCGACCGAACCGGCCGGCCGGGCGCAACCGGTGAGCAGGGCGGACGCCAGGACCACCACGGCCATGAGCACGGCCGCCGCAGCGCTCGGCCCCGGCCCTGGCGTCGGCCTCACAGATAGTCCTCCAGCCGGGCCACCGCGTACCCCTCGGCCGTGACCTTGTTCAGGAACCGGCGGATCATGTCGGGCATTGTGCCCTTCCAGTCGCCCCTGCCGCGGAAGTGCGTGAGGACGATGTCACCCGGTCGGACCTTCCGGTCCCACTCCCGGTAGTCCCAGCGGTCGACGAAGACCTCCTCGTTCCACAGCGGGACGTACTTGACGCCGCACGACTTCGCCGCCCGCAGGCTGTTCCTGTTGTAGTTCCCGAAGGGCGGGCGGAAGAGCAGCGGGCGCTTGCCGTAGCGCTCCTCGATCACGTCCTGCATGGCGCAGATCTCGTACTGCTGGCGGCGGTAGGAGAGCCCCGGGAGGTAGGGGTGGTGGAGGGTGTGGTTGTTCAGGGCGACGCCGCCGCGCTGCATCCGCTCGAAGTAGCCGTAGTCGTCCTTGATCAGGTAGTTGCTGAGGAAGGCGGTGTACGGGACCTGGAGGTCGCTCATCATCCGCAGGAAGGCCGGGTCCTTCTCGGCGCCGTCGTCGATCGTGAGGAAGACGACCCGCTGCCGGGTCGGGATGGTGGTGAAGACCGGCGGGAGGCCGAGTTCCTCGTGCCCGTCCACCTCGAAGCCCTCGCGGGTGGTGATCTTCGGCTTGGTGGCGGGGGGCGGCGGGGGTGTGAGCGGGATTCTCGCCAGGCCCCAGCGTCTGGCCGCGGCGGCGCGGGCGGCGAGGGCTGACCTGCCCGACCGGAACTTCTTGGCGTGCGGGTCCGGGGTGGCGGCCGGGGGCGGCGCCTTGAGGGGCTGCCGGCTCGGCGTGGAGCGGGCGGTCCCGGCGCCGTGCGAGCCGCCCGGGGCCCCTGGATCGGCGACCGGCGTGCAGCCCGAGGCGATGGCCGCGGCGGCGAGCGCGGCGATCGCGGCACGGACCCGGAAGTGCCCGGGTTCCCGACGGCGGCGCCGTACGGATGCCCCATTGGGGCTACTTTTGTCATTTTGTACTACTAGTCGCATGGTGCCGGATCTTCGCAGGCACTCGTCCCGGAGCCGGGCCGACACCGCCGCCGGCCGCGGACCATCCACCGACTGGCCGACAATGGCCCGGTGAACGACCTCGCCTCCTTCGCCTCGCTCCGCACCCCCGAGGGCCGCGCCCTCCTCGACGCCGTACGCGACACCGATCCCGCCGACGAACTCGCCGTCGCCACCCGCCTGCGCCGCGAGCACCCCGCCGAGCTGGTGTCCGCGGCCCTCGGGCAGGCGCGGTTGCGGCAGCGGGCGGTGGCCAAGTTCGGGGCGGCTGACGCGGGGCGGATGTTCTTCACGCCGAACGGGGTCGAGCAGTCGACCCGGGCCAGCGTGGCGACGTACCGGGCCGAGCGCTTCCGAGCGGTCGGGGTACGGTCCGTCGCCGACCTGTGCTGCGGGATCGGCGGCGACGCGATCGCGTTCGCCCGCGCCGGGATCCGCGTACTGGCCGTCGACCGGGATCCGCTGACCTGCGAGGTGGCCCGCGCCAACGCCGACGCGCTCGGACTCGCGGGCCTGGTCGAGGTGCGCGAGGCGGATGTGACGGAGGTGGACACGGCCGGGTACGAGGCGGTGTTCGTCGACCCGGCCCGGCGTTCCTCCGGGCGCGGCCGCATCTTCGATCCCGAGTCCTACTCCCCGCCCCTGTCCTGGGCCGTGTCCGCCGCGCTCAAGGCGCCGATCGGCGTCCTGAAGATCGCGCCCGGCATCCCGCACGAGGCGATCCCCGCGGACGCGACGGCCGAATGGGTCTCGGACGGCGGGGACGTGAAGGAGGCCATGCTCTGGTTCGGCGCGAACGTGACGCCGGGAGCGCGGCGGGCGACGCTGCTGCCCGCCGCGGCCGGCATCCACGTGACCCCCGACTCCATGCTCCCGGACCCCGAAGTCCGGCCGGTCGGGAGGTACTTGTACGAGCCGGACGGCGCCGTCATCCGCGCCCATCTGGTCGCCGAGGTGGCCGACGACCTGGAGGGCGGGCTGATCGACCCGACCATCGCCTACGTCACCGCCGACGCGCCGCACCACACCCCGTACGCCACCGGCTACGCGATCACCGACGAACTCCCCTTCAACGTCAAGAAGTTGAAGGCGCTGCTGCGGGAACGCGAGGTCGGGATCCTGACGGTGAAGAAGCGGGGGTCGGCCGTCGAGCCGGAGGAACTGCGCAGGAAGGTCAAGCCTCAGGGGCCCAACTCGGCGACGGTGTTCCTGACCCGGGTGGCGGGGGCGCCGACGATGCTGGTCGGCCACCCGTTGAAGTGACCGTCACCCGCCGGCGGCCCGCCTCAACAGCATCTCCCGCTCCGGCTCGTTGCGCGTCAGCCCCGCCGCCCGCTCGAACTCCGCCCGCGCCTCCGCCGTACGGCCGAGCCGCAGGAGCAGGTCACCCCGCACGCTCGGCAGCAGGTGGTACTCCCGCAGGGCCGGTTCGGAGGCGATGGCGTCGACGATCTCCAGTGCGGGCTCCGGTCCCTGAGCCATCGACACGGCGACCGCGCGGTTCAGCTCGACGACGGGGGAAGGGGATCGCGCGGACAGCAGGCCGTACAGGGTGGCGATGGTCCGCCAGTCGGTCTCCTCGTACGTGTACGCGTGCGCGTGGCAGGCGGCGATCGCGGCCTGGAGGGCGTACGGGCCGGGGGCGCCCGTGGCCGTGGCGCCCGCGCGGTCCAGCGCCGTGATGCCGCGGGCGACGAGCATGCGGTTCCAGCGGCGGCGGTTCTGGTCCTTGAGGAGGACCGGTTCGCCGGACGGGCCGGTGCGGGCCGTCGCGCGGGACGACTGGAATTCGAGCAGGGCGGCCAGGCCGTGCACCTCGGGCTCCTTCGGCATCAGTCCCGCCAGCAGGCGGGCCAGCCGCAGCGCGTCCTCGCACAGCGCCGGGCGCAGCCAGTCGTCGCCGGCCGTGGCGGCGTAGCCCTCGTTGAAGACCAGGTAGATGACGTCGAGGACCGAGCCGAGGCGGGCCTCGCGGTCGGGGCCGTAGGGCACCTCGAAGGCGATGTTCCTCGTGGCGAGGGTGCGCTTGGCCCGCACGATGCGCTGGGCGACCGTGGCCTCCGGCACCAGGAACGCCCGGGCGATCTCGGGCGTCGTCAGGCCGCCGAGGAGGCGCAGGGTGAGGGCGATGCGGGCCTCGGCGGACAGGACCGGGTGGCAGGTGGTGAAGACCAGCCGGAGCAGGTCGTCATCGATGTCGTCGGGGTCGTACGAGGCGGACGGCTCCTCGGGCGGTGCCGTCGTCTCCAGGTCGCGGCCGATCTCGGCCAGCTTGCGGGCGTAGTTCTCCCGGCGGCGGATCAGGTCCACGGCGCGGTGCTTGGCGGCGGCCATGAGCCAGGCGCCGGGGTTGTCGGGGACCCCGTCCCGGGGCCACTGCTCCAGCGCGGCGACCAGCGCGTCCTGTGCGAGTTCCTCGGCGATGCCGACGTCGCGCACGGTCCGGGCGACGGCGGCGATCACGCGAGGGGACTCGATACGGAAGACGGTCTCGATGGCGCCGTGCGGGTCTGCGGTGGGCTGCGGGGTCACAGCCCACCATGCAACACCCGTACGGCCGTGGATCCAAGGAGGTCGGATCAGCCCTCGGCGATTTCCCGGACCTCGCAGGTGACCTGCCATTCCGGGCCATGGACCTTCACGAACCGCGAGGCCCACTCCAGCGCCTCGGCCTTGTCCTTGCACTGCGTGATGGCATAGCCGCCGATGACCTCCTTGGACTCGGTGAAGGGCCCGTCGGTGACGGAGACGCTCGCGCCGTCCCAGTGCACGCGGGTGCCCTGCGCCGTCGGGGTGAGCCCGGCGGTGTCGAGCATCACGCCGGCCTTGGTGATCTCCTCCAGCAGCTCCCCCATGCGCTGCATCATCTCGGGGCTCGGGCCCTCGGCGGGCGCGGTGGACTCGTCGATCCGGACGAGGGAGAGGTAGCGCGGCATGGTGACTCCTCGGGGTCGGTGTCGGTGACCGGGTGCTTCTCCCGGCCTCTCACCCGTGCGTCGATCGGCGGACTCCCGGATCGACACACTCCCCGGATTTTCTTCGAAGATTTTTTTCCCTCACCGCAACGACTCCCACAACTCCCCCGCCTCCGGCTCCTGAGCCACCACCCGGTTGGGGTCCGACGGCGCCGGTACCACCGGCATCGTCACCGTCCGCACCCGGTCCGACGTCAGACCCTGAAGGCTCTGCCCCAGGCTCGTCAACCCGCTCAGGGAGTCCAGTCCGGTATCCGTCGTCAGGCTGTCCGTCACCGCGTCGGCGACCCGGTAGAGCCTGGCCGGGTCGGCGAGGAGGTCGGTGGCGGAGATCTGGTCCAGGAGGGCCTTCACCAGCCGCTGCTGGAGACCTATGCGGCCCAGGTCGCTGCCGTCGCCGATGCCGTGCCGGGTGCGGGCGAGGGCCAGGGCCGTGGTGCCGTCCAGGTGGTGGGTGCCGGCCTCCAGGGTCAGGTGACTGTCCTCGTCGTCGATGTCCTCGTCGGTCGTGACGGTGACGCCGCCCAGCGCGTCCACCAGCTTCGCGAAGCCCGAGAAGTCGATCTCGATGTAGTGGTCCATGCGGACGTCCGTGAGCGACTCGACCGTCTTGACCGCGCACACCGGCCCGCCGATCGCGTACGCGCTGTTGAACATCGTGCGGTAGGCCACCTCCGTCGAACCGCCCGACGGCAGCGGGCAGGACGGACGGGTGACGAGGGTGTCGCGCGGGATGCTGACGACCGTCGCCTCCGTGCGGCCGGCGTCGACGTGGACCACCATCGCCGTGTCCGAACGGGCTCCGGTGCTGCTGCCGCCGCCCAGCTCCTGGTTCTCCTCGCCGGTGCGCGAGTCCGAGCCCAGGACCAGGATGTTCAGGGATCCGGTCGGCAGCGGGGAGGCGGAGGACGACGGCGCCGGTGTCGTCACGCCCCTCGGCGGACGGTTGTCGCCGAGCGCGCTGTTGATGTCGACGCTCTTGATGTTGTCGTTCAGGTGCCAGTAGGCCCAGGCTGCCGTGCCGACGCCCAGCACCAGGCCGCCCGCGAGGACGAGGCCGGCGGTCTTCAGCGCCTTCGACCGCCGGCCCGAGCGTCTGCCGTCGTCCCCGTTCGCTTCCCGCCCGTTCACACCATGTCCCGTCACAGGCAGGAACGTACGTCCGAATTATTACGGGCAGGGACGGCAGAGCGGCTTTTCTTCGGAAATTCTCAGACTTCCCGGCGCCTGACTCACCCCAGCGTCACCACCGGCACCGGATTGCTCCCGCTCCACGACCCGTTGAACCCGAAGGTCACCGAACCGCCGTCGGGAACCGTCGCGTTGTACGAGGCGTTGGAACAGGTGACCGCCGCCCCCGACTGCGCGCAGGTCGCGTTCCAGGCCTGCGTGACCTGCTGCCCCGCGCCGTACGTCCAGCCCACCTTCCAGGACGACAGCGCCGCCCCCGAGCAGGCGATCCTGACCTGCCCGGTGAAGCCGGTGTTCCACTGGCTGGTGACGCTGTAGGTCGCCGTGCACGCGTCCGTGGGAGGCGGTGTCGTCGTGCCGCCGCCCAGCGACTCGGCGATCGCGTGGTAGGCCGGTTTCGGCGCGTAGTTCTCGTCGTACGGCGTCGCCGCGCCCTGCCCGGGGAAGGTGCTCGGGATCCAGGAGTCGGAGTCGGTGAAGCCCCAGACGGTGACGCCGACGCAGCGGGACACCGCGAGGCAGGCGTTCATGACCGCCTTGTAGTCGGCGGCCTGCTGCGTCAGCTTGGCGCTGTCGGAGGGCAGTTGCATACGGATGTCCAGCTCGGTGATCGCCACGTCGACACCGAGATCGGCGAACCGCTGGATGTTCTGCTGCATGCTGGACGGCACCTGGCCGAGGATCAGATGAGCCTGGAGCCCCACGCCGTCGATCGGGACGCCCCGTTCCTTCAGCGACTTGACCAGGTTGTACAGGGCGGTGCTCTTGGCGTTGACGCCCTCGACGTTGTAGTCGTTGATGTAGAGCCTGGCGCTCGGGTCGGCGGCGCGGGCCGCGGTCAGGGCCTGGGCGATGTAGTCGGCGCCGAGGCCGTTGTACCAGAGGGTCTGGCGATAGGTGCCGTCCTCGTTGAACGGCTCGTTCACCACGTCCCAGGTCGCCAGCCGGCCCTTGTAGCGGCCCACTTCGGTGGCGATGTGGTCGTTCATCAACTGGCCCAGCTCGGCCGGCGTCCAGCTGCCGTTCGTCAGCCAGCTCGGGTTCTGGCTGTGCCAGACCAGCGTGTGGCCGCGCACCTGCTGGCCGTGCGCCTCGGCGAAGGCCACGATCTGGTCGGCCTCGGCCCAGTTGAAGCTGCCCCGGGTCGGCTCGACCGAGCCCCACTTCATGGCGTTGCCGGGGGTCAGGGCGCTGAACTCGCGGCCCGCTATGTCGCCGTAGGTGCCGGTGAGCTTGGAGCCGGTGACGGCGGTGCCCATGACCTTGCCCTTGGCGGCGGCGAGGTCGCGCAAGGGAGTGTCGGCGGCGTGCGCCGCGGGCGCCGTGAGCAGAAGGGCCCCGATCGTCGCGACGCCGGTGAGGAATGACCCGAGGGATAAGCCTGTTCTCAGAGATCTCATTGCGGATGCCTCCGAAAGTTTCGGCTGAACAACCGATTGGCTTCGGTGCAGTGTGGGGCGCCGCGGAACACCCGTCAATACAGCAACACGCCTCCCCTGCTAAACCGCCGGAGGCGCCCCCGTACTGCTGCGCACCACCAGGCTCGTGGCCAGCTCCACCCGCGTGGCCGCCGGCGTCCCCTCCTCCCGGGCGAGGTCGAGGACCAGCTTCGCCGCCGCCTCGGCCATCTCCGTCAGCGGCTGCCGTACGGTCGTCAGCGGCGGCCCCACCCAGCGCGCGATCGGCAGGTCGTCGAAGCCGACCACGCTGAGGTCCTCCGGAATCCGCAGTCCCAGCTCGCGCGCGGCCTCGTACAGCCCGAGCGCCTGGAGGTCGTTGCCGGCGAAGACGGCGGTCGGCCGGTCCGGGCGGCGCAGCAGTTCCAGGCCCTGGCGGTAGCCGGTCTCGTGGTGGAAGTCGCCGGGCCGGATCAGGTCCTGCTCGACCGGGAGTCCGGCGGTCTCCAGGGCGGCGCGGTAGCCGTCGATGCGGGCGCGGCTGCACATCATCCGGGACGGCCCGGTGATCGCGCCGATCCTGCGGTGCCCGAGCTCGACCAGATGCCGGGTGGCGGCCAGCCCGCCCTGCCAGTTGGTCGCACCGATGGACGGCACATCGGCGCCGGGGTCGCCCGCCGGGTCCATCACCACGAACGGGATCGACCGGCTGGTCAGCAGGGCACGCTGGGACTCGTCGAGTCCGGACAGCACGAGGATCACGCCGTGCGGACGCCGGGCCGCGACCTGGTCGGCCCAGGTCCGGCCGGGGGTGAGCCGCCCGGCGCTCTCGCTCAGCACGACGCTCAGCCCGGCGTCCCGGGCGACGTTCTCCACGCCCCGGATGACCTCCATCGCCCACGCGCTCTCCAGCTCGTGGAAGACCAGGTCGATCAGGGGCGACCGGCTGGCCTCGGCGCGTCGGCGGCGGTAGCCGTGGGCGCGCAGCAGCTCCTCGACACGGGTGCGGGTGGCCGGGGCGACGTCGGCGCGTCCGTTGAGGACCTTCGAAACAGTCGGCGCGGACACGCCTGCCTCGCGGGCGATCTCGGCGAGCGTCGCGGTCTGCGTCGAACGCCCGGCCGACGGGGATGTCGTCCGGGTTTCACGTGTTGTCGTCCGGGATTCAGCGGGCTCACGGGCAGTCATGGCGGCGATCGTATCCCTGCACGACCTCTTGACGAACCCTTCTCACCGCACCTAGGTTCCCGGAACATTCGAGGTGAACAACGAAACATTCGCGAGTGGGCCGTCCCGTCACCGCCCCGACAGGAGTTTCCAGCCATCGCCCGGACAGGAGTTTCATGACCACCGCCCCCTGGCGCGACCCCGCCCTGCCCGCCGCCGCCCGCGTCGACGACCTCCTCTCCCGGATGACCCTGGAGGAGAAGACCGCCCAGCTGTACGGCGTGTGGGTCGGCGCGGCCACGGACGGCGACGGTGTCGCCCCGCACCAGCACGACATGACCGCCGACCGCTCCGACGACGAATGGGCCGAGCTGATCACCCTCGGCCTCGGCCAGCTCACCCGCTCCTTCGGCACCGCCCCCGTGGACCCGGTGGTGGGGGGGCGGGGACCGGGCCGCGTACCGGGCTCTGACGACGAGGGGGCCGAGGGGACCACCCTCGGCCTCGCCCAGCCCACCCTCTCTTTCGGCACCTCCCCCGTGGACCCGGCGCGGGACGCAAAGCCACTGCCCCCCCCCCAGCGCCGGATCGCCGGGGCGGGCCGCTTCGGCATCCCGGCGGTGGCCCACGAGGAGTGCCTGGCGGGCTTCACGGCCTGGCGGGCGACGGCCTACCCGGTCCCGCTGGCGTGGGGGGCCACCTTCGACCCCCCGCTCGTCGAGGAGATGGCCCACCGCATCGGCGAGGACCTGCGCTCGGTGGGCGTCCACCAGGGTCTGGCCCCCGTCCTGGACGTCGTACGCGACCCGCGCTGGGGCCGGGTCGAGGAGACCGTCGGCGAGGACCCGTACCTGGTCGGCACCATCGGCGCGGCGTACGTCCGGGGCCTGGAGTCGGCCGGTGTCATCGCGACGCTCAAGCACTTCGCCGGGTACGCGTCCTCGGCGGGCGCCCGCAACCTCGCGCCCGTGCGCGCGGGCGTCCGCGAGTTCGCGGACGTCACCCTGCCGCCGTTCGAGATGGCGCTGCGCGAGGGCGGGGCGCGCTCGGTGATGGCGGCGTACAACGAGACGGACGGCGTGCCGGCGTCGGCGGACCCGGGCCTGCTGACGGAACTCCTGCGCGAGCGGTGGGGCTTCACGGGGACGGTGGTCGCCGACTACTTCGGCATCGGCTTCCTGGAGACCCTGCACCGCGTGGCGGGCAGCCCGGCCGAGGCGGCGCACACGGCGCTGGCGGCCGGTATCGACGTGGAACTCCCCACCCTGAAGTGCTACGGAAAGCCGCTGGTGGAAGCCGTCCGGGCGGAGGAGATCCCGGAGGAACTGGTCGACCGCGCGGCCCGCCGGGTCCTGCTCCAGAAGTGCGAGCTCGGACTCCTGGACGAGGACTGGACCCCGGAGCCGGCGACGACGACACGCATCGACCTGGACTCCCCCGCGAACCGGACCCTGGCCCGCCGCGTGGCCGAGGAGTCGGTGGTCCTGCTGGACAACCCGGACGGGGTGCTGCCGCTCCCGCCGGACGCCCGGATCGCGGTCGTCGGCCCGCGCGCGGCCGACGCCCTGGCCATGCTCGGCTGCTACTCCTTCCCGTCGCACGTCCTCACGCACCACCCCGAGGTCCCGATGGGCATCGAGATCCCGACGGTCCTGGAAGCGTTGCGCGCCGAACTCCCCGACGCCAAGGTGACGTTCGCGGAGGGCTGCGGCGTCTCCGACCCGGAGACGGCGGGCTTCGCGGAGGCGGTGGCCCGGGCCTCGGAGGCGGACGTGTGCCTGGCGGTGCTGGGCGACCGGGCGGGCCTGTTCGGACGGGGCACGTCGGGCGAGGGCTGCGACGTGACGGACCTCCGGCTGCCGGGCGCCCAGGGCGAGCTGCTGGACGCCCTGGTGGCCACGGGCGTCCCGGTCGTCCTGGTCCTGCTCACCGGCCGCCCGTACGCGCTGGGCCGCTGGCACGGGCGGCTGGCGGCGGTCGTCCAGGCGTTCTTCCCGGGCGAGGAGGGGGGCCCGGCGGTGGCGGGGGTGCTGTCGGGCCGCGTCAACCCGTCGGGGCGGCTGCCGGTGAGCGTGCCCCGGGTGCCGGGCGGCCAGCCGTGGACGTACCTCCAGCCGCCGTTGGGGCTGGCGGGGGAGGTCAGCAACCTGGATCCGACGCCGTTGTACGCGTTCGGGCACGGGGGGTCGTACGCGTCGTTCGCCTGGGGGGACTTCACGGGCGGCGAGGATCCGACGGAGATCGGCACGGACGGGTCGTACGACGTGTCGCTGACCGTCCGCAACACGGGCGACCGCGCGGGCGCGGAGGTGGTCCAGCTGTATCTGCACGACCCCGTGGCGTCGGTGACACGGCCGGACGTGCGGCTGATCGGCTATCAGCGGGTGGAGTTGGCGCCTGGTGAGGCGAGCCGCATGAGGTTCCGCTTCCACGCGGACCTGTCGTCGTTCACGGACCGCTCCGGGCGCAGAGTGGTCGAACCGGGCGCACTGGAGTTGCGGCTGGCGGCGTCGAGTGCGGACGTACGGCATACGGCGCGGCTGGCGCTGACGGGGCCGGTGCGGGTGCTGGGGACGGAGCGACGGCTGTGGTGCGGGGTGGAGGCCGGACGGGCCTCCTGACGCGTTCACACCACGGACCGACAGCGGCTTACGGGGCTCCGGCCCCGGTCAGTCCGCCGTCGACACCGACTCGAACCGCCATCGATGCACCGCCCGCGTGACCAACTCCCCGCCCGGTTCGGGGAGTTCGGGGAGTACGGCGTCGTAGGCCGCGTCCCACCAGGTGATGACGAGGACGCGGTCCTGCGGGGCGCTGAAGGTCTCCCGGCGCAGGGGCCGCTCGGCCAGCTCCTGCTCACGTGTCCAGGCCAGCAGCTCCTCGCCCCGGCCGGCCACGGCCCGCGCCTCCCACATCAACGCGACGGTCACGAGTAGAGGTTCTCCTTGCTGACCTCGTGGACGTGATCGTGGTCGTGCCCCGGCACATGGGGATCCGTCACCGGCAGCGAGGAGTCCGCCGACAGGTCCCAGCTCGACGCGGGCCGGCCCCGCGTCACCATCTCCGCGCCCAGCGCCGCCACCATCGCCCCGTTGTCCGTGCACAGCTTCGGCCGGGGCACCCGCAGCCGGATGCCGGCCGCCTCGCAGCGCTCCTGGGCCAGGGCCCGCAGCCGGGAGTTCGCGGCCACGCCGCCGCCGATCATCAGGTGGTCGACGCCCTCGTCCTTGCAGGCGCGGACGGCCTTGCGGGTCAGCACGTCCACGACCGCCTCCTGGAAGGAGGCGGAGACGTCCCGCACCGGAACCTCCTCGCCCGCCGCCCGCTTGGCCTCGATCCAGCGGGCGACCGCCGTCTTCAGGCCGGAGAAGGAGAAGTCGTAGGCCGGGTCGCGCGGCCCGGTCAGACCGCGCGGGAACGCGATCGCCCGCGGGTCGCCCTCGCGCGCGTACCGGTCGATGACCGGGCCGCCCGGGAAGCCCAGGTTCAGCACCCGGGCGATCTTGTCGAAGGCCTCGCCGGCCGCGTCGTCGATGGTCGCGCCCATCGGGCGGACGTCGGAGGTGATGTCCGACGACAGCAGCAGAGAGCTGTGCCCGCCGGACACCAGCAGCGCCATCGTCGGCTCCGGCAGCGGCCCGTGCTCCAGCTGGTCCACGCAGATGTGGGAGGCGAGGTGGTTGACGCCGTAGAGCGGCTTGCCCAGCGCGTAGGCGTACGCCTTCGCCGCCGAGACGCCCACCAGCAGCGCGCCCGCCAGCCCCGGGCCGGCGGTCACCGCGATGCCGTCCAGGTCACGGGCGCTCACCCCGGCCTCCTTCAGCGCACGGTCGATCGTCGGGACCATCGCCTCCAGGTGTGCCCGGGAGGCGACCTCCGGCACCACGCCGCCGAAGCGGGCGTGCTCGTCGACGCTGGAGGCGATGGCGTCGGCGAGCAGGGTGGTGCCCCGGACGATGCCGACGCCGGTCTCGTCGCAGGAGGTCTCGATGCCCAGGACGAGCGGCTCGTCGCGTGAGTCAGCCATTGATCTCGGTTCCTTGTACGGAAGGTGAACCCGCGGCGGAGCCGCCGCTTGATTTCGTGTTCAGTCGCATCACCAGGGCGTCGACGTTCCCCGGCTGGTAGTAGCCGCGCCGGAAGCCGATGGCCTCGAAGCCGAAGCGCTCGTACAGCTTCTGCGCGCGGACGTTGTCCACGCGGCACTCCAGCATCACTTCGGCGCATTCGAACGCGGTGGCGGCCCGCAGCAGTTCGGTGAGGAGACGGCCGCCGAGGCCCGTCCCCCACTGGTCACGGGCGACGGCGATGGTCTGGACGTCGGCCAGGTCGCCGGAGGAGGCGAGGCCGGCGTACCCGACCATCCGGTCACCGTCCTCGGCGACGACGTAGTGCCGTGTCGCCCCGGGCCCGCGCGCGTGGGCCAGCTCGGACCAGAACATCCCCCGGGACCAGGCGTCCTCGGGGAAGAGGTCCTTCTCCAGCCCCAGCACGGCGTCGATGTCCCACCAGCGCATCTCGCGCAGCACAGGAATCACGGGCGGCCCGGTCTTCGGCCCCGTCTCCGGTCCGGTCGGCTGTCCTGTCACTTGGGGGTGACCACCTTGTAGTTCTTGGGGACCTGGGCGTCGGGCCGGCGCAGGTACAGCGGTCTGGGGGCGGGAAGGTCCTCGCCCGCCGTGAGCCTCTCGGCGGCCAGCGCCGCGAGGGCCGCCGCCGACACGTGCTCGGGCTCGTGGGCGCTGGGGAAGGTCTCGGGGTACAGCAGCGCGCCCGCGCCGACCGCGGGCAGCCCGGCGACCTGGTCCGCGATGTCGGCGGGCCGGTCCACGGCCGGGTCGCTCAGACGGGTGCGGGAGTCGGCGTAGCGCGCCCAGTAGACCTCCTTGCGCCGGGCGTCGGTCGCGACGACGAAGGGGCCCTTCTCGATGTCGGCGGCGTACGCCAGACCGTCGAGCGTGCACACACCGTGCACGGGGACACCGAGGGCGAGACCGAAGGTGTCGGCGGTCATCAGACCGACGCGCAGCCCGGTGTACGGGCCGGGGCCGATGCCCACGACGATGCCGGTGACGGCGTCGAGTTCGAGTCCGGCCTCGGCGAGGACCCGGTCGACGGCCGGCAGCAGCAGCTCGCCGTGCCGGCGCGCGTCCACCTGGCTCGAGGAGGCGATGACGTCCGTACCGTCGTGCAGCGCGACGGTGACGGCGGGGGTGGCGGTATCCAGAGCGAGCAAGAGCACGCAAACAGCCTACGGCGCCCGCGCCCCCAGAAGCGCCGCCCCGATCGGCCGCTTGACGACTGCTACGGTCGGCTTGATCACGACGTACGACACGAACGCCGAGGTGGTGACGGTGGCAGGCAGCAGTTCCACAATCGTGGCGGGGCTCACCGTGGCGGCCCTCGCGACCGTCGGCTTCCTCACCTACCAGGCATCGGCGAATGTCCCGGCGGACCTGCGCAAGCCGCACGCCGTCCGCTCACCCGAGGTGAGTACGTCCAAGGCGCCCCGCGACAGCAATGCCCCCGGCGCGCTGCCCACCGGATCCGGTGCGGGGCAACGGGTCGTGTACTCCACGGACGACGACCGGGTGTGGCTGGTCGGCGGCGGCGAGAAGGTCAAGCGCACGTTCCGCGTCACCCCCGGAACGGTCGACCCGCCGCCGGGCGCCTACACCGTCACGTCCCGCTCCAACGCGGTCACCGGCACCGACGGCCTGCCCGTCGAACACGTCGTCCGCTTCGCCACCATCGAGGACACCACCGTCGGCTTCAGCGCGCTCGCCGACGGCTCGGCCCCCCTGCCCAACAACCCGACGGTCAAGACGGGCGGCATCCGCGAATCCCGCGAGGACGGCAACGCCATGTGGGACTTCGCGACGATCGGCCGCACGGTAGTGGTGATCCACTAGCGGCCAAGCCCTGGGGGCGCGACCAGCCACAACGCACCCGCGGACGCCCGCCGCCGCACGGCACGGCGGAGCTAGGCGGCTTCGCGGTGCCCCTGACCGGTAGTCGGCCGAGTCGCCTCGGGCTCGGGCACCCGCGGTGGCGTCGAGATCGCCTTCGCCGCCGCACCCGCCGCCAGCAGATCACGCATCGACACCCCGGCGACCACCTGGGGCCGCTGCTGGACCTTGTTCTCCGAAGCCGACATGGACGCCTCCTGGGGCCGGGGGCGGACGTGGTTAGGCACACCTAACTACGGACTGGATACCATGTGACCACGCACAAGACCACGAACGCAATATCTTGCCGACGCCTTGTCGGAATGTTCATCCGGCTCAGGCGGAGAGCACGCTCAGATCCACGGCCGCCCACCGCTCCCCCAGCCCGGTCACCGTCACATGCCGCACCTCGTCGGTGGTGTCGCCGACGGCCCGGTGGATCACGAGCTGGAGCCGTTCCTCGGTCAGCTCCTCGACCTTGCCCTCGCCCCACTCCACGACGATCACCGAATCCGGCAGCGAGACGTCGAGGTCGAGATCCTCCATCTCGTCGAGGCCGCCGGACAGCCGGTACGCATCGACATGGACGAGCGGCGGCCCGTCGCCGAGGGAGGGGTGCACGCGGGCGATCACGAAGGTCGGGGACGTGACCGCGCCTCTGACTCCCAGCCCCTCGCCGAGCCCCCGGGTCAGCGTCGTCTTGCCCGCGCCGAGCTCCCCGCTGAGCATCACGAGGTCGCCGGCGCGCAGCAGCTTGGCGAGCCGGCGGCCCAGTTCCCGCATCTGGTCGGGAGAAGTGACGGTGAGCTCTAGGTCACCCGCGTTGTGCGGTGCTGCTGGTGCTTCCATAGCCACTTACGGTAGCCCCTGCGGGCACGGCACCCGCGCGGGTGAGCAGGTCGGCCAGACGGTCGGTGACGACCTCCGGGTGTTCCAGCATCACCAGGTGCCCGGCGTCCGGCACGAGCACCAGCTCGGCGTCCGGCAGCAGATCGGCCACCGCCTCGCTGTGCTCGCTGGGCGTGACGAGGTCACCGACGCCGGCCAGGACGAGCACCGGCATGTCCGTGAAGTGGGCGAGCGCCTCGGTCTTGTCGTGGTCGGCGAAGGCCGGGTAGAACTCCGCGACCACGTCGATCGGCGTCCCCTCGATCATCCGCTCGGCGAACCGGGCGACGGCCGGGTCGACGTCCCGGGACGAGAACGAGTACCGCTTGATGATCCCGGCGAACAGGTCGGCGGTGGCCCGGCGCCCCTTCTCCACCAGCTCGGCCCGCTGCCCCAGCGCCCTGAGCACCCCCGGCAGCACCCGCCGCACCGCGTTCACTCCCGCGACGGGCAGCCCGAAGTTGACCTCGCCCAGCTTCCCGGACGACGTACCGACGAAGGCGGTGGCGACGACCCGGTCGAGGATCAGCTCCGGATACTGGTCGGCCAGCGCCATGATGGTCATCCCGCCCATGGAGTGCCCGACCAGCACGAGCGGCCCCTCGGGCGCGGCCGCGTCGATGACGGCCTTCAGGTCGCGCCCGAGCTGCTCGATGTCGACGTGCTTGCCCTCCTCCGTCTGGGCGACGCCGCGCCCGGACCGGCCGTGGCTGCGCTGGTCCCAGTGCACGGTGCGCACGACGCCCCGCAGCGCGGCGCGCTGGAAGTGCCAGGAGTCCTGGCTGAGGCAGTAGCCGTGGCTGAAGACGACCGTGACGGGGGCGGGCGCCTTGCGCCCGAAGAGCCGCCGACGGCGCGGGGTGAGGGCGGGAGCCGCCTCGGGGTCGACGTCGTCGACCTCGTAGTACAGCTCGGTGCCGTCGTCGGAGTAAGCCTTGCCGGGCATGCCGCGCAGCGAGCCGTACGGCCCCGCCGAGTCGAGGGCGAGGCGGGCCTTCTGCCGCATGCCCCGGCCCACCGTCATGCGCTCTATGGCGACGCCGGCGGCGGCGCCGGCCGCGATCACGCCTATCGCCGCACCGGCGAAGCCGGTCGCCCTGCGCCAGTTCGCGGCCGCCCCCGTGGCGGAGGCGACGGCCGCGACGGCCTCCGCACTGCTCTCGCTCACGTACCGCTCCTCTGGTTACCCGTCTCGTTCCTCATACACATGAACGCATGCCCATGGAAGCTTTCCTAGGACCACCATCACGTGGACACATCACATGGTCATCACATGGCCGCATCACACAGCCGACATCACACAGCCGCATCCCTGTAGACGCGTGGAACGCGCGTTCCGATCCGGGTGACGATTTCGTACGCGATGGTCCCCGCGGCCTGCGCCCAGTCCTCGGCGGTGGGTTCACCGCGGTCGCCGGGCCCGAACAGCACCGCCTCCGCCCCCGCCTCGGGCTCGTCCCCGCCCAGGTCGACGACGAACTGGTCCATCGCGATCCGCCCCGCGACCGTCCGCCACTTGCCGCCGACCAGGACGGGCCCGGCACCGGAGGCGTGCCGCGGGATGCCGTCGGCGTAGCCGAGGGGGACGAGGCCGAGGGTGGTCTCGCCCGGGGTGACGTAGTGATGGCCGTAGCTGACGCCGTGGCCGCCCGGGACGTGTTTCACCAGGGCGAGGGACGCCGAGAGGGTCATCACGGGCCGCAGCCCGAAGTCGGCGGAGCTGCCCAGCTCGGGGCTGGGCGAGATGCCGTAGGTCGCGATTCCGGTGCGCACCAGGTCGAAGTGGCTGTCCGGGACGGTGAGCGTGGCGGGCGAGTTGGCGATGTGCCGCACCTCGGGCCGCACGCCCTGGGCCTCGGCGTACCCGACCATCTCGCGGAAGCGGGAGAGCTGGGCGGCGATGGACGGGTGCCCGGGCTCGTCGGCGCAGGCCAGGTGCGACCAGAGCCCGGTGATCCGGACCAGTCCGTCGGCCTCGGCCCGCAGGGCCTGCCGCACCAGCTCGGCCCAGTCGTCACCCGGCTGGCAGCCGTTGCGCCCCAGCCCCGTGTCGGCCTTGAGCTGCACGCGCGCGGGGGCGCCGGCCCGCCGGGCGGCCTCGGTGACCTCCCGCAGGGCCCACATCCCGCTGAGCGAGACGTCCAGGTCGGCCTCGATGGCCTCCCGCCAGGGCCCGCCCGGCGTCCACAGCCAGCACATGATGCGCACGCCGTCCAGCCCGGCGGCGCGCAGCACGAGGGCCTCCTCGGGCGTGGCCGTACCCAGCCAGCCGGCGCCCCCTTCGACGGCCGCGCGGGCACACCGCACCGCCCCGTGGCCGTACGCGTCCGACTTCACGACGGCCATCAGGGCCGCGCCCGGCGCGTGGGCGCGCAGGGTCCGTACGTTGGCCCGCAGGGCGGCCAGATCGATCTCGGCGCGGGCCCGCAGGGGTGCGGTCCGCAGGGCTGCTGTTTCTGTCATGGCGCCCCCAGTGTCTCAGAGGGCACCGACAACGCCGCAGAGCCGGGACCCCCGTGCCCTGCAAGCCTTACGCCTTACGCCTCACGGCTCCGACCGGTGCCCCCACACGTACACCCGGTCGTTGTTCCTGAGCACGCCCCACAGCTTCCTGGCTTCTTCCAGGCGCATGTTGACGCAGCCCATGGAGCCGACGGGGGTGAAGAGGTTGGCGTAGACGCCGTGGAAGGCCTGGCCGCCGCTGAAGAACTGGGAGTAGGGCATGGGGCTGTTGTAGAGCGACGACACGTGGTTCTTGTGCCGCCAGTAGACGCGGTGCCAGCCGGTCCGCGTGCCGTATCCCTTGCGTCCGCTGCGGATGTGCACGGGCCCGTACACGACCTTCTTGCCCTGCTGCACCCAGGCCAGCTGCCGGTCGAGGTCGACACAGGCGATCCGGTACGCCCGCACCGGGCACTTCCCGGCCGCGTTGGGGTTCTTCCCGGCGGCGACGAGCTGCATGGTGGCCCAAGTCACAGGCCCCGCGAAGCCGATGGCGGGTTTGATCTTGTGCTTGGTCTGGAAGGCGCGGATGGCCCGGCAGTCGTCGACCGACTGCTTCCCGTCCGCCTCCCGCTTCAGCCTCTGCTCGACCTGCCGCTGATGGGGACCCGTCTGCTCGCTGCACTTCGGCTCGTCGAGGACGTCCCAGGGGTCGACGTACTCCACGAGTTCGTTCGTCTCGTCCTCCGCCTCCGGCGGCTCGACGGCGTCCTCCTCGGCGCTGGGCTTGTACACCTTCGGCGGCAGCGCCTGGTCGGGCGTGTCGGTGGCCCAGAGCGGGAGGGTGCTCAGGGGGACACCGGGTACGAGTTCGGCCTGCGGTCCGGAAGCCGGGGGTTCGGGGTCGGCCGAGGCGCTGCCGACGGGCAGCACGGCGGCGCCGGCGAGCAACAAGGCGATGCTCCGGCTTGCGATACGTCCGCTGATCATGCGGACAGGGAAGCGTGCGGAACCCGCCGCGCGGGAGGCGCCGCGCGGCGAGGTCACTCGTTAGGGAGCGTTTTCGAGAGAGCCGTAGGGTGCTCGGCATGAGCATCATCGGGGTCGGTATCGACGTGGCCGAGATCGACAGGTTCGAGGCGGCGCTGGAACGCACACCTGGGCTGGCCGAACGGCTGTTCCTGCAGAGCGAGTTGCTGCTGCCCGGCGGCGAACGCCGGGGCAGCGCCTCGCTCGCCGCCCGCTTCGCCGCGAAGGAGGCCCTGGCGAAGGCGCTGGGCGCCCCGGCGGGCCTGCTCTGGACGGACGCCGAGGTCTTCGTCGAGGACAGCGGCCGGCCGCGACTGCGGGTGACCGGGACGGTCGCGGCACGGGCGGCCGAACTGGGCGTACGGTCCTGGCACGTGTCGCTGAGCCATGACGCCGGGGTGGCGTCGGCGGTGGTGGTGGCGGAGGCCTGAGCCACGGGAACGGCCGGCCGAGGTGCCGCTGAGGCGTCACCGGGGCTCCGCCACCACCCGTCCGGCCGGCGTCAGCAGATCGACTGACCGCTGTTCACCCGGGTGATGTTCCGGAAGGTCGTGTTCTCACCGCAGGGGCTCTCCCTGATGGCCGAGTTGGTCACGGTCAGGTTCTGGACGGTGATGTCCCGGTTGTTCGGGAACTCGGACCGTGCCGCCAGCCGCAGCTCGCCGCCGCCCGTGATGGTGCCGCTTTGGGCGGCCAGGTTGACGTTGTAGCAGTTCTCGATCAGCACCGAGTTGTTGCCCGTGTTGGAGAGGGTGACCCGGTCGATGACGGCCCCGCCGCTCTCGGACACGCAGAACACCCCGCGCCCGCCCCCGCGCGCGATGACCTCGCCGACCCGGATGTTGGTCGGGTAGGAACTCCCGACCCGCCCGTTCCGGTTGGCCATGCGGAAGGCGGCGTACCCGGTACCGGTGCCCGCGTTCTCGGCGTCGACCTTCGTGACGGTGGCGTTGATGGTCTGGTTGAGCAGCAGCCCCGACTCGCCGACGCCCCGCGCGGTCACCGTCCCGATGGTGATGCCGTCGACGCCGTACGTCTCCACGGCGTGGCTGGAGGCCCCGGAGACGTAGACGTTGTCGATCCGGACGTTCCGCGTCCACTGGCTGGTGTCCCCGCGGTTGTCGATCCGTACGCCCAGCCCCGCGGACAGCCGCATGTCGATCTGGCCGAGGGCGACGTTCTGCACGTTGCGCATGAAGATCCCGTACAACGGGCTGCCGGTGAGGTTCAGATGCTGGATCTCGACGTCCCGGGTACCGCGCGAGTACACGGGCGCCTGGTCGCCGGAACCGCTGCCGGTGACGTTGATGGTGCCGCAGACGTCGAGCGTGGTGTAACTCGGCAGCGAGACGCGCGACCCGGCCGACACGGCGCCCGACCCGCGCACCACCACCCGCTCCTTGGCGGTACGCCCGGAGGTCAGGCTGTTCACGGCGGCCTGGACGGCGGCCCGCATGTCACCACCCGTGTAGACGGTGCTGCCGCCGCGCCGCGCGGTCCAGGTACTGCCGCTCAGGACCGCCTCGGCCTGGAAGGAGCCTTCCCCGCAGGCGGCGGCGACGGCGGGGGTGGGGGCGGTCAGAGTGCCGAGGGCCGTGAGGAGAGCGGTGGCGCCGGCGGCGAGGAGTACGGCTCTGCGTGCCATGGGGGGGTCCTCTCGTCGAACCGATCCCACCGAACCGGATCTCATCGAATCCGTTCGACTGAATCGATTCACCATGTGGGGGCGGGTGAGTTTGGCAAAGGCATGGCAAAGCGTCAATGGATGCGACGGGCTTCGCCGCGTACGGGAGACTCGAACGCATGCGGACTGCGTACGGCGTGGAGACGGTAAGGGCGGCCGAACGGGAGCTGATGGCACGGCTCGCGGACGGAACGCTGATGCAGCGGGCGGCGGCCGGACTCGCCGCCGCCTGCGCGGATCTGCTGGGCCGGGTGTACGGCAGCCGGATCGCCCTGCTGGTCGGCAGCGGCGACAACGGCGGCGACGCGCTCTACGCCGGGGCCCGACTGGCCAGGCGCGGGGCGGGAGTCACGGCGATCCTGCTGACGCCCGAGCGGGCGCACCCGGGGGGTCTCGCGGCACTGCTCCGGGCGGGCGGACGGACGGTGGACACCGCCGGTGCCGAGGACCTGATCGGGCGGGCGGATCTGGTCGTCGACGGCATTGTCGGAATCGGCGGCAAGGGCGGGCTGCGCCCCGAGGCGGCACCGCTGGCCGACGCGGTCGCGCGGTCGAGGGCGGCCGTGGTCGCCGTGGACCTGCCGAGCGGCGTGGACGTCGAGACGGGCGAGGTGCGCGGCACGGCGCTGCGGGCCGACCTCACCGTCACCTTCGGCACCCACAAGCCGGGCCTGCTGATCGATCCGGCGCGGGAGTACGCCGGTGTGGTGCGCCTGGTCGACATCGGTCTGGCGCTGCCGAACGACGCGGTGGAGCTGGAGGCGCTGCAACACGGCGACGTGGCCGCGCTGTTGCCGCTCCCGGCCGCGGAGACGGACAAGTACCGGCGCGGCGTCGTGGGCATCGCGGCGGGCTCGGCGAGGTATCCGGGCGCGGCCGTACTGGCGGTCGCGGGGGCCTTGCGGGGCGGTGCGGGGGCCGTGCGGTACGTCGGTCCGGCCGCGGACGCGGTGATCGCCCGGTTCCCCGAGACGCTGGTGTCGGACCGGGGGCCGAGGAAGGCCGGACGCGTGCAGGCATGGGTCGTCGGCCCGGGCGCCGGGGACGACGCGGCGACGGTGGCGGAGGTGCTGGCGACGGACGTACCGGTGCTGCTCGACGCGGACGGGCTGCGGCTGGCGGACGCGCGGGCGGTACGGGGCCGCGGGGCACCGACCCTGATGACCCCGCACGCCGGGGAGGCGGCGGCCCTGCTCGGTGTCTCCCGGGAGGAGGTCGAGGGGGCTCGGCTGGCTTCGGTACGGGAGTTGGCGGGGCGGTACGCGGCGACGGTGTTGCTGAAGGGGTCGACGACGCTGGTGGCGGGGCCGGACGGCGGGCCGGTACGCGTCAACCCGACGGGAACCGGCTGGCTGGCCACGGCCGGGAGCGGTGACGTGCTGTCCGGATTGGCGGGATCGCTGCTGGCGGCGGGGCTCGCTCCGGTGGACGCTGCGAGCGTGGCGGCGTATCTCCATGGCCTCTCGGCGAGATTCGCGGCGGACGGGGCGCCGGTGGGGGCGCATGACGTGGCCGAGGGGATTCCGGGGGCTTGGCGGGATGTACGGGGCTGAGGGGCACGGGACTGAGACGTGCGGCACCGAGACGTACCGGGCTCAGACGTACGGGGCTGAGACGTACGCGGCTCAGACGTACCGGGCGGCCTGGAGGGCGGTGCGGCGACGGCGATCCGCCTTCCCGGGCCGGCGTCCGGGAAGGGGCGCCGTATGAGGGCGATCGTCGTGGGAGCCGGCATCGGAGGGCTGGCCGCGGCACTGAGCCTGCGCCGCGCGGGCGTCGAAGTGACGCTGGTCGAGCAGACGGCGCGCTTCACGGAGGTCGGCGCCGGGATCCAGCTCGCCCCCAACGCCACGCGGGTGCTGCGCCGCCTGGACGTGCTGGACGCGGTCGCCGCGCAGGCCGCCCACCCCGCGCACGTGAGCTTCCGCACCTGGTCGGACGGGTCGGAGATCTGCCGCTACGCGCTGGGCCGCGAGGCGGAGAAGGCGTTCGGTGCGCCGTACCTGGTGGTCCATCGGGCGGATCTGCACGGTGCCCTGGCCGCGGCGGTGTCACCCGGGTCGCTGCGCCTGGACACGACGGTCGTCGCGATCGGCCAGGACGACGAGCACGCCCAGGTGATGACGGCGACGGGCGAGCGCCTGACCGCGGACCTCGTGGTCGCCGCGGACGGCATCAGGTCCGCGGCCCGTCAGTGGCTCTTCGGCAAGGACGAGGCGGTGTTCTCGGGAACGGCCGCGTACCGGGCCCTGCTCCCGGCCGGGGAAGTGGCCGGCTTGGGCCTCCCTCCGCTCGCCGCCTGGCTGGGCCCGGACCGTCACTTCGTCCACTACTGGGTACGGCGCGGCGAACTGCTCAACGTCGTGGCCGTGTTCAGCACCGGGGAGCCGGCCCAGGAGTCGTGGACCGCTCGGGCCGAACCCGGTGAGCAGCTGCGCGAGTTCGCCGAGTGGGACCCCCGGGTGCTGAGCGTCCTCGAACGCGCGGGCCAGGTGTACCGCTACGGCATCTACACCCGCACGCCGCTCACCCGCTGGAACATCGGCCGGGTGACCCTCCTCGGCGACAGCGCCCACGCGATGGTCCCGTTCCAGGCGCAGGGCGCGGCCCAGGCGATCCTGGACGCGGCGGTCCTGGGCGACGTCCTCGCGGGCGTGACACCGGCCGGGGTGCCCGACGCCCTGGACCGCTACGTCCGCCGGCGGCTGGCGGGCGCGACGCGCATGCAGGCCGGATCGGCCCGGGCGGGCAGGGACTTCCACCTGCCGGACGGGGCGGCGGCGCAGGCACGGAACGCCCGCATGGCGGCTTACGCGGCGACGCACAGGTTCATGCCCCAGGCGACGGCGTGGCGGGCGGACGCCCTGGACGACCGGTCACCACGGTGAGCACCGGGGCGGCGCTGTTCGTCCACGGGCGACGCGGGGAAAAGATGCCGACTACTGGCGGTTTGTCGGCTACCCTCCCCGGATGCGTGACATAGGTTCATCATCATTAACTCCGCGAACCCCCGGCCGGACGATCGCCCGACGGCTGGCGGTCCTGGCCGTCGGCCTGGCCTCCCTCGCCGCCGGACTCGTGGCAGCCCAGCCGGCCGCCGCCGCGAGCGGCCTGACCGCGGTGCCCTACAGCGGTCTCAAGCTGTCCATGGACCCGGAACGTGACTTCCGCGAACTCGGCGCGGCGGTCCAGGGGGTGGAGTCCCAGTCAGGCGCCGTGCGCAAGGTGAGCGCCTTGAGCGTCGCACAGTCCAGGCAGCACGCCGGTCAGGCCAGCCTCTGCCACAACACCGGCCTGGACGGCTCGCTCAAGTACGACGGGTTCTGCTGGGACAAGACGGACGACACCTCCAACAGCTGGAGCAGCGGCGGAGGTTGGACCCCGCAGGGCATGACGGGTTCCCACGACGCGTCTCCGTCCGGGACCGTCGACGGCCACCACCTCTATCTGGCCTCCTGGTACTGGGGCAACGGGGAGGGCAAACTCAACAAGTTCGCCCGGATCAGCATCGCGGAATCCACCGGCACTTCGGTGACGTACGGCCACGTCATGCTGGTCCGGCCCACCGGGCAGGGGGCGAGCGCCAACTTCACGGAGGTCACGAACGTCCACGCCGACGGTGTCGTCTGGTACGGCAACAAGCTCTTCGTCGCCAACGGCGGCGAACTGCAGGTCTACGACATGCGCCATCTGTGGAAGATGAACAGCAGCCGCGAGCACACCGGCATCGTGAACGGGGTGTCGTCCGCCCGCTGGCACACCTACGCCCTGCCCATGGTGGCCCGCTACCAGACGGTCCCCCAGAACACGAACGTGCGCTCGTGCGCCCCCGCCACGGGCGACAAGCCCTGCCTGAGCTCCCTCAGTCTGGACCGCAGCAAGACCCCGGACGCGCTCGTCTCCGGTGAATACCGCGACCGCGATGCCGGCGGCGGCGGGCGCGTCATCCGCTGGAACCTCGATCCCGCTACGGCTCTGCCCGAGGCGGACGGCAGCGCGAGCGTCGGCAGTGCCACCGCCGACGCGGCCTACTCGAGCCCCGTGTTCCGGATGCAGGGGGTCGCGACCGACGGCACCTACTACTACATGAGTGGCGAGTGTCCGAAGGGCTGGGTTCCGGACCCCAAGGACGACGACGGCTACTACTGCATCCACCGGGCCGAGGTGGGGGCCGAACCGCATGTGCTCACGACGGCCCCGCCACTGACCCAGAACCTCTCCTACGCTCCCTCGTCCGGACGGCTGTGGGGACTGAACGAGAGGGTCAACACCAGCAACGGCAAGAGGGTCGTCTTCTCTCTCGACCCCACGCCCTGACTCACGCCGCGACACCCGCCCGGGAAGGTGGCGGAGTCGGCTCACTCCACCGTGACCGACTTCGCCAGGTTCCGAGGCTGATCCACCTCGTTCCCCCGGGCGGTGGCCAGCTCGCACGCGAACACCTGGAGCGGCACCGTGGCCACCAGCGGCTGAAGCAGCGTCGGCGTGGCCGGAATCCGGATCAGGTGATCCGCGTACGGCACCACCGCCTCGTCCCCCTCCTCCGCGATCACGATCGTGCGCGCACCCCGGGCCCTGATCTCCTGGATGTTGGAGACGATCTTGTCGTGCAGTACGGACCGTCCCCGGGGCGAAGGCACGACCACCACCACCGGCAGGTCGTCCTCGATCAGGGCGATGGGCCCGTGCTTCAGCTCCCCCGCCGCGAACCCCTCGGCATGCATATAGGCGAGTTCCTTCAGCTTCAGCGCCCCCTCCAGCGCCACCGGATACCCCACATGCCGCCCGAGGAAGAGCACGGTGTTCTTGTGGGCCAGGCTTCGCGCCAGCTCCCGTACCGGCTCCATGGTCTCCAGGACCCGCTCGACGTCGCCCCCGATGTGCGCCAGGTCCCGGATCACGGCATGGATCTCGTCCCCCCACTTGGTGCCGCGGACCTGCCCCAGATACAGCGCGACCAGGTAGCACGCGACGAGCTGCGTGAGGAAGGCCTTCGTGGAGGCGACGGCGACCTCGGGCCCGGCATGCGTGTACAGCACCGCGTCCGACTCACGCGGAATGGTCGACCCGTTGGTGTTGCAGATCGCCAGCACGCGGGCCCCCTGCTCACGGGCGTGCCGCAGCGCCATGAGCGTGTCCATGGTCTCGCCGGACTGGGAGATGGCGATGACGAGCGTCTGCTGGTCGAGGATCGGATCCCGGTACCGGAACTCACTCGCCAGCTCGACCTCGCACGGGATCCGGGTCCAGTGCTCGATGGCGTACTTGGCGATCAGCCCGGCGTGGAAGGCCGTACCGCAGGCCACGATGACGACCTTGTCGACCTCCCGCAGCGCGGAGGCGCTGATCCGGACCTCGTCCAGCGTCAGGGAGCCGGCGGCGTCGATGCGCCCCAGCAAGGTATCGGCGACAGCCTTGGGCTGCTCGGCGATCTCCTTGAGCATGAAGTAGTCATAGCCCCCCTTTTCCGCGGCGGCGGCGTCCCAGTCGACGCGGTACGACCGCACGTCCGCCGGCCGCCCGTCGAAGCCGGTGACGGTCACCCCGTCCCGCCGCAGCTCGACGACCTGGTCCTGACCCAGCTCGATCGCCGACCGCGTATGGGCGATGAACGCGGCGACGTCCGAGGCGAGAAAGGCCTCACCCTCCCCAACGCCCACCACGAGCGGCGAGTTCCGCCGGGCCCCGACCACGACATCGGGCTCGTCGGCATGCACCGCCACCAGCGTGAAGGCCCCGTCCAGCCGTCGGCACACGAGCCGCATGGCCTCGGCGAGATCGGCACAGGCCGAGAACTCCTCGGCGAGCAGATGCGCGACGACCTCCGTGTCGGTCTCGGAGGCCAGCTCATGCCCCCGCTCCGCCAACTCGGCCCGCAGCGCGGCGAAGTTCTCGATGATCCCGTTGTGCACGACGGCGACGCGCCCGGCGTTGTCGAGATGCGGGTGCGCGTTGGCGTCCGTGGGCCCGCCGTGCGTGGCCCAGCGTGTGTGCCCGATCCCCGTGCTCCCGGTCGGCAACGGCCGCTCGGTCAGCTCCTTCTCCAGATTGACGAGCTTGCCCGCCTTCTTCGCGGCCGCCAGCCCCCCGTCCGCCAGGACGGCGACCCCCGCCGAGTCGTACCCCCGGTACTCCAGCCGCTTCAGCCCGGCCGTGACAATCTCCAGCGCCGACTGCGACCCCACGTATCCCACGATTCCGCACATGCGCGGCAGCCTACGGTCCGATCCTCACCGAGTTCGCCCCCGAACACAGCACCGCCTGCCCGAATTCGGAAATTCTGGTCGCGGATCCCCGGCCGTCCGAGGTCCCTCACGTCTTCGCCCGGTAAGCCCGCATGGCCACCGGGTAGAACACCACCGCGATGCCCGCGGCCCACACCAGCGACCACAGCACCGGCTCCGCCACCGCCCCGCCCAGCAGCAACCCGCGGAACGCGTCCGACAGATGCGTCACCGGATTGACGTCGCTCCACGCCTGGAGCCACCCCGGCATGGTGTCCACCATGACGAAGGCGCTGCTGGTGAAGGTGATCGGGAAGATGATCGTGAAGGCGAAGGCCTGCACCTTCTCCGCGTCCCCCGCGAGCATCCCGATCAGCACCGCGCTCCACGACACCGCCGCGGCGAAGACGACCACCAGCAGCATCCCGAGCACCAGCCCGTCAAGTCCCCCGGTGATCCGGAAGCCGAGCAGCAGACCGAGGCCGATCATCAGCAGCATGGCCCAGACGTGCTTGGCGAGGTCCGCGGTGATGCGGCCGATGAGCGGGGCGGAGCGGGCTATCGGCAGACTGCGCAGACGGTCGAAGACGCCCTTGGTGAGGTCGGTGTTGAGCGCCATCGCCGTGTACATCGTCATGAACAGGGTGTTCTGGACGATGATCCCGGGCAGCGCGTACTTCAGGTACGCCTCGGGCGATCCGGCCATCTGCCCGCCCAGCACATACGTGAAGAGGAACACGAACATGATGGGCGTGATGCTGTAGTCGACCAGTTCCAGCGGGTTGTGCTTGACCGCGACCAGACTTCGCCAGGCCATCGTGAAGGTCTGGCGGAGTCCGTCGAGCGGTCGCACCCGGCCCGACTTGGTGACCGGGGCCGTGATGGTCGTGGCGGTGGCGGTCATGGCCGCATCACCGCCTTCTGGAGCTCGGCGCCGGTGTCCTCGTCCCGGACGGCCGCGCCGCCGTTGCCCTCGGGTGCGCCGGGTTCGGCGCGATGGCCGGTCAGGGCCAGGAAGACCTCGTCGAGCGAGGAGCGGCGCAGGGCGAGCTCGCCGACCGCGATCCCCTCGCGGTCGAGCGTGCGCACGACGGCCGGCATCAGCTCGGGGTCCTTCACCGGGGCGGTGATCGTCTCGCCCTCGATCCGGGCCTCCGGTCCGGCGGCCCCCGCCACCAGCACATGCGCCCGCGCCAGGTCCTCCCCCAGCACCGGACGCAGCTCCAGCACCTGCCCTCCGACCTGCGACTTCAGCTGATCCGGGGTGCCCTCGGCGATCACCCGCCCCTTGTCGATCACCACGATGTCGTCGGCGAGCACATCGGCCTCGTTCAGATACTGCGTGGTCAGCAGGGCCGTGGCACCGTCCGCGACCAGCCCCCGCAGCAGGTCCCACAGCTCACCTCGGCTGTGCGGGTCCAGGCCGGTGGTCGGCTCGTCGAGGAAGAGGATGCTGGGCCGGCCGACGAGGCTGGCCGCGAGGTCCAGACGCCTGCGCATGCCGCCGGAGAAGGTCTTCACGGCCCGCCCGGCCGCGTCCGTGAGCTGGAAGCGCTCCAGCAGCTCCCGGGCCCGAGCCCTGGCGTCCCGCCGCGACAGACCGAGCAGCCGGCCGATGAGCAGCAGGTTCTCCGTGCCGGTCAGGTTCTCGTCCACCGCCGCGTACTGCCCGGTCAGCCCGACCATGGCGCGTACGACCCCGGCCTCCCGGACCACGTCGTGCCCGGCGACCCGCGCCCTGCCCCCGTCGGGCCGGAGCAGCGTCGCGAAGATCCGCACCGCGGTCGTCTTCCCGGCACCGTTGGGCCCCAGCAGCCCGAGCACGGAACCTCTACGGGCCCCCAGGTCGACCCCGGCCAGCGCCTCGGTGTCCTTGAACCGCTTGACCAGGCCCTGCGCCTCTATCGCGTACGTCGTCATGGTCACCCCTCGGGGTTCGTGGACCCCGGGCCGGGCCCACCCTTCCCACAACTGTGACGCACGCCACTGACATTCCCCACCTTGCCCAGATTTCCGGCAGAAGCTGTGGGTTTATCCAAAAGGTCGCGGCGTGATGGATCCCACCTCACCGTCCGTTCGTACTCCCGTAACAATGGACTGTGATCTCTCCGGTCTCCTCGATGCCCCGGAGCGCCCACCGGCCCAGGCCGGAGGCGACTCCCTACGTCGACCTCACCCGCTCGGAGTGGAGCGCGCTGCGCGACAAGACCCCGCTGCCGCTCACCGCGGAGGAGGTCGAGAAGCTGCGCGGCCTGGGCGACGTCATCGACCTCGACGAGGTCCGTGACATCTACCTCCCGCTCTCCCGCCTCCTCAACCTCTACGTCGGCGCCACCGACGGCCTCAGAGGCGCCCTGAACACCTTCCTCGGCGAACAGGGCTCCCAGTCCGGCACCCCGTTCGTCATAGGAGTCGCCGGCTCGGTCGCCGTAGGAAAGTCCACGGTGGCCCGCCTCCTCCAGGCCCTGCTCTCCCGCTGGCCCGAGCACCCGCGCGTCGAGCTGGTGACGACGGACGGCTTCCTGCTCCCCACCAAGGAGCTCCAGGCCCGCGGCCTGATGTCGCGGAAGGGTTTCCCCGAGTCCTTCGACCGCCGCGCCCTGACCCGCTTCGTCGCCGACATCAAGGCGGGCAAGGACGAGGTCACGGCCCCCGTCTACTCCCACCTGATCTACGACATCGTCCCGGACCAGAAGCTCACGGTCCGCCGCCCCGACATCCTGATCGTCGAGGGCCTGAACGTCCTCCAGCCCGCCCTGCCCGGCAAGGACGGCCGCACCCGGGTCGGCCTCGCCGACTACTTCGACTTCAGCGTGTACGTCGACGCGCGCACCGAGGACATCGAGCACTGGTACCTCAACCGCTTCAAGCGGCTGCGCGAGACCGCCTTCCAGAACCCCTCCTCGTACTTCCGCAAGTACACCCAGGTGTCCGAGGAGGAGGCCCTCGACTACGCCCGCACGATGTGGCGCACCATCAACAAGCCCAACCTGGTGGAGAACATCGCCCCCACCCGCGGCCGAGCCACCCTGGTCGTCCGCAAGGGTCCGGACCACAAGGTCCAGCGACTGAGCCTGCGCAAGCTGTGACAGCTACGCTGCCTCCATGCTCCACCTCCGCATGATCACGCCGTCCGACAAGACCGACGACGTGGTCCGCCTGATCGAGAAGACGGTAGGGACGGCCCATCTCGCCGTCGTGCCCGGCGCCGCCCGCAACCCCGTGGGGGACCTGGTGCTGTGCGACGTGGCACGGGAGGCGGGCGACGAACTCCTCACCCACCTCCAGCAGTTGGGCATCGAGGAGCGCGGCTCCATCGCCGTCGAGAGCATCGACCTGTCGCTGTCCAAGCGGGCTGACAAGGCCGAGGCGGAGGCTCCAGGAGAGGGAGCCGACGCGGTGTTGTGGGAGCACTTGGCCGACGCGACGCACGAGGAGTCGACGCTCTCCGTCACCTACCTCGCCTTCATCACGCTCGCCACAATGATCGCGGCCTGCGGTGTGGTCCTCGACAACGCGATCCTGATCGTCGGCGCGATGGCGGTCGGCCCGGAGTTCGGCCCGCTGGCGGGCATCTGCACGGCGATCGTCCAGCGGGCACCGCGGCTGGCGCTGCGCTCGCTGATCGCACTGCTGGTGGGCTTCGCCGTGGCGATGGCCATGACGGTGGGCTTCAGCTACTTCATGGACGCCGTCGGCCTGTTCACCGAGGCCAAGCTGGAGGCCGAGCGGCCCAACACCGGCTTCATCTACGCCCCCGACTGGTTCTCATTCGTCGTGGCGGTCCTCGCCGGCACCGCCGGCACCCTCTCCCTGACATCCGCCAAGTCCGGCGCCCTGGTCGGAGTCGCCATCTCGGTGACGACGGTCCCGGCCGCCGCCAACGCCGCCGTGGCCCTGATCTACGACGACGCCAAGCAGACCTGGCTCTCGACAGGCCAGCTGCTCCTGAACCTCCTGGGCATCGTCCTCGCCGGGACGCTCACCCTCATGGTCCAGAAGTGGGCCTGGACCAAGCATCGCCGGATCGGCAGCGCCCCTTGAGGGGCGCGGGGAACTGCGCGACAAGCCACAACCAACCGGCAGCCCGCAGCGAGCAGAAACCCCCGCCCCTACCCGACCCGCCGCACTACCCCAGCGCCGACTTCACCACATCGGCCAGCCGCCCGGCCACAGACCGAGCCTGCTCGATGTCCGCGGCCTCGACCATCACCCGCACCAACGGCTCGGTACCGGACGGACGCAGCAACACCCGCCCCGTGGACCCGAGTTCCCGCTCGGCGTCCGCGACCGCCGCCGCGAGCTCCGCCGACGTCTTCACCCGCGACCTGTCCACATCCGGCACATTGATGAGCACCTGAGGCAGCCGCTCCATCACCGAGGCCAGGTCCCGCAGCGTACGCTCGGTCTCCGCGACCCGAGCGGCCAGCAGCAACCCGGTCAGGGTCCCGTCACCGGTCGTGGCGTGATCGAGGATGATGACATGCCCGGACTGCTCGCCACCGAGCGCGTAGTCGTGCTGCTTCATCTCCTCCAGCACGTACCGGTCCCCGACAGCGGTCTGCACCAGCGCGATCCCCTCGCGCTCCATGGCCAGCTTGAAGCCGAGGTTGGACATGACGGTCGCCACCACGGTCCCGGCCCGCAGAGAAGAGTGTTCCCGCATGGCCAGCGCGAGCACGGCCAGGATCTGATCCCCGTCGACCTCGTCGCCGGTGTGGTCCACGGCGAGGCAGCGGTCGGCGTCTCCGTCGTGCGCGATCCCGAGAGCGGCACCGTGCTCGATGACGGCGGCCTTCAGCTTGTCCAGATGAGTGGACCCGCAGCCGTCGTTGATGTTGAGCCCGTCGGGCTCGGCGCCGATGGTGACGACCTCGGCCCCGGCCCGGGTGAACGCCTCCGGCGAAACACCCGCCGCGGCGCCGTGCGCCTCGTCGAGGACGATCTTCAGCCCGTCCAGCCGGTTGGGCAGCACACCGAGGAGGTGGGCGACGTACTCCTCGAACCCTTCGTCGTACGACCGCACCCGACCGACCGCCGCACCCGTCGGCCGCTCCCACGGTTCACCGTGCCGGTGCTCGTCGTAGACGGTCTCGATACGGTCCTCCAGCTCGTCCGCGAGCTTGTGGCCGCCGCGGGCGAAGAACTTGATGCCGTTGTCGGGCATGGCGTTGTGGCTGGCGGAGAGCATGACACCGAGGTCGGCGCCGAGCGCGCCCGTGAGATACGCGACAGCGGGCGTCGGCAGCACACCGACCCGCAGCACATCGACACCCGCACTCGCCAGGCCGGCCACCACGGCGGCCTCCAGGAACTCCCCGGACGCACGCGGGTCCCGTCCGACCACCGCTTTCGGCCGGTGGCCCTCGAAGGTGCCCGCCTCGGCCAGTACGTGCGCCGCCGCCACGGACAGACCGAGCGCCATCTCGGCCGTCAGATCCGCGTTGGCGACGCCGCGCACGCCGTCCGTGCCGAAGAGTCGTCCCACTTGTCCTCCTGAGGAAGCATCAGTTTCCGGAGATCGTCCGATCATCCCGTCGCCCGATCGCGCGAGCGCACAGGCACACGAGCACACCAGCCTTTGAACACCTTGTGCCGTTATACGCCCAAGCCTGTGAGAAAACGAACGCCCCGGCGGCACTGTGGCGTGCCGCCGGGGCGTTCGGACGTACAGGCAGCGAAGCTTAACGCTTGCTGTACTGCGGAGCCTTACGGGCCTTCTTCAGACCGGCCTTCTTGCGCTCGACCGCACGGTCGTCGCGCTTGAGGAAGCCGGCCTTCTTCAGCGGGCCGCGGTTGTTGTCGACGTCGGCCTCGTTCAGCGCGCGGGCGACACCGAGACGGAGCGCACCGGCCTGACCGGAGACACCGCCACCGGCGATGCGGGCGATGACGTCGTAGCGACCCTCGAGCTCAAGAACCTTGAACGGCTCGTTGACCTCCTGCTGGTGCACCTTGTTCGGGAAGTAGTCCTCGAGCGTGCGCCCGTTGATCTTCCACTTGCCGCTGCCCGGCACGATGCGCACGCGGGCGATGGCGTTCTTGCGGCGGCCCAGGCCGGCGGCCGGCTGGGGCTCACCGAAACGCGAGGCGAGGGACTCGGAGGTGTACTCACCCTCCACCGGAACCTCGGACTCGGTGGTGTAGCTGTCAATGTCGACGAGCTCAGTCTCTTCGACCGGCTGCTCAACGGTGGTCTCGGCCACGATTCTCCTCAGATTCTCTTCAGTCTTAGGGGGTGGCCGGACTTACTGCGCGACCTGGGTGATCTCGTACGGCTGCGGCTGCTGCGCGCCGTGCGGGTGCTGGTCACCCTTGTAGACCTTCAGCTTCGAGAGCATCTGACGGCCCAGAGTGTTCTTGGGGAGCATGCCCTTGACGGCCTTCTCGATGGCCTTCTCAGGGTTCTTGTCGAGGAGCTCGTCGTAACGGACGGAGCGCAGACCACCCGGGTAGCCGGAGTGGCGGTACGCCATCTTCTGGGTCCGCTTGTTGCCGGACAGGTGCACCTTGTCGGCGTTGATGATGATGACGAAGTCACCGGTGTCGACGTGGGGCGCGTAGATCGGCTTGTGCTTGCCCCGCAGGATGGAGGCGGCGGTGCTGGCGAGACGACCCAGGACGACGTCCTGAGCGTCAATGACGTGCCACTGGCGCGTCACATCGCCGGGCTTGGGGCTGTACGTACGCACGGTTCGTAGCCTTCGCTTCGAGTGAATGGACCTGAACAGGTCACCGAAACGATCACGACAGCCTGAGCCACTGCGGCGACGCATACCGCGTACGTGGGGTTGCTGGTCATCGGCCCGGTGGACCGGTGTAAGGGCCCGTCCCGTGAGAATGAGCAAGCCAATACACAACGAACATGCAGGATACCTTCGGCGCCTCGGCCGGGTCAAAATGGCTCGGCTGCGGCAGCCCTGCACTCCGACCACCAGCATAAACGCCCGCTCGCTCGCCCCCGCCGGCGCACTACTCAGCCCCTCCGCCGGACCATTCAGCCCCTCCGGCGTTTGAGCAGCGGGGTCTGGGGCGGAGCCCCAGAAGGACGGGACGGGTAGGGGCGGCGGGGGCGAGGAAAACGGGCCGCCCACCCCCACCGCACCGCACGGCCAAAGTAGCGGCCACACCACACAACGTCACCGCGTCCCTGAAGGCCCGCCGCTGAACCGTCTCCAGATAGGGCCAGCTCACCCCCGGCAGCTGCGGCACCAGCGCCAGCCAGAACCACGGCCCCCGAGCCACCGCCCCCGCACACGGCACCCCCGCCACCACCACCGGCACGACGACCAGCAGGTAGTGGTCGTACGACGGCCTGGCGACCAGAAACGCCGACAGCATCAACATCACCGCGGTCTCCGCGAGCCGCAGTGGCCCGGCGTCCCCACGACGCCAACGCCACCACGCACACCCCACCCCCACCCCGGCCCCCGCCAACCCGATCCCCCCGGCCAGCACCCCCGGCACCCCCACCCGCGGCAGCACCGCGGCCGGCGACGCCTCGTACAGCCGCACAAAGCTGTCGCCCCCGCTCAGCAGAAACGGCAGGGTGCGGGTGAAGAACCCCGCCGGATCCGGCAGCAGCGACGCCGCCCCCGCGGACGCCGCCACCGGCACCCCGACCAGCACCGCCAGCCCCCGCCACCGCCCCGCGAACACGAACAGCAGTGCAAGCGGCGCCAGCAGCGGCTTCAGCGCGACCGCCGCCCCGATCACCGCCCCGGCCGCCACCCACCGGCCCCGCCCGGCCAGCGACAACCCCAGCGGCAGCGCGAGCGCCGCCGTCGCCGTCCAGTTCCCCAACACGACAAGGTGGGCGAACGGCGCGAACCCGGCCGCGAGGCCGAGCAGACCGAGCGCCGCGAAGCGGCTGCGCACCGGGACGTCGTGGAGACGTAAGGCACAGACCCAGCCCCCGACCAGACAGCCGGTCACCGCCGCCGGCACCAGCACGCTCAGCACATCCCGCGGAATCAGCACCTGAGGAGCCGCCGCCAGCACCGCGCTCGGCAAATAGAGGAAGTGGGAGTCGTCATACGGCGAACCGCCGGCCCACCAGACCCGCGCCGCCCGCACGACGATGGCGTTGTCCATCCCTCCGTCCGAGGTCACCCGGGCCGTACGCACCACCAGGGCGCCCAGTACGACCCCGAGCGCCGCCCACAGATGCCACGTCGCCCGTCGCACCAACCACCCGGAGATGTCGCTTTTGTGCTCGCTCACCGTGTGAACGCTAGGTGCGGGTGCGCTTCTTGGGGCGGACCGGCACACCCTCGGTCCGTCTAAGATGCGCCCCATGAGCTACGGGCAGCAGGGGGGACCCCAGTCCCAGTGGGATCCCTGGAAACCGCATTCCCAGCAGCCGTGGAACGACGGCACCGACGAGACGCCGGACTGGGCCGCACTCGCCGAGGCGTCCGAGACGCGCAACAAACGGCGCAGGCTGTTCTTCATCGGCGGCGGCGCCCTGGCCACCGTCGCGATCGGTGCCGCCGTCGCCGTGGCCGTGGTGTCGGCGAACGACGGCAACTCGGCCTCGAACAAACCGGCTTCCGATCTCCCGGGGAGTTCGGGCCTGCCGAACCGGTCCGCCACTCCCTCGTTCGAGTCGACGAGCGCCCCGCCGCCGCTGGACCCGAAGGACTTCGTCTCCAGCAAGAGCAAGGACACCGCTCCGCTGAGCGCGCAGATCCTCTTCCCGGGCACGCAGCTGACCGTGGGTGAGACGACCGTGTACAAGAAGGGCGCGACGGACGACACGAAGAACTGCTCCGCGGCCACCAAGGGCGGGCTGCCGAAGATCCTCACGGACAACGACTGCACCAGCTTCATGCGCGTCTCGTACGTGAAGGACAACGTCGCGGTGACGGTGGGCGTGGCGGTCTTCGACAACGCGGCCCAGGCCACGAAGGTCAAGGGCAAGGTCAAGACGAAGACGGACATCATCAGGTCCCTGTCCGGCAAGGGCATCAAGGACTTCTGCACGTCCGCCGTCTGCCTGTCGACCTCCAACTCCTACGGCCGTTACGCCTACTTCACCATCACCGGCTTCACCACCGGCAAGGACATGACGGACAAGGACACGGACGCCTTCCAGGTCGGCGAGGACCTGGAGGACTTCGCCTTCCGTCAGATCCGCCAGCGCGGCGAGCTCCAGGCGTCGGCGGCGGCCGGCGAGTAACACCGATTCCCACGCCGAACGGCGCCGGGCCGGACCTCACCACGAGGCCCGGCCCGTTCGCCTAACAGCACCCAGCGCTGCCCGGCAACGACCGCTTGTTCCGCGCTTCCTTGCTCCGCGCGGCCAGCAACTCGTCGGCGGGGTAGCCGACTTCCTCCAACGTCAGCCCATGGGGCCGTACGACATGCACGGCCGAGTCCCTGACCCCGGCGGCAAGCACCTTGCCCGGCCAGTCCGCGGGCCGATGCCCGTCCCCGACGAACAACAACGCCCCGATGAGCGACCGCACCATGTTGTGGCAGAAGGCGTCGGCGCGCACGGTGGCGGTGATGATCCCGTCGTCCCCCCGCGCCAGGCTCAGCTCCTGCAACGTCCGAATGGTCGTGGCCCCCTCCCGCTTCTTGCAGTAGGCCGCGAAGTCGTGCTCGCCGAGCAGCCGCCCGGCGGCCTCGTTCATGGCGCCGACGTCGAGGGGCCAGTCGTGCCAGAGGACATGACTGCGCAGCAGCGGGTCCACGCCTCCGGGGTTGTCGGTGACGCGATACGCGTAGCGCCGCCAGACGGCCGAGAAGCGCGCGTTGAACCCGCTCGGCGCCTCCCTGAGCGCCCACACCCGCACATCCTTGGACAGCCGCCCGGCGAGCCGCTTGAGCAGCTTCTCGTGATGCTCACGCCACACCGCCTCCGGCAGATCGACGTGCGCGACCTGCCCCCGCGCATGCACCCCGGCATCGGTACGCCCGGCGACGGTCAGTTCATACGTCGTACTCCCCGACCGCGTGACGGTCCGCAGGGCATCCTCGATCTCCCCCTGCACGGTCCGCCGCCCCCCGGCCTGCTTGGCCCACCCGGAGAACTCGGCCCCGTCGTAGGACAGGTCGAGGCGTACACGGACATACCCAGGTGCTACTTCATCACTCACACAGAGATCCTCTCAGGAACACAAAAGCGGGCCCGCTCCTCAGAAAGGAACGGGCCCGCCAACGCCCTAAAGGGGCGCGGGGAACTGCGCGACCAGCCACGACGAAGCCGCGGCCGCGATCAAGCAGCCCCCGGCAGACGCTTAGGCGTCCTTCGACTCCTCGGCGGGAGCCTCGTCGGCCTTGGTCGTGTCGACCTTGGCCTCGGTAACCTCGGCAACCTCGGCGTCCTTGGCGGCACGCTTGGTGGCGGCCTCGGCCTCACCCGTGGCCTCCTGCGCGACCGTCAGCGCCTCGACCAGCTCGATGACAGCCATGGGCGCGTTGTCGCCACGGCGGTTACCGATCTTGGTGATACGGGTGTAGCCACCCGGACGGTTCTCGTACCGCGGGCCGATCTCGGTGAAGAGCGTGTGGACGACGCTCTTGTCCGTGATGACCTGGAGCACCTGACGGCGGTTGTGAAGGTCGCCCTTCTTCGCCTTGGTGACCAGACGCTCGGCGTACGGCCGCAGCCGACGGGCCTTCGCCTCGGTGGTGGTGATACGGCCGTGCTCGAAGAGCGCCTTCGCGAGGTTCGCGAGGAGCAGCTTCTCGTGCGCGGCACTGCCGCCCAGACGGGCACCCTTGGTGGGCTTCGGCATGTCAATCTCCTGTGTGTCTGCCCCGGCCGTATGAGGTACCGAGGTCAGTATCCGAGCAGGCGATTACCTGTCGGAGATCCGGGCGCCTTTTCAGACGCCCGGAGGGTCCGCGCCCCAAAGGGGCGCGGGGAACTGCGCGACCAGCCACAACGGACCGGCAGCCGAATCAGTACTGCTCGGTCTCCACGAAACCGGCGTCAGCGTCGTCATCGGCACCGAAGGCGTCCGCGGCAGCGGTCGGGTCGAATCCGGGCGGGCTGTCCTTGAGGGCCAGGCCCATGCCGGCCAGCTTCGCCTTGACCTCGTCGATCGACTTCGCACCGAAGTTACGAATGTCGAGCAGGTCGGCCTCGGAACGCGCCACGAGCTCACCCACGGAGTGGATGCCCTCACGCTTGAGGCAGTTGTACGACCGAACGGTGAGCTCCAGCTCCTCGATCGGCAGCGCCAGATCAGCGGCGAGGGCGGCGTCCGTGGGGGACGGGCCCATGTCGATGCCCTCGGCGTCGATGTTGAGCTCCCGGGCGAGCCCGAACAGCTCGACCAGCGTCTTACCGGCCGACGCCATGGCGTCACGCGGACGCATCGCCTGCTTGGTCTCGACGTCGACGATCAGCTTGTCGAAGTCGGTGCGCTGCTCGACACGCGTGGCCTCGACCTTGTACGTGACCTTCAGAACCGGCGAGTAGATGGAGTCGACCGGAATACGACCAATCTCCTGGCCCACCTGCTTGTTCTGCACGGCGGAGACATAACCACGGCCACGCTCGACCGTGAGCTCCATCTCCAGCTTGCCCTTGCCGTTGAGCGTCGCGAGGACGAGGTCGGGGTTGTGCACCTCGACACCGGCCGGGGGCGCGATGTCGGCGGCGGTGACCAGACCCGGGCCCTGCTTGCGCAGGTACATCACGACGGGCTCGTCGTGCTCCGAGGAGACGACCAGCTGCTTGATGTTGAGGATCAGGTCGGTGACGTCCTCCTTGACGCCCGGCACGGTGGTGAACTCGTGCAGCACGCCGTCGATACGGATGGACGTGACCGCCGCACCCGGGATCGAGGACAGGAGGGTCCGGCGCAGGGAGTTGCCGAGGGTGTAACCGAAGCCCGGCTCCAGCGGCTCGATCACGAACCGGGAGCGGAACTCGTCGACGACCTCTTCGGTCAACGAGGGACGCTGAGCGATCAGCATGTGTGGATCAGATCCTTCATTCGTGGACGCCCGCTATTTGACGCCCGACGGAAACCGCACCCGTGAAAAGTGCGGGTACTGCAAGGGTACGGGCGATACGGCCTTACAGCGCCGTACCGCCCGAAACCCGAACCCAGCCTGCTCGAAGCAGCCGTGCGTCAGACGCGACGACGCTTCGGCGGGCGGCAGCCGTTGTGCGGGGTCGGGGTGACGTCCTGGATGGAGCCGACCTCGAGACCGGTGGCCTGGAGCGAACGGATCGCGGTCTCACGACCGGAACCCGGGCCCTTCACGAACACGTCGACCTTGCGCATGCCGTGCTCCTGGGCGCGGCGGGCAGCCGACTCGGCGGCCATCTGCGCGGCGAACGGCGTGGACTTCCGGGAGCCCTTGAAGCCGACGTGGCCGGCGGAGGCCCAGGAGATCACGTTGCCGGACGGGTCCGTGATGGAGACGATCGTGTTGTTGAACGTGCTCTTGATGTGCGCGTGGCCGTGAGCGACGTTCTTCTTTTCCTTGCGGCGCACCTTCTTGGCAGCGCCCTGACGACCCTTGGGGGGCATCTACTAACTCCTACGGGGAGGTGGTCGGTCCTACAGCGAAGACCGCTGATGAAGCGTTGTCCGCTGAGGACTACTTCTTGCCCGGCTTCTTCTTGCCGGCGATGGCGCGACGCGGGCCCTTGCGGGTACGGGCGTTCGTGCTGGTGCGCTGACCGCGGACGGGCAGACCACGACGGTGACGCAGACCCTGGTAGCAACCGATCTCGACCTTGCGGCGGATGTCGGCCTGGATCTCACGACGGAGGTCACCCTCGGTCCTGATGTTGTTGTCCACGTACTCGCGGATCGCGACGAGCTGCTCCTCGGAGAGGTCGCGAACGCGGGTGTTCGGGTCGACGCCGGTCGCTGCCAGCGTCGCCTGCGAGAGGGTCCGGCCGATGCCGAACACGTAGGTGAGGGCGACCTCCACGCGCTTGTCGCGCGGGATGTCAACACCGGAAACGCGTGCCATTCAATGGCTCCTGGTGATCTTCGGAGGTCTTCCGCAGAATCGACTCCCAGCCGCCGGCCTCTTCACGCTGTTCAAAAGATGCAGCCAAAGATTAGGTACGACATGGGTCCCCAGCCTCCGAACCGGGGGTGTCAGGCGAGTTCGCCTGGATTCTGCGTATGAACATATTCAGCTCGCGTCGCGCGAAACTCTGCGATAGAGGTGCAGAGGGAGTTGGTCGTGCGTCAGCCCTGGCGCTGCTTGTGCCGCGGGTTCTCGCAAATGACCATGACCCGACCGTGACGGCGGATCACCCTGCACTTGTCGCAGATCTTCTTGACGCTCGGCTTGACCTTCATTGGGTGAGGTTCTCCGGGTCAGTGCCATCGCCTCGGGAGGTCCCGGGGCAGGGGCAAGATCTACTTGTAGCGGTAGACGATCCGGCCACGCGTCAGGTCGTACGGAGACAGCTCCACCACGACCCGGTCGTCAGGGAGGATGCGGATGTAGTGCATGCGCATCTTGCCGCTGATGTGTGCCAGGACCTGGTGGCCGTTCTGGAGCTCGACCTTGAACATGGCGTTCGGAAGAGACTCGACGACAGTGCCCTCGATCTCGATGGCACCTTGCTTCTTGGCCACGCTTCGCCCTTCGAATCGACTACCTTGATCGACTCCCTTGCGTTTCCCTTACGGGCGCATGCGGACATGCGGGTGCACGAGAGCCGACGAGTCAGTCTACGTCAGGGCACCCGGAAAGACGAATCGAGAGATCCTGCCCCAGAGGACAGATCGTTAAGCGCCCCAGAGGGGCGCGGGGAACTGCGCGACAAGCCACCGCGGCGCCGCAGCCGCCGGCTGGCAGCAACCCGCTCCCCGTAGGCGCTCAGGCCAACGGATCCGGCGCGGCCACAATCCCGTGCTCGGCCAGCTTCGCCTTGCCCCCGTCGGGAGACGTGAGCACCAGCGGGCCCTCCTCGGTCAGCGCGACCGAGTGCTCCCAGTGCGACGACCAGGTGCCGTCCGTGGTGATGACCGTCCAGTCGTCCGAGAGGACCTCGGTCTTCGGCGTGCCCAGCGAGACCATCGGCTCGATCGCGAGGCAGAACCCGGGGACCAGCTTCGGCCCCTTCCCCCGCCGCCGCTCGACGTAGTTCAGCAGATGCGGGTCCATGTGCATCTCGGTACCGATGCCGTGGCCGCCGTAGTCCTCGATGATCCCGTACTTGCCGCCGCCGGGCTTGGGCTGTCGACGGATGTACGTCTCGATGGCACGGGAGACGTCCACCAGACGGTTGCCCTGCTTCATGGCCGCGATGCCGGCCCACATCGACTCCTCGGTCACCCGAGAGAGCTCGATCAGCTCCGGGGCGTGACCGGAGCCCACGAAGGCGGTGTAGGCGGCGTCGCCGTGCCAGCCGTCGATGATGGCGCCGCAGTCGATGGAGATGATGTCGCCGTCCCCCAGGACGACGTCCTCGGACGGGATGCCGTGGACGACGACGTCGTTCACGGAGGTGCAGATCGTCGCGGGGAAGCCGCCGTAGCCGAGGAAGTTCGACTTGGCGCCGTGCTCCGCGAGCACCTTGCGTGCGACCTCGTCCAGATCCCTGGTACTGGCCCCGGGCACCGCGGCCTCACGCGTGGCCGCGTGAATGGCGGCGACGACCAGCCCCGCCTCACGCATCTTGGCGATCTGCTCGGGGGACTTGATCTGCACCATGGGGACGGGCGCCTTTCTGGGACTGGACAGAGGGGACTGCTTCAACCATAAGGGCGGGGCCCGCACACCCCGTCCCACGCAGCAGCCGCGGCCCCCTCACCGGGAACCGCGGCCTGAGCTACGTAGGGCCGAGGAGGCTGCTACTTGCCGTCCTCGTCACGCTGAAGCGCCTCCATGGCGCGTGCCGTGACCTCTTCGACCTTGCCCAGCGCGGAGATGGTGACGACCAGCCCCTGGGTCTTGTAGTAGTCGATGATCGGCTCGGTCTGCGTGTGGTAGACCTCCAGCCGCGTGCGGACGGTTTCCTCCGAGTCGTCGTCCCGCTGGTACAGCTCGCCGCCGCAGACGTCGCAGACGCCCTGCTGCTTCGGCTGGCTGTACGTGACGTGGAAGACGTGGCTGGAGTCCTTGCGGCAGATGCGCCGCCCGGCGATCCGCTTGACGACCTCTTCCTCGGGGACCTCGAGGTCCAGCACCGCGTCCAGCTTCATGCTCTCGGACTGGAGCATCTCGTCGAGCGCCTCGGCCTGGGACACGTTGCGCGGGAAGCCGTCCAGGAGGAAGCCGCCCTCGGCGTCCGGCTTCTCCATGCGGTCCTTGGCCATCCCGATGGTGACCTCGTCAGGCACCAGGTTGCCCGCGTCCATGTAGGACTTGGCGAGTTTCCCGAGCTCCGTCTGCTGGCTGATGTTGGCGCGGAACAGGTCGCCCGTGGAGATGTGCGGGATCGACAGGTTCTTGGCGAGGAACGCGGCCTGCGTTCCCTTACCGGCGCCCGGCGGCCCGACGAGGACGATACGCATTAGCGGAGGAACCCTTCGTAATTGCGCTGCTGGAGCTGGCTCTCGATCTGCTTCACCGTCTCGAGACCGACACCCACGATGATCAGGATGCTGGTCCCGCCGAACGGGAAGTTCTGGTTTGCCCCGAAACCAGCCAACGCCATCGTCGGCACGAGAGCGATCAGACCCAAGTACAGCGAGCCCGGCCAGGTGATCCGGTTGAGCACGTACGAGAGGTACTCAGCGGTCGGTCGGCCAGCCCGGATGCCCGGGATGAAGCCACCATACTTCTTCATGTTGTCCGCGACTTCCTCGGGGTTGAACGAGATGGCCACGTAGAAGAACGCGAAGAAAATGATCAGGAAGAAGTAGAGGACGATGTGCGTCGGGGCGTCCGTCTGAGCGAGGTTTCGCTCGACCCAGGCCTTCCAGTCGGACGTTCCGCCGGAGAACTGCGCGATCAGTGCCGGGATGTAGAGCAGCGACGAGGCAAAGATCACAGGGATGATGCCGGCCTGGTTGACCTTCAGCGGAATGTAGGTCGACGTGCCGCCGTAGGAACGGCGGCCGATCATCCGCTTCGCGTACTGAACCGGAATACGGCGCTGAGCCTGCTCGACGAAGACCACGAGGCCGATCATCACGAGGCCGACGGCGACCACGGTGCCGAACTCGATCCAGCCGTCGGCCAGGGAGCCCGACTCCTTGATGGCCCACAACGCGGACGGGAAGGTCGCGGCGATCGAGATGAACATCAGGATCGACATGCCGTTGCCGATGCCGCGGTCGGTGATGAGCTCACCGAGCCACATGACACAGGCCGTACCGGCGGTCATGGTGATGACCATCACGACGGTGGTGAAGATCGACTGGTCAGGCACGATCTGGTTGGCGACCTGGCACTGCTGGAAGAGCGCTCCGCTGCGGGCGGTGGCCACCAGGCCGGTGCCCTGAAGGATGGCGAGCGCGACGGTCAGGTAACGCGTGTACTGCGTGATCTTCGCCGTACCCGCCTGGCCCTCCTTCTTGAGGGCTTCCAGGCGCGGGATCACGACGGTCAGCAGCTGAAGAATGATGCTCGCCGTGATGTACGGCATGATGCCGAGCGCGAAGATCGTGATCTGAAGCAGAGCGCCACCGCTGAACATGTTGACCAGACCGAAAAGGCCCGTGTTGGTGCTCGCCTGATCGATACAGACCTGGACGGCCCTGTAGTCGACGCCGGGGATCGGGATATGCGTACCGATCCGGTAGATCACGATGATGCCGAGCGTGAAGAGCAGCTTCTTGCGCAGGTCGGGCGTCTTGAACGCCCGGGCGAACGCGGTGAGCACGGTGCCTCCTGCGACCCCCGCGCTACTGCGTCAAGGGTGACGGTCTTGAGGTTCGACTAATAGGGACGACTTAGCTAACGGTCAACTGCCGCTCAGAGTGCCCCACAAGAAGCACTCCGTAAAAGTGGGCAGTGCAGGCCACCATACCGGCGAGACTGCCCCCCTTGGAACGACCAACCGGGGATACCCCATTTGTGGGGTATCCCCGGTCGGGATCGCTCAAGTCATCGAGACGCCTGTTGCGTTCAGACGAGCTCGGTGACGGTACCGCCGGCGGCGGTGATCTTCTCCTTGGCGGAGCCGGAGACGGCGTCGACCGTCACCTGCAGCGCCACGGAGATCTCGCCCTGGCCGAGGACCTTGACGAGGCTGTTCTTGCGAACGGCACCCTTGGCCACGAGGCCCTCGACGGTGACCTCGCCACCCTCGGGGTACAGCGCGGCCAGCTTGTCGAGGTTCACGACCTGGAACTCGGTCTTGAACGGGTTCTTGAAGCCCTTCAGCTTCGGAAGACGCATGTGGAGGGGCATCTGGCCACCCTCGAAGCGCTCCGGAACCTGGTAACGAGCCTTCGTACCCTTGGTACCACGACCAGCCGTCTTACCCTTCGACGCCTCACCACGACCCACACGGGTCTTGGCGGTCTTGGCGCCCGGGGCGGGACGGAGGTTGTGGATCTTGAGCGGGTTGTTCTCCGCCATGATCAGTCGACCTCCTCGACCGACACGAGGTGGCGGACGGTGTGCACCATGCCGCGGAACTCGGGGCGGTCCTCCTTGACGACCTGCGTGTTGATGCCCTTGAGACCAAGGGAGCGCAGGGTGTCACGGTGGTTCTGCTTGCTGCCGATGTAGGACTTGACCTGCGTAATCTTGAGCTGCGCCATGATTACGCACCCGCCCCGGCACGTGCACGGAGAAGAGCCGCGGGGGCGACGTCCTCGAGCGGCAGACCACGGCGGGCCGCGACCTCCTCGGGACGCTGCAGGCCCTTGAGGGCCTCCACGGTCGCGTGCACGATGTTGATCGCGTTGTCGGAGCCGAGCGACTTCGACAGGATGTCGTGGATACCGGCGCACTCGAGCACGGCACGCACCGGGCCACCGGCGATAACGCCGGTACCGGGGGACGCGGGCTTGAGCAGCACGACGCCGGCAGCCTTCTCACCCTGGATCGGGTGCGGGATGGTGCCCTGGATGCGGGGGACCTTGAAGAAGTGCTTCTTGGCCTCCTCAACGCCCTTGGCGATGGCGGCCGGCACCTCCTTGGCCTTGCCGTATCCGACACCCACGGTGCCGTCACCGTCGCCCACCACGACCAGCGCGGTGAAGCTGAAGCGACGACCACCCTTCACAACCTTGGCGACGCGGTTGATCGCGACAACGCGCTCAACGTACGCGGTCTTCTCGGCGGCAGCAGCGCCGCCGTCACGGCCCTTCCGGTCCCGCCGCTCGCCGCCACCGGCACCGCTTCCACGGCGCTGGGGTCCAGCCATTGGATTACCTCTCTCTTTCCGCTAGCTACGGAAGCGGCTCAGAACTTGAGCCCGGCTTCGCGGGCGGCGTCCGCCAGGGCGGCGATGCGCCCGGCGTACTGGTTGCCACCACGGTCGAATACGACAGCCTCGACACCGGCGGCCTTGGCGCGCTCGGCGACCAGGGCGCCGACCTGCTTGGCCTGCGTGGACTTGTCGCCCTCGCCACCACGGATCGAGGTGTCCAGGGTGGACGCCGACGCAAGGGTGTGACCCTTGATGTCGTCGATCACCTGGGCCACGATGTGGCGGTTCGAGCGGGTAACGACCAGACGCGGACGCTCCGCCGTTCCGTTGATGTGCTTACGGATCCGGATGTGGCGGCGCTTGATCGCGGCGCGCTTGTAGGCGTCGCCCTTGAGGATCTTCTGTCCGTATGCCATGGCTTACTTACCCGCCTTTCCGACCTTGCGGCGGATGACTTCGCCCTCGTACTTGACGCCCTTGGCCTTGTACGGGTCGGGCTTGCGCAGCTTGCGGATGTTGGCCGCAACCTCGCCGACCTTCTGCTTGTCGATGCCCTCGACCGAGAACCGGGTGGGGGCCTCCACCTTGAAGGTGATGCCCTCGGGGGCCTCGACGGTGATCGGGTGGCTGTAGCCGAGAGCGAACTCGAGGTTCGAACCCTTGGCCTGCACGCGGTAACCGACACCGCTGATCTCGAGCTTCTTCACGTAACCCTGGGTCACGCCGGTGATCATGTTCGCCACCAGCGTGCGGGACAGGCCGTGCAGGGCCTTGTTCTGACGCTCGTCGTTGGGGCGGGTGACGTTGAGAACGCCGTCCTCACCCTTGGCGATGTCGATCGGCGCAGCGACGGTGTGGGTCAGTTCGCCCTTGGGGCCCTTGACCGAGACCGTACGGCCGTCGATGGTGACGTCCACGCCGGCGGGAACCGTGATGGGGAGCTTGCCAATACGCGACATAGCTGTTTCCTCCGTTCCCTTCCGCTACCAGACGTAGGCGAGGACTTCTCCGCCTACGCCCTTCTTGCCGGCCTGCTTGTCGGTGAGGAGCCCGTGCGACGTGGAGATGATCGCCACGCCGAGGCCGCCCAGCACCTTCGGCAGGTTGGTGGACTTCGCGTAAACCCGGAGACCGGGCTTGGAGATCCGCTTGATGCCCGCGATGGAGCGCTCACGGTTCGGGCCGAACTTCAGCTCGAGGACGAGGTTCTTGCCAACCTCGGCGTCCTCGACGCGCCAGCCCGTGATGAAGCCCTCCTGCTGGAGGATCTCCGCGATGTGAGACTTGATCTTCGATGCCGGCATCGTCACGGAGTCGTGGTATGCCGAGTTCGCGTTCCGCAGACGCGTAAGCATGTCTGCGATCGGATCAGTCATGGTCATGAATTGGCCTTCGGCCTCTCTCGCCGGGGTTTCCTGGTGCGCCATCCCTCTCCCCGATCCGAGACGGGACGGGTGCGGCGCGGTGGACCTACGGCGTAGTAAGTCGTACGGGCGCGACAGGCGCCCAACCCCACAAGCCTAAGCCATGCGGGGGTGGGCCCCTGTCCACCCAGATGCTTACCGAGAGCTTCAGGAATCCCTAATTACAGGGATTACCAGGAGCTCTTGGTCACGCCCGGCAGCTCGCCACGGTGAGCCATCTCACGAAGGCACACGCGGCACAGGCCGAACTTGCGGTACACGGAGTGCGGACGGCCGCAGCGCTGGCAGCGCGTGTAGCCACGCACACCGAACTTGGGCTTGCGAGCAGCCTTGGCAATCAGAGCCTTCTTCGCCATCTCGCTCACGCCTCCTTGAACGGGAAGCCGAGGTGACGAAGGAGCGCGCGGCCCTCAGCGTCGTTGGTCGCCGTGGTGACCACGGTGATGTCCATACCCCGGGTACGGTCGATCTTGTCCTGGTCGATCTCGTGGAACATGACCTGCTCCGTGAGACCGAAGGTGTAGTTGCCACGGCCGTCGAACTGCTTGGGGGACAGGCCACGGAAGTCGCGGATGCGCGGCAGCGCGAGCGACAGGGTGCGGTCCAGGAACTCCCACATGCGGTCGCCACGAAGCGTGACGTGGGCACCGATCGGCTGACCCTCACGCAGCTTGAACTGCGCGATGGACTTGCGGGCCTTGGTGACGGCCGGCTTCTGACCGGTGATCGTGGTGAGGTCGCGGATGGCGCCCTCGATCAGCTTGGAGTCGCGGGCGGCGTCGCCCACACCCATGTTGACCACGATCTTGACGAGGCCGGGGATCTGCATGACGTTCTCGTACTTGAACTCGTCACGCAGCTTGCCCGCGATCTCCTCGCGGTACTTCTGCTTCAGACGCGGGCTGGTGGTGGTCGTCATCAGATGTCCTCACCCGTCCGCTTGGCAACGCGGATCTTGTTGCCTTCGTCGTCGAAGCGGTAACCGACACGCGTGACGACCTTGTTGCCGTCCTTCTCAACGACCAGCTGGACGTTGGAGACGTGGATCGGCGCCTCGGTCGTGACGATGCCACCGGCCTGCGAGCCCTTGGCGGTCGGGCCGGCCTTGGTGTGCTTCTTGACCCGGTTGACACCCTCGACCAGGACGCGCTCGTCGCGCGGGTAAGCGGCAATGACCTTGCCCTGCTTGCCCTTGTCCTTACCGGTGATGACCTGGACCAGGTCGCCCTTCTTGATCTTCATGCTTACAGCACCTCCGGCGCGAGCGAGATGATCTTCATGAACTTCTTCTCGCGCAGCTCCCGGCCCACCGGGCCGAAGATACGGGTGCCACGAGGGTCGCCGTCGTTCTTCAGAATGACGGCGGCGTTCTCGTCGAAGCGGATGTACGAGCCGTCCGGACGGCGGCGCTCCTTGACGGTGCGAACGATGACCGCCTTGATGACGTCACCCTTCTTCACGTTGCCGCCGGGGATCGCGTCCTTGACGGTGGCGACGATGACGTCACCGATGCCCGCGTAGCGGCGACCGGAGCCACCGAGCACACGGATGCAAAGGATTTCCTTCGCACCAGTGTTGTCGGCGACGCGCAGTCGCGACTCCTGCTGGATCACGTCTATCTCCTGTTTGTCTGCCGGTTCCCGGCAGGGGGCTCAGTACGAGCACCCCTGCCGAGCCTGGCGGAACTGTCCTGCGGGGCCCCTACATTTTTTTAGGGCCGCAGGAAATTACTTGGCCTTCTCGAGGATCTCGACGACGCGCCAGCGCTTCGTCGCGGACAGCGGCCGGGTCTCCGCGAGGAGGACACGGTCGCCGACACCCGCGGCGTTCTGCTCGTCGTGCGCCTTGAGCTTGTTGGTACGGCGGATGACCTTGCCGTACAGCGCGTGCTTGACGCGGTCCTCGACGGCGACGACGACGGTCTTGTCCATCTTGTCGCTGACGACGAGACCCTCACGGGTCTTGCGGAAGCCGCGGGCCTCTGCAGTCTGCTCAGTCACGTTGCTCTCACTCATCAGGCGCTCTCCACCGTCTCGATGCCCAGCTCGCGCTCACGCATCAGGGTGTAGATCCGCGCGATGTCCTTACGGACGGCCTTGAGCCGACCGTGGTTCTCGAGCTGACCGGTCGCCGCCTGGAAGCGGAGGTTGAACAGCTCTTCCTTGGCTTCGCGGAGCTTCGCCAGAAGCTCCTCGTCACCCAGTTCGCGCAGCTCGGACGCCTTGGTACCGGCCGACATCACGCTTCACCTGCCTCGCGCTTGACGATCCGGCACTTCATCGGCAGCTTGTGGGCCGCACGAGTCAGCGCCTCACGGGCGATCTTCTCGTTGGGGTACGACAGCTCGAACATCACGCGTCCGGGCTTGACGTTGGCGATCCACCACTCCGGCGAACCCTTACCGGAACCCATGCGGGTCTCGGCAGGCTTCTTGGTGAGGGGACGGTCCGGGTAGATGTTGATCCAGACCTTGCCACCACGCTTGATGTGACGCGTCATGGCGATACGAGCGGCCTCGATCTGACGGTTCGTCACGTAGGCCGGGGTAAGCGCCTGGATGCCGTACTCGCCGAACGCAACCTGCGTTCCACCCTTGGACATGCCAGAGCGCTTCGGGTGGTGCTGCTTGCGGTGCTTGACCCTACGGGGGATCAGCATGTCGGTCAGGCCTCCGTTCCGGTGCTCTCAGCCGGAGCGGACGCGGGAGCCTCGGCCTTGGGGGCCTCGGCGCCGGCAGCCTGCTGCGGCTTACGACCGCGCCGCTCGCCACCGCGGCCACCACGGGCCGGGCGGTCGGCACCACCACGGGCCGGGCGGTTACCCGCACGGGCCGCAGCGTTCTCGGCGCGGACCTCGGCGATGTTCTTGACGTCGCCCTTGTAGATCCAGACCTTCACGCCGATGCGGCCGAAGGTCGTCTTGGCCTCGAAGAAGCCGTAGTCCACGTTCGCGCGGAGCGTGTGCAGGGGCACACGGCCCTCGCGGTAGAACTCCGAGCGGGACATCTCGGCGCCACCGAGGCGGCCGCCGCACTGGATCTTGATGCCCTTGGCGCCGGCCTTCATCGTGCCCTGCATGCTCTTGCGCATGGCACGACGGAAGGAGACGCGGGAGGAGAGCTGCTCGGCAACGGCCTGGGCAACCAGCTGAGCGTCGGTCTCGGGGCTCTTGACCTCGAGGATGTTCAGCTGGACCTGCTTGCCCGTGAGCTTCTCGAGGTCACCGCGGATGCGGTCGGCCTCGGCGCCACGGCGGCCGATGACGATGCCCGGACGAGCGGTGTGGATGTCCACCCGCACACGGTCACGGGTGCGCTCGATCTCAACCTTCGAGATACCGGCGCGCTCCATGCCGGACGTCATCATCCGACGGATGGCGACGTCTTCCTTGACGTAGTCCTTGTACAGCTTGTCGGCGTACCACCGGGACTTGAAGTCCGTGGTGACACCGAGCCGGAACCCATGCGGGTTAACCTTCTGGCCCATTACCGGGTTCCTTCCTTGCTGCTGACGACCACGGTGATGTGGCTGGTCCGCTTGCGGATCCGGTAGGCACGGCCCTGGGCGCGCGGCCGGAACCGCTTCAGGGTCGGGCCCTCGTCGACGTACGCCTCGCTGATCACCAGCGAGGAGGCGTCCGGGTGGTCGTAGTTGTGCGCGGCGTTGGCGATGGCGCTGTCGAGCACCTTGCCGACGGGCACGGAGGCTGCCTGCGGAGCGAATCGCAGAACAGCCTGAGCCTCCGTGGCATCCATGCCACGGATAAGGTCCACCACGCGGCGGGCCTTCATGGGCGTAACGCGGATGTACCGCGCCTGGGCCCTGGCTTCCATGGTTGTCCCTCTCAGTTACTTACGTGTCTGAATGCGATCCGCTACTAGCGGCGCTTCGACTTCCGGTCGTCCTTGACGTGGCCCCGGAAGGTGCGCGTCGGCGAGAACTCGCCGAGCTTGTGGCCGACCATCGCCTCGGTGACGAACACCGGGATGTGGGTCTTGCCGTTGTGCACCGCGAGCGTGTGGCCGAGCATGGCCGGCACGATCATGGAGCGACGGGACCAGGTCTTGATGACGTTCTTGGTGCCGGCTTCGTTCTGGACTTCCACCTTCTTGATCAGGTGGTCGTCGACGAAGGGCCCCTTCTTGAGACTGCGCGGCATCTAAACCCGCTCCTAGCGCTTCTTGTTCGTCTTGCGGCGGCGGACGATGTACTTGTTGCTCGCCTTCTTGGGAGAACGAGTACGACCCTCCTTCTGACCCCACGGGGAGACCGGGTGGCGACCACCGGAGGTCTTGCCCTCACCACCACCGTGCGGGTGGTCAACCGGGTTCATCGCCACACCGCGAACGGTCGGGCGGACGCCCAGCCAGCGCTTACGGCCTGCCTTACCCCAGTTGATGTTGCTCTGCTCGGCGTTGCCGACCTCGCCGACCGTGGCGCGGCAGCGCTGGTCGACCAGGCGGATCTCACCGGAGGGCATGCGGAGGTGGGCCATCGAGCCCTCCTTCGCGAGCAGCTGCACGGAGGCACCGGCGGAGCGGGCGAACTTGGCGCCGCCACCGGGACGGAGCTCGATCGCGTGGATCGTGGTACCGACCGGGATGTTGCGCAGCGCCAGGTTGTTGCCCGGCTTGATGTCGGCCCCGGGACCGTTCTCCACGCGGTCACCCTGCTGCAGGTTGCGCGGGGCGAGGATGTAGCGCTTCTCGCCGTCGGCGTAGTGCAGCAGCGCGATGCGCGCGGTGCGGTTGGGGTCGTACTCGATGTGCGCGACCTTCGCCGGCACGCCGTCCTTGTCGTGACGACGGAAGTCGATCACGCGGTAGGCGCGCTTGTGGCCACCACCCTGGTGGCGGACGGTCACACGACCGGAGTTGTTACGGCCACCCTTGCTGTGCAGGGGGCGGACCAACGACTTCTCCGGCGTGGACCGCGTGACCTCGACGAAGTCGGCGACGCTGGAGCCGCGACGGCCCGGCGTAGTCGGCTTGTACTTGCGGATTCCCATTTCTCAGTCCTCGTCCGATATCGGACGATCCGGACCGCCCTCAGGCGGTCGGACCGCCGAAGATGTCGATACGGTCGCCCTCAGCGAGGGTCACGATCGCGCGCTTGGTGCCGGCGCGCTGACCGAAGCCAGTCTTGGTGCGCTTGCGCTTGCCCTGGCGGTTGATCGTGTTGACCCCGGTGACCTTGACCTCGAAGACCGTCTCGACGGCCTGCTTGATCTGGGTCTTGTTGCTGCCCGGGGCGACGACGAACGTGTACTTGTTGTCGTCGAGGAGCGCGTAGCTCTTCTCGGACACGACCGGCTTGATCAGGATGTCACGGAGGTCCGTGAACGCCTTGCTCGCCGGCGTGACGACGGTGTTCTTGCCCTCGGCGGCGTGGCGACGCGCCTTGGCGACGCGAGCGGCCTTGGCCTTCTTCGCGGCCTTCGAGGCAATGGCGGGGTGACGGATAGCCATCAGGCCTCGCTCCCTTCGGTGTCATTGGCCTTCGGGCCGGACACGAAGGACTCCAGGGCGGCCTGGGTGAAGACCACGTCGTCCGAGACGAGAACGTCGTACGTGTTCAGCTGGCCCGGCTCCAGGATGTGGACCTGGGGCAGGTTGCGGGCGGACAGCCACGCGGCCTCGTCGGCGCGCTCGACGACCAGGAGCAGGTTCTTGCGCTCCGAGATCTTGCCGAACAGCGACTTGGCGGCCTTCGTGGACGGGTTCTCGCCCTCGATGACGCCGGAGACGACGTGGATGCGGTTGTTGCGGGCCCGGTCGGTGAGGGCGTGGCGCAGGGCCGCGGCCTTCATCTTCTTCGGGGTCCGCTGCGAGTAGTCACGCGGCACGGGACCGTGCACGACGCCACCACCGGCGAACTGCGGAGCGCGGGTCGAACCCTGACGGGCGCGACCGGTGCCCTTCTGGCGGTAAGGCTTCTTGCCACCACCACGGACTTCGCCGCGGGTCTTGGTCTTGTGCGTGCCCTGACGGGCCGCGGCCAGCTGCGCGACGACGACCTGGTGAAGCAGCGGAACGCTGATCTTCTCTACGTCGAAGATCTCCGCGGGGAGCTCGACGGTACCGGCCTTGTCGCCCGCCGGCGAAAGGATGTCAACAGTGCTCATCGGTTACCTCAGGCCCCCTTGGCCGCGGTGCGGACCAGGACGAGGCCGCCGTTCGGACCGGGGACAGCGCCCTTGATGAGCAGCAGACCCTTCTCCGCGTCAACGGCGTGGACGGTCAGGTTCTGGGTGGTGACCCGCTCGTTGCCCATGCGACCCGCCATGCGGAGGCCCTTGAACACACGGCCCGGGGTGGCGCAGCCACCGATGGAACCGGGCGAGCGGTGCTTGCGCTGGGTGCCGTGACCGGCGCCGAGGCCCTTGAAGTTGTGACGCTTCATGACACCGGCGAAGCCCTTGCCCTTGCTCTTGCCGGTGACGTCGACCTTCACGCCGGACTCGAACACCTCGGCGGTGACTTCCTGGCCCAGCGTGTACTCGGAGGCGTCCGCGGTGCGGATCTCGACGAGGTGACGACGGGGGGTGACGTCGGCCTTGGCGAAGTGGCCCTTGAGGGGCTTGTTCACCTTGCGCGGGTCGATCTCGCCGAAGGCGATCTGGACCGACTCGTAGCCGTCGACGTCGTTCGTACGGACCTGGGTCACGACGTTGGGGCCGGCCTTGACGACGGTGACCGGAACAACACGGTTGTTCTCGTCCCACACCTGCGTCATGCCGAGCTTCTCGCCCAGGATGCCCTTGATCTGCTTAGCCATTCTCAGATCACCGGCCTTCAGAGCTTGATCTCGATGTCGACACCGGCCGGGAGGTCGAGTCGCATCAGAGAGTCAACGGTCTTGGGGGTCGGGTCGAGGATGTCGATCAGGCGCTTGTGCGTGCGCATCTCGAAGTGCTCGCGCGAGTCCTTGTACTTGTGCGGCGACTTGATGACGCAGTACACGTTCTTCTCAGTGGGCAGCGGCACCGGGCCCGCGACCGACGCACCAGTGCGGGTCACCGTCTCGACGATCTTCTTCGCCGAGGAGTCGATGACCTCGTGGTCGTAGGCCTTGAGCCGGATGCGGATCTTCTGTCCCGCCATGGCTACTCAGTAGTCCTGTCTCTTCTAACGCTCTGGAACCTGGTGTTCCTCTACCCGCTCCTCCGACCCACGCGGTCGGGCGTGTCGCGCTCTCGCTGACACAGATGCCCCTTGTTCGAACATCCCTTGTCTGGGAGCACGGCCCTTCCGGAACCGCAAGCCGGGGGCGGAAGGCCCACCGGGTGCCTGGCCGGCGCCGCACTGACACTTCCCGAAAGATTCCCGTACGTCCGCCCCAGCGCTGCCTTGCGGCAGTTAGGGCGACGAGTACTGTGGGACTCGCTTTCGGTCCTCCCGGCGGGAGGCGCGCAGCATCAACACTCGACCGAGCAACTCGGACAGTCTGCCATATGGGGCAGGGGGCTGGCCAATCGAGCCGGAGAGAATACCCCGAGGGTGACGTAGGTCAAACCCGGGCGCCCGTGCCCCCGGACCGACCGGGAACGCGCCGCCTGATCCGGGCGGTCGCGTCGGCGCTTCCGTCCGCCAGCGCCCGGACCAGCCCGTGATCCGGGGACAGCCGACACGCGGGGTCCGTACGGGCCGCGTCCCCGGTGAGCGCGTACGCCTGGCAGCGGCAGCCGCCGAAGTCCTCGTCACGGCGGGCACAGCTGCGGCAGGGGTCGGCCATCCAGTCGGTCCCGCGGTAGCGGTCGAACGCCTTGGAGTGATCCCAGATCCACTCCAGGGGATGGTCCCGGACGTTCGGCGGGTCCAGGCCGGGCAGCGAGGCGGCGGCCGGGCAGGGCAGGACGGTGCCGTCCGGGGTGACGGTGAGCGAGACCGCTCCCCAGCCGCCCATGCAGGGCTTGGCGACGCCGTCGAAGTAGTCGGGGACGACCCAGACCAGCTCGGGACCCGTCGTGAGCCGCTCCCGCCATCGGGCCACCGCGTCCCGCGCGCCGGCGAGCTGGTCGCGGGTGGGGAGCAGCGCGGCGCGGTTGAGCAGACCCCAGCCGTAGAACTGCACGTTGGCCAGCTCGATGCGGTCCACGCCCCAGGACACGCCCAGCTCGACGAGGGCGTCGACGGCGTCGAGGTTCTCGCGGTGCAGGACGACGTTGAGGCCGAGGGGAAGGCCGGCGGCCCGGACGAGCTCGGCGGCGCGTTCCTTCTCGGCGAAGGAGCGGCGGCCGCCGATCCGGTCCGAGGCGCGCGGGTCGGCGTGCTGCACCGACAGCTGGACGCTCTTCAGCCCGGCGTCGGCGAGGGCGGCGAGACGGGCCCGGTCCAGGCCGACGCCGCTGGTGACGAGCTGGGTGTAGAGGCCGGCGGTCTCGGCCGCGGTGACGATCTGGTCCAGGTCCCGGCGCAGCAGCGGCTCGCCGCCCGAGAGATGGGTCTGGACGACGCCGAGCTCGCCCGCCTGGCGCATCACGTCCGTCCACTGTCCGGTGGCCAGTTCGCGCGAACGGCGGGTCAGTTCAAGGGGGTTGGAGCAGTAGCCGCAGTGCAGCGGGCAGGCGTGGGTGAGCTCGGCCAGCAGGGCCCACGGGCGGGCGGGGGGCGGATCGACGGGGGTCATCTCAGCCACCCCTCCTCGCGCAGCCGTGCCAGGAACGGGGGGACCTCGGCGGCCACCGGGGCGCCGGGAAAGGCATCCGTCAACACCTCGACGATGTCGTCCACCCTGCGCGTGCCGTCGCACAGGCCGACGACCGCTGCGGCCGAGCCGGTCAGGACGCCGACGCGTTCCGGGAGGAGCAGCAGGTCGGCGTCGCGTACGGGGTCGTGCCGCCGCACGATGGCGGGGGACAGCCTGGGCCGCCAGTCCGTCCCGGGCACCGCGGGCGCGCTCACTCCTGCTCCCGGCGGCCGGCCCGGTCCACGGCGTCCAGCAGCGACCACAGGACCTCGCACTTGAAGCGCAGCGCGGCCACGGCACGCTCCTGGTCGTCCCGGTCGCGGGCCCAGACGTGCACCAGGTCGAGCGCCTCCCGGCTGTCGCGCCGCCCCTGGGAGACCCGGGCCCGGAAGTAGGCGAGGCCCTCGGGGTCGATCCACGGGTAGTGGCGCTCGAAGGCGTCGATGCGGGTACGCATCAGGTCCGGGGCGGACAGCTCGGTGAGTGAGGCGGCGACGGCTTCGAGGGGCGGGCGCAGGCGGCAGAAGTTGACGTATCCGTCGACCGCCAGCCGGACGCCCGGCAGCACGGAGTCGGCGCGCGTCAGCGTCTCGCGGTCCAGGCCGGCCGCCTCACCGAGCCGCAGCCACCGCTCGATACCGCCCTCGCCCTCCTCGGGCCCGTCGTGGTCCTGGATGCGGCGCAGCCACATCCGGCGCAGCTCGGGGCTGTCCAGCTTGGCGGTGATCAGGGCGTCCTTGACGGGGATGTGGCGCTGGTAGTGGAAGCGGTTGACGATCCAGCGGCGCAGTTCCGCCGGGCTGAGGTCGCCGCCGTGCATCCGGATGTTGAAGGGGTGCCGGTGGTGGTAGCGCTCCTCCCCCACCGCGCGCAGTCGTGCCTCGAACTCCGCGGGGCTCCATGGCTCCGGAAGCGGGGCGGGTCTCGGGTTCGCGGCCGCGGTGCTCAAAGCTCGATCACCATCCCGTCGTGCGCCACCTCGATGCCCAGCCGGGCGAGCCGCTTGTGCTGGGGTGCCGCCGGGTCGACGAGGGGGTTGGTGTTGTTGAGGTGGGTGTACAGACGCCGGGCGGCGAGGGGGGCGAGCCGTTCGGCGGTGCCGCCCGGTCCCTCGATGGGCAGGTGCCCCATGCCGGTGGCGGTGCGGGAGGAGATGCCGGTGCGGCGGGGCTCCTCGTCGTCCCAGAAGGTGCCGTCGACGATGACGCAGTCGGCCTCGGCGGCGGCCTGCTGGAGAGGGTCGGGCCAGGCTGCGAGCGCCGGGGCGTAGAGGGCGCAGGCGCCCGAGACCGGGTCGTACAGGCGCAGCGCGACGACCCAGGCGTCGTCGTCCGGGGCGTCGGCGGCGTACCGCGGGCGCTTCCCGGAGACCGGGATGCCGCTGATCAGGAGGCCGGGAGATGCGGGGTCCAACGGCTCGGCGCCGCGTGCGGGCAGCTCGCGCCAGGTCACGTCGGTGTACGGCGCCAGCACCTCGCCGAGGCGCAGGCGGTCCAGCAGCGCCTGCCGGACCGGGGCCGTCGCGGTCACCTGGAGCCGGGCCGCCTCACGCAGCCGGGCGAGGCCCAGGGTGTGGTCGAGTTCGGCGTCGGTGAGGACCACTCCGGCGACCGGGGTCTGCCGGGGGCCGGGTCCGGGCCGGAGCTCGGGCCGGGCTTCGATCTGGTCTCCGATGTCGGGTGTCGCGTTGACGAGGTACCAGCGCCCCTCCCCCGTCCGTACGGCGAGCGAGGCGTGCCGGCGGCCGCGGTGCGGGTGGGCGCGTGCCCCGGAGCACCCGGGGCACGCGCAGTTCCATTGCGGGATGCCGCCGCCGGCGGCGGTGCCGAGTACCAGCAGCAGCATGGCGACGGCTAGCGGTTGGTGAGGGAGTAGGCGGTGACCTCGAGGGCGGTGTCGACGACCTCGCAGGCGGGGGTCTGCCAGGTGGCGTCGTCCGTCTGCTGCGAGGCGGTCTGCCCGACCGGCTTCAGCTGTTCCTTGGTCTCGTGCATGGTCATACGTCCCTTCTGTCGGGGGTGACTCGGGCGGGGGTGGCTCGGGGTCGAGGTGACGGGAGGCCGACGTCACTTGATGGGGACGCGGAGGATCAGGTTCTTGCCGTTTCCCCGGTCGCTGGTGCCGACCCACAGTTCGTCCACGCCGGGAACCTTGGCGATGGCGCGCAGCCGGCCATAGGTGCCGGAGTAGAAGGCGGTTTTCGCGCCGAGGCGCTCACGGTTCCCGTCGATCGGGACGCGCCACAGCCGCTTGCCGCGCAGCGACGAGACGTAGATGACGTTGCGCACGATGGCGAGTTGGGCGGGCACGCCCTTGGCCGGGGTGAAGGTGGCCTTCGGGTTGCTCATGCCCTTGACGGCGCAGGGCCCTTCACAGGTGGGCCAGCCGTAGTTGGCTCCCCGCTTGATCAGATTGAGTTCGTCCCTCGCCTCCTGCCCGATCTCCGCCGACCAGAGCCGGCCCTTGCGGTCCCACGCCAGACCCTGCGGATTGCGATGGCCGTAGCTGTACACGCGGTTGCCGAACGGGTTGCCGGGAGCGGGAGCGCCGGTCATCGTGATCCGGAGGATCTTTCCGTTCAGCGAGTTCTTGTTCTGCGCGAGGTTGCGCTGAAGGGCGTCGCCGGTCGAGACGTAGAGGTACTTGTCGGGGCCGAAGGCGATCCTGCCGCCGTTGTGGTCGCCGCCCCGTCGGATGCCGGTGAGCAGCGGCTTGTAGTTGCCGAGTGACCTGCCGTCGTAGTCCATCCGGACGACCCGGGTCTCGCTCCTCGTGGTGTGCATGAAGAAGACCCGCTTGTCCTTCTTGCCGTCCCACGTCGGTGACGGGGCCACGCCCAGGAGCCCGCCGGCGCCCTGCTCGTACGGCTCGGGGACCGTGTACGGCACTTCGCCGACCCGCTTCTTGGTGCCGTCGCGGTCAAGGCTGTGGACCTGGTAGGAGAGCCGCTCGGTCACCAGCGCCGTCCGCCCGTCCGGCAGGAACGAGATGCCCCAGGGGGTCTGCCATCCCGTCGACAGGGTCTTGACGCCCGTGGGCGCACCACCGTCGGCGGCGTTCGGGGCGGCGGCCACCGGCTGGGACAGGCTCACCGTCAGAACCGCGGTCGCGGCGGCGATCGACGCTCTACCGATCCGGGATGAATGCCGCATTGGGCGGCCCATGTCTGTCATACAGACAATCTTCACAACATGTGACCCCGATGCCACACGGAGTGAGCTACGAGGGTGAGTTGCCCGGCAGGGCGCAGAGACGGCCGGCGGGTCCGAAGCGTCGACGGACCCGCCGGCCACCCCGGTCAACGGATCCGGGTCAGCTCTCCGTTCCTCCTGGGCGGGGTCCGGCGAGCTGCCCCGTGAGCGGCCCGGGAGGGTTCTGGAGGGCGAGCATGCGGAGCGCCTCCCGCAGCAGCGTGCTGGACGTGTGCACGGTGTAGGGGAAGTAGAGGACCTGCACCCCGACCCTGGCGAACTCGGCTTCGAGCGTCGTCCAGACGTCCGTGCCCAGCCAGTCGTCACCCTTGAAGATGACGTCGAAGCCGACCTCCTTCCAGATCTCGATCTTGTCGTCCACGGTCGCTACGAAGGTCTCGTCCACATAGCGCACACTGCGGACGATCTGCAGTCGCTCGGCGAGCGGTACGACGGGCGGCCGGCCCTTCAGGCGCACCACGAGTTCGTCGGAGCAGACGCCGGCGACCAGCCGGTCGCAGTGCCCGCGCGCCCGGCGCAGGATGTTCAGATGGCCCACGTGGAAGAGGTCGAAGACCCCCGGCGCGTAGCCGAGTCGTTCTCCCATCAACGCCTTGCCTTCGTACGCTCGGCGCCGACCGCGCCGACCGCGGCGACCACGAGCGCCTTCGACCTGGCCGAGGCGTTCTGGCCGTCGGTGACGGCGATGCGGTAGCGGTGGCGGGAGCCGGGGGTGACGGAGTCCGTGTACCTCATCGTGGGGCGGTTCCACTCCGTGGAGCGCCGCGTCGGCGAGGCCACGAGCTTGCCGTCCCGGTAGATCAGGTACTTCAGCTCCGCGTTGTCCCGGTCCCATGCGGCACGCCAGGTGAGGGTGACCCGGCCGGTGCGCGAGGCCGAGCCCCGCAGCTGGGGCGGCTCCTGCGGGGCGCCCCGGTCGGGCCCTGCCGTGAAGCGGGTCAGGCTCTGCTGCGGTCTGTCGTTGACGGTGGTGAACTCACCGCCCGCCCAGAGGATCTGTCCGGCCATCTTCAGCGCGCGGGGGCCGTTGCCCTCGCCGGTCCCTCCGTCCGTGTCGGGGAACCAGTGCAGGATGTGCCGGTCACGGACCGACTGGGCCAGGAAGTGCTGGCGGAAGTGGCCCTCGTCGAAGCCGCCCGGTGTGTCCCGGCAGTTGTGGGCGTGGGATCCGCTGTACAGAACGCCGTTGTGCACGGCGACGGCCTGGGTGGCGCCCAGACAGGTGTCCTTCCACACCATCTCGCCGCCCCCGAGGCGGCCGGCGAGGCGGCCGTCGAAGATGCCGGTGCCTCTGCCTTCGGCCGCCACGTAGAAGTTGGTCGCGTCGCGGGTCAGCGCTTGCACGGAGGATCTCAACGGCAGCCAGTCCGGGTACGAGAGCACGGTCTTGCCGGTGACGGGGCGCAGGGCGACGAGCGACCGCTCCAGGTCGCCGTTGACCATGTTGAAGTTGCCGCCGACGAGGAGCTTGCCGAATTCGGGCGCGGCGAGGAGGGCCCGTACGGGGCCGTCGATCTCCGCCTTGAACGGCAGCAGCGAACCACTGGAGGTCAGCGCGGCGACGCGCTCCCTCTCCCGGCCGTTGACGCGGGTGAAGTCGCCCCCCAGGTAGACCGCGTTGTCCGTGACCTCGATGGCTCGGACGAACGACGACATCGTCGGACGGAAATCCTTGCGCAGCGAGCAGCCGGCCGTGTTGAGGGCGACCGCACTGGCCACCGAGGCCCGGCCGGCCTTGGTGAACGAGCCGCCGACGTACAGCACCGCGTCGGCGGGCGACGCCTTCAGCGCCCGTACGGTGTTCCCGGCGCCGGAGAACGGCAGGGCGCACGGCAGGAGTCGGCCGGTTCTGGCGTCGAACGCGGCGAAGTTCTTGCGTGCGACCTCCCGCTGACCGGGTTTCGCGCCCGGCGGGCGGACCTTGTTGAAGGTCCCGCCGACGTACACGACGCCGTTCGCGTACTCCAGCGACCAGACGATGCCGTCGGTCTGCCAGGTCGCCAGCGGGTCGGCGGTCAGGGTCTTTTCGTCGGTGTCGGCTGCCGAGGCCGACGCGGTGATGAGCGAGGCGGCCGCCAGGAGGGCCACAGCCGAAGCCGTGGTGGCCCCCCTTTTCGTGCCTTTTCTGAGGCGCATGGAACTTCCCGGGTTGCAGCGAGTACGGGTGATGAGAGAGGGAGATGGCGGGCGGTCCCGGTTCCGAGACGGCCTCATGTGGCGCGTTCGCGCAGCACACCGACGAGTTCACGCACCCCCAAAGGTGTGCTGAATCGCCACAGACTTATTCCGAACGCGGACATTCCCATGACGACCGCGACGGCAAGTCCGGCGGCGGTGTCGCCTGCCAGCAGCCTCGCGGGAAGGACCAGCGGCACCGTGAGGCACAGGCCGGTGACCGTCGCGAGGAGGTATCCGCGGTCGATGATCGTGAAGCCCGGATGCCGGCGCACCAGGGCGGCGGAGACGAGGTTCTCGACGACGGTCGCCGCCCCCCAGGACAGCGCGGCGCCGAGAACGCCCAGCCGGGGCACGGCCAGGAGGCCGACCGTCAGCTGCACCGTGAAGGCGACACCGGTGACCGCCAGATGCCAGGAACTCTTGCCCGCCATGAGCAGCACGGTCTGGGCGTTGCCGACCCCGACGTTGACCGCCGAGGCGACGCAGAGCACCACCAGGGCGTCCGTCCCCCGCACGAACTCCGGCCCGAACAGGGACAGGACCGTGCCCGGGAAGCTTGTGAGCAGGACGAGCAGCGGCCAGGAGAACAGCACGATCCAGCGCGTCGAGACACGGTGCAGATGGCAGGCCTGGGGGAGGTCGCCCACGGCGAGGAGACGGCTGATCTCGGGAGCGACGGCCAGCCGGATGGCGAGTTGGAGCAGAGTCGCCGCGATGACGACACGGCCTACGGCGGTGTAGATGCCCGCCTCTTCACTGGTCGCCAGGCCGGACAGCAGGACGACGCCCACCCAGACCGCGCTGATGTCGAAGACGGAGGAGACCGCCCGTGGCGCGGCGAAGGCCCAGAACCCCCGCCGGGCGGCGGCGGTCTCCCCTCCCGAGGTGGCCGCCGGGCTGGTCCGGCGGCATCGGCGCACCGCGAGCCAGGCGACCAGGAAGCCGGCCAGCGAGGGCACCAGCCAGGCGGCGGCCAGACTCAGCACACCTGGAGCCAGCAGCACGACCGGTACGGCGATCAGCACCCGCAGGACCGGCTTGCCGATCTGCTCGACACCGACGAACGGGAGCACGGTGCCGTGGCCCTGGGTGGCGCCCAGCAGGATCAGGGTGACCGTGGCCATCGGGAGGAACACGGCGAACAGCCGGACCAGGGTCACCGCGTCGTCCGGGGCGAGGTTCGGCAGCAGCGAGGTGGCCGTCCAGGGCGACAGGAACAGCAGCGCGGCGATCACGGTGCTCGCCACGGCTCCGGGCATGACCGCGCTGCGCAGCAGTGCGCCCACCTTGCGGCCGCCGGTGGTGGCCAGGTCGCCGGAGACGAAGCGCACCAGCCCCGTGTCGGCACCGAGCTTGCAGGTGTTGCACAGGATGGTGAAGGCCGCGACGCCGGTGAACACCGCACCGGCCCCGTACGCCCCGAGCCCTCGGGTGACCAGGGTGACCAGGACGTAGCCGAAGACCGCGTTGACGGCCGAGCCCAGAAAGCCCCACCACCCGCCCCTCGCGGTGGCCGCCACCCCGGACCGGGCGGCGGTGGTCGCGCCGGTGGCCGTGGCAGCCGTACCGGAGGCGCTCACCGGGAGACGCTGAGTGTGTCGTCCTGCGCCGGCGCGGTCGGCTTCGCCACGGCGTCTTCGGCCGGTCCGGGCAGCGTCGTGGCCGGGGTCCGCCCCGTCGCACGACGCACCCAGCCGCTGTCCAGGACACGGCGGAGCAGGCCGGGGCGGGTCACCTGATGGAGCGCCGCGCCCACGATGTGCCCTCCCGAGCAGCTGATCGACTCGCGCACCCCCTTGAGGTCGTCGCGCCTGACGTCGCCCAGGCCGCCCACCACGAGCACGCCGTCCACGCGTCGGGCGAGCGCCAGCCCGTCGGCGTGTTCCGGCAGGGGCGGGGTCAGGAAGAGCACCTGCCTGCCGGCGTGGGCGCCCGACAGAACGCGCGCCACCGTCGGGGCCCCCCGCCTGTCGTCGCCGGTGAAGGCGCGGCTGTCGGGGCAGAGCGTGAAGCGCCCGGCGGTGCCCGCGTCGACGACCACCGCGCCCTCGGGGACGTCGGCCGGCACGGCCTCGCCGGCCGACAGCGGCAGTCGTGTCGGCAGGCCGGGGGCGTGGGCGGTGGCGTCCACGAGCAGTACGTCGTCCCCCGACTCGGCGAGAGCGGCGGCGAGATTCACGGCGACGGCCTCGGCGCCTCGTTCCGTCGTGCCGGAGGCGCGCCTCGACGCGGCCGGCGCCACGACCATGAGCGAGCCCACGGCCGTATGGCCGTCGCCGCCCCGCAGCCGGAAGGCGAGGGCACGGTACGCCTCCGCGCGGGAGCCGTCGGCCCGGCCGACCTCCAGCAGGTCGCCCTCGGTGTCGGGGGCCGGGAGGATGCCCAGCACCGGGGCGCCGAGCGCCCCTTGGACCTCGCCGACGGAGCGTGCCCGCGGCTCCAGTGCGGAGCGCAGCCAGGCGAGTACGACGCCCAGGACCAGACCGCCGATCAGGCCGAACGCGACGAGCCAGGCGGGGCCCGGTCCCGAGGGCCGGACCGGCGGCTCGGCCCGGCGGACGAACTCACCACCGGAGGTGTCGTAGGTCCTGATGTCCGAGACCCGCTTCTGCAGAATGCCGATCTGTTGCTGCATGCCCGCGGTGCCGGCCGAGGACCCGCCGGACTTCATCGCGATGACCCGCTTGGTGAGATCGGTGATCTGCCGCTCCAGGCCGGCGGCCATCCGCGTGACCGACGCCTCGGAGCGGTCCTGGCGATCGACGAGGTAGGCCCGCGCGAACGCGTTGGTCACGCGGGCCGCACGCGTCGGGGTGCCCGCCGTGTACTCGAAGCGGAGCACCTGGGTGTCCCGGGGGTTCGTCACGCGCAGGTCCGTCAGCAGCGCGTCCGCGCGGGAGGGCTGCCGCAGAGCGGTCGCCGCCCGGGCGGCGACGGTCGCGCTGAGCGCGATCTGGAGCTCCGTGCCCATGCTCACCTGGTTGTCGGCGGCCACTCCGAACGTGCTGAAGGGGTCCGTCCGCGGGCGGACGAGCACCTCGCTGGTGGACGAGTAGCTGCCCGCGCGCAGCAGGACCAGGACCAGTCCGCCGAGCAGGCCGAGGACCACACCCAGCGCGATGGTCGCGCGGTACCTCAACAGCAGGCGCATCTGGTCGCGCAGCTGGTCGGGGTCGTCGTACCGATCGTCGAAGCCGGCGGGGCTGGTCACGGATGCCTCCTGTGTCCGGGGATGGGCGCGGGGCCGGTGGTCGCGGGCGGCCGCACCGGTGACGGGAACCGGGACGGCACGGCGGCACGGGTGGTGATGAGGAGCGGAACGGTCAGGAGCAGCAGCAGGGGTCCGACGATCGCCATGAGGCTGCCGCGCAGGAAGATCAACTGGTAGAAGGCGTAGGCGGGGACCAGCAGAGCCGCCAGCGTGCCCTGCCGGTCGCGCAGCCGTTCCCTGATGTCGTCCATCCGCCGTCCGGCCGCGCCCAGCAGGGAGAAGACGGCGAGGACGCACGGCGCACCGCCCCACAGATAACTCTCGATCCACAGCGGCGCGGAAAGGTTGTGAAAGTCGTAGCCGGCGTAGTCGGCGAGTTCGATGCCCGTGGTCTGTGGTTTGTCGGGCCACATGGAGCGAGGCACCATGAACAGGACGGGTCCCAGGGCGGCCGACGGCGAGAAGCCGTTTTCCTGTACATAGTCGATACCTGTCTGCATTTGCTGAAAAGCGTCGTAATCCATGTTGGAGCTGAACTGCTCCGCAAGCGCCACGACCTCCACCGCTTCACGTTCGTCGTAACGGAAGTAGTCGCTGTACGGAAAAGCAAAAAGCACCACGGTGGTCAGCCCCACAGCCGTGACCCGAAAAGCCTTCGGGGTGCTGAACCGACGCCATGAGAAAAGCAGCACCAGAAGGACGGTGCCGGCCCAGAAGCGCGGCCTGCTGATCGGGTTGTTGACGACGACGTTGAGCGCGAGGAGGAGCGGCAGCAGCATCCACCGCAGCGCGCGCAGCACGCGGTCGCCCGCAGGTCGGCGGGGCAGGTGGACCAGGGCCACAGCGGCCCAGAAGGCGGGGACGGCGAGGGCCCAGACGCGCAGCGCGTGCGCGAGATCCGCCTCGTCGCCCGACTGCCGCAGCGCCTGCCTGCTGGTGAAGTAGGCGCTGATGCCCCCTTCCTGCCCGGGGATCAACACGGCCGCGAGCACGAGCGAGAGGCCGCACAGCAGGAGTACGGGCAGCGGGGCGAGCCTGCGGGACAGCAGCGGTTCGCACACGAAGGACGTGCCGTTCTCACGGCCGGCGGCCAGCGCCGCCCCCGCGGTGTAGGCGAGGAGCCCGACCTCGGTCAGCGCGGCGGCCGCGAAGGCGGTCGTCTCACCCGTGCGGTATTCCAGCGGGTAGGCGTCGGTGGCGAGCATCGCGAGCGGCGCCAGTCCGAGCCACACGTAGACGAAGAGCCAGAATCCGAAGGCGACCAGACGCACCGACGTGGCGGTGAGCACCCTGGCGAGTGCCCCTCCACTGTGTGCCACGACCACACACTGCGCGGCGAGTGCCGCCCCGAATCGCGTGTCGATGGCCTGGAGGATCAGGGCCGGCAGGAGGGCGATGAAAAGGAAGGCCCAGCAGCACACGGCTGCCACGCAACGCTTTTGACTACCCAGCACTCTGCACCCCCGAATGAGCGGTCAAACTGAATAAATCGGCGCCGATAGATTTATAGCCTGAAGGCCGGGCCGATCTCCCGCATTTCAGAGGGCGTTTTCACTTGACGTAAATTGCTATGAATTCACAATACTTAATTGTCGTTGGTGCGGCGCACCGCTCGCAGAATTTCCTCGAATCGCGAGGCGCACCCTTCCAGGGCGAACTCCCGCTCGGCCAGTGCCCGGCTCTCCTTGCCCAGCGCCTCCGCGCGCACCGGGTCGTTCAGGACCTCGCGGACCCATGTGGCCGCGTCGGGCAGCGAGGACTCCTGCGGAGCGAAGACCGCGGAGCCGGCCTGATGGAGCAGCCGCGCCGCCAGGTTGTCCGCCGGCATCAGGCCCAGCACGGGGCGTCCGGCACACAGATACGACAGCGTCTTGGAGGGGACCGAGAACTCCCCGGCGTCCGCCGCCAGCAGCACGACCAGCACATCGCCGGTGCCCAGCACCTCGGGCAGCCGCTCGTACGGCTGGAAGGGCAACAGCGTCAGATCGACGCCCCGGGCGGCCGCGGCCTCCTTGATCACCGGGACGGCCGGGCCGTCGTTGACGACGACGAGGCGGACCCGTTCGCCCTGCTCGCGCAGCGTCTCGACCAGCCGCACCAGCAGGGCGGGGTGGTGCTTGAGGCCGATGGTGCCCGAGTAGAGCACGGTCCTGACGCCGCTGAGGCCGTGCTCCCGCGACCACGCGTTGGCGCGGTCCACCGGGAGGATCTCGTCCAGCGGCGCCCAGTTGGGGATGACGGTGACCTTGTGGGCGGTGCCCCACTCCCGGTGGATCCGCACGAAGGAGTCGGCGATCACCACGATCGCGGAGGCGCGCCGCGCCGCCCACTTCTCGCCCCGCTCGAACACCCTGGCGGCGATGCCCATCAGCCTCGACACACCGGCGGCGGCGAAGCTCTTGAGGGCGACGGCGGTGATGTCCTGATGCCACAGCACCCAGGGGATGCGCAGCGCCTTCAGCGCCGCCGCCGCCACGGCCAGGGTCGGGATCGGCAGGTTCCCCAGCATCGCCACGTCCGGCTTCTCCCGCCGTACCTGCCGGGATAGTTCCAGGCCCAGCCGGGTCTCCTGGAAGAGGCGCCGGACGTAGGCGGCCTTGTCGAGCACGACGCGGTCGCCGATGGTGACGAAGCGGAGGCCGGCGACCGGGTCCCCGGCGAGGTCGCCCTTCCCGGAGACATAGGCCGGGCAGGTCGAGTGAACGACGTCATGGCCGCGCCGGGCCAGCTCACGGGAGAGCTGGGCCTGGAACGGGTGTCCGCTGTAGTCGTGGACGAGGATCCTCATCGGCTGTTCTCCCGGCCGCGGTTCGAAGGTCAGGAGCGGGCGAGCTTGACCTGGTCGTAGACCCAGGCGTAGGTCTTCTCCAGCCCCTCGGCCAGCGGGATCGACGGCTCCCAGCCGTGGAGTTCGCGGACCAGGCGGTTGTCGGAGTTGCGGCCACGGACGCCCTGCGGCGCGTCCAGCTGGTACTTGCGCTCGCAGCGGATGCCCGCGATCTCCTCGACGAGGTCGACCAGTTGGTTGATGGTGACCAGCTCGGAGGAGCCGATGTTGACGGGGACACTGCTGCTCCCGCGCATGAGCATCTGCGTGCCGTGGAGGCAGTCGTCGATGTACATGAAGGAACGGGTCTGCCGGCCGTCGCCCCAGATGTCGATCCGGTGCGCGCCGGAGAGGACCGCCTCGGCGATCTTGCGGCACACGGCCGCCGGAGCCTTCTCGCGGCCTCCGGTCCAGGTGCCCGCGGGGCCGTACACGTTGTGGTAGCGCGCGATGCGGCAGGTGAACCCGTAGTCCTCCTCGAAGTGGCGGCACATGCGCTCGGAGAAGAGCTTCTCCCAGCCGTAGCCGTCCTCGGGCTGCGCCGGGTAGGCGTCCTCCTCCTTCAGCGCGGTGACGTTCGAGGCGGTCTGCTTGCCGGCGGCGTACACGCAGGCGGACGAGGAGTAGAAGTAGCGCTCGACGCCGGCCTCGTGCGCGGCCTTGAGCATGTGGGTGCTGGTCAGCACCGACATCATGCAGGCGGCCTTGTGGTTCTCGATGAATCCCATGCCGCCCATGTCGGCGGCCAGCATGTACACCTGGCCGGCGTTCCGGACTGCGGCGCGGGCGTCGCCCAGGAGGGACAGGTCGGCGACGACGTTCTCGGCGGCGCCGTGCACCTGATGCCACTCGTGCTGCGGCTTGATGTCGACGCACCGGACGGTCAGCCCCTGGGCCAGGAGGTCGGCCGCGAGGTGCCCACCGATGAATCCTCCGCCTCCCGCGACAACGACGTCCACCTGCTTGCTCATGGCAGCTCCTTCTGGAAAGCCGGAATCCGCCTGGAAGGCTAGTCACTTTTTGCACCTTTTGATGCGAAATGCCGCGTGTTTCCGCATCGCAGACCCCGGATGCCTCGGTCCGCGTCGGCGTCAGGCAAGCTGCCGGAGCCACTTGGCCAGGAACGCCGGCAGCAGCACCACGTGGGCCGCGAGCAGCACCACGTACACCGCGAGGAAGAGCTTCTGGCTCCCCAGGAACAGGAAGCTCAGGCACAACAGGCCGTAGTCCACGGGCAGCAGCGCCACACCACGGACAGCGGACGGCACGGGCACCGGCCCGGCGGACACGTCCCCTCTCTGTCTTCTCAGCTGTTCGGTGAGAATCCCCCCGAAGAACAGCAGGACAGCGGCGAACTGGAAGAGGACCGGGAGCAGCAGCGCTGGACCGGGCAGGTCGAAGAAGCGGTAGAAGGAAATCAGCACCGCCGCGTGGACGCCCAGGAGTTTCGCGCAGTCCACCACATGGTCCAGCCACTCTCCGGACAGACTGGTCGACCGGTGCAGCCGCGCCAGCTGACCGTCCGCCGAGTCCAGCGCGAAGCCGAGCAGCAGCGCGAGGGCGACACACTGTCCCAGCAGGTGCGAAGGCGTGAGCAGAGCCGTCGCGGACAGACCCGCGAACGTGATCAGCGCGCTGACGGCCGTCACATGGTTGGGCGAGAGTCCGATACGGTACGCCGCTGCCGCGAGCAGCCGGCCGGCCGGCCGGTTGACGAACCGCGCGTATACGGAAACCCCCCGGGGCGGTTTCTGCGCCTTCGAGAGCTGCCGCAGCGTGCTGGAGAAATCCATTCCCTGACCTCGCGCGTGAACGGGCGGACGGATCACCACATGCCCGTGCCGAATGCCCTCGTCGACGCCCTTCCGTGGCTGACGCGGCGGCGGGACACGGACGGCCGTCCGAGACGGGAGCCGATGGCCAGAACGTAGGCGCCCCGGCCCACTTCACCTGATCCGACCAGCGGGATTGTCACGTTATCCATCCGAACGGCCGCAGGATCCTCGCGGCGGCCCCTCGGTCACATGCCCCGGTAGACCGCCTCCAGCCGATCCATCACCGCGTGGACGGAGAACGCCTCCGCGACCGCGCGATGGCCCGCCTCCACCAGGGCGTCCCGCCTGGTGTCGTCGGCCAGCACCCCGCACACCGCGTCGGCCATCTCCTCGGGACTTCCGTCGGTGACCATCGCCGCTCCCCGGCGGGCCAACTCGTCCGCGATGCCGCAGGTGTCGGTGCACACCACGGGGGTGCCCGCCGAGAGGGCCTCGATCACGGTCATCCCGAACGGTTCGTGCACGCTGGGCAGCACGTAGACCGCCGCCCGCGCGTAGGCCCGTACCGCTTCCGCGTGGTCCAGCGCCCCGCCGTAGGTGACGACGCCGGCCAGCCCGTGGGCGGCGATCAGCCGGCGCACCGCCGGCAACACCCCCTCGTCCGCCCCGTGGAGGGTGAACCGGACGTCGGGCATCCGCCGGTGCACCAGAGCGGCCATCTCGACGAACGCCTCGGGGCGTTTACGCGGATGCAGTCTGGCGAGGAAGAGGACCTCCTTCTCACGCTTCCTCTCCCCCGCCCCGCCGCCGCGCTCGGGTCTCACCCCGTTGGGCAGCGTCACCAGCGGCGGACCCCCGGCGCCGACCACTTCGGCCACGTCCCGGCGCTCTTGCTCGGTGAGCACCAGACAGCCACGCGCCCGGCGCAGCAGCGGCACGTACACGCGGTCGAAGAGCCTGACGGCGGCCGCACGCCGCGGCTGCACCATGCCGTGCGTCTGTGCGACGAACCGCTTGCGGCGCAGCGCGGCGACGGCGAGCGCCACGAGGGAGACAAGGTCGCGCCCCGCGTGGACATGGACCACATCGGCCCGGCCCATCGCGGCCCACATGTCCCTGACCAGCAGCGGATGCATAAGGCCGGTGAAGCGGCCCGGGAGCAGGGAGCGGGCCGGGCGCGTACGCAGCGGCACCGAGCCGAGACGTGCCGGTGCCGGCGTCCGGCCGCGCCACAGGGACACCAGCGTGACCTCGTGGCCCCGGTTGGCGCACTCCTCCAGCTGGCCGGCGGCGACGCTCGTCGGACCGCCGTACGCTCCGTCGTCGCTGACGAGCGTCACGACATGGACGACCCTCATGCCGCACCTCCACCGGTGATGGTCTCTCCCGGGGCGAGGTCGCGGTGGGCGACCACGGAGGCACCCACCACCGCGCCACGGCCGACGGTCACGCCACGCAGTACGACGGCCCGCGCCGCGATCCACGCTCCGGACTCCAGCCGGATGGGCCCGTTGTCGAACTCGAAGGTGGGGCTGCGGCGTTGGTGGCTTCCCGTGCACAGCAACGCCCCCTGCGAGACGCAGACATCGCTGTCGATCGTGATCTGCCGCAGGTTCAGCAGCCAGGCGCCCTCACCGATCCACACGTCGTCGCCGACGGACAGCCGCCAGGGCCAGTGCACCCGCACCCCGTGCCGGATCAGCACCCGCCGCCCGATCCGCGCGCCGAAGGCCCGCAGCACAGCCGGCCGCCAGCGGGCGGGAAACCACCACTTGACGAACACGAGGTGGAGTACGGCGAACCAGGCCGCCTGGACGAGCAGGGGCCGCCCCTTGTCGTAGCCCGCCCCCGTGAACCCCCGGAGGGAACGGGCGACGACGGCCCTGTGCTCGGAGCGGCCTGCGCGGGTGCCCGCGTCGGGCGGCACTGCGGTCTCTGCCATGGGTGGGCCTTTCCGGACCGGGAGACATGGATCTGGGCGTGATGGGCGAGGAACTCAAGTGGGCGGCGCCCGGCGTCAGTAGGCCCCGCGTCCGTCCAGCACGGCACGCACCGTGCGGGCCATGACCGCCATGTCCCAGGCCCACGACCAGTTGTCGACGTACCGCAGATCGAGCGAGACGGTCTCGTGCCAGGACAGATCGGATCTGCCGCTGACCTGCCACAGGCCCGTGAGCCCGGGTTTGACACTCAGTCGGCGCATCTCCACCTGGTCGTAGCGGGCGACTTCCTCGGGCAGCGGCGGACGGGGTCCCACCAGCGACATATGGCCGACGAGGACGTTGGCCAACTGGGGCAGCTCGTCCAGCGAGTAGCGGCGCAGAAACCGGCCGGCGGACGTGACCCGCGGGTCCCGGCGCAGCTTGAACATGTGGCCGTCGTGCTCGTTCACCGCCGCCAGATCGCCCTTCATCCGGTCGGCGTCCACGACCATCGTCCGGAACTTCCACATGGGGAAGGGGGTCCCGTTCCGGCCCACCCGGGTCTGGCGGTAGAGGACCGGCCCCGGGGAACTCATGCGCACGGCGAGCGCGAGCAGGGCGAACAGCGGCGCCAGCACCAGGAGCAGGACGAGCGAGCCCGCCCGGTCCGTGGCGGCCTTCAGCAGCGCCGGCAGGCCGCGGCGCGCCGGCGGCGAGATGTCCAGCAGGGTGAGCCCGGCGGCCGAGGTGATCCTGACCCTGCGCCGGGCCACTTCGACGACGCCGGGCAGCACCATCAGCCGACGGCCCCTGTCGTGCAGTGCCCAGGACAACCGCCGAAGCCGGTCCCCGCACATGCGCCTGCCCGTGGTGACGAAGACCAGGTCGGCACCGAGCGCATCGGCCGCTTCCGCGACGGGCACGGCGTCCTCGTCCGCGGCGGTCGGCGCGCCGGCCCGCAGCCGCGCGGCCACGGGCACCCCGGACAGCACATCGCCCTCACCCAGGACACATGCCCCGACCACCACGTACCCGTGGTCCGTACGCTCGGCGAGCTGTCCGACCACGGCGTCCACGGCCCCGGCCTCACCGATGACGAGGACGCGCCGAAGCCCTCGGGCACATCGGCGTACGGCGACGACGCGGCGGTGGATCGCCTTACGGCAGAGCACGGTGACCGCCAACGACGGACACAGCGCGGCAAGCACCGCCCCGGGCGGGTCGCCGAGCCCGGACACCGTACGCAGCAGGGCCAGCGCGCCGAGCAGCACCAGCCAGTCCCGCACCACCGGTCCGACAGGGGCGCCGTCGTCCCAGGTCGAGGGGGCGTAGCGCCGGGCGGCGAGGCCCACGAGCACCCAGAGGAAAGCGATCAGCACCGCCTGACGCACGGGTCGGGCCGCACCGATCGCGAAGAAGGCCACCGCGGTCGGCAGCGCCGTCCCCAGGAAGTCGGCACCGGCCGCGACCGGTACGGACCACCCGTGAGCCGTGCTTGTGCGCATGGCGGACCGGTGCGGCGTGAGCGGAACCGCCTGCCCTGACACCGTGCTGGTGGACTGCCGCATGGTTCTCCCTGTGACCCCGGCCCTGGGCGAAGACGTGGGGCGCGGCTGCATGGAAGGAACAGCGCACGCCCCATGGGAGGGTTATATCAACCTTTTTTAAATGTATGTCCTATTTGAATGCGGTACGGCCGGGTGTGGCGACCCGGCAACGCTCAGCCTTTCCGGTGCTCTGCGCCCCGGACGGCGTAGACGGGGGCGCCCCCAGGAGTGGCGTTGATCGGATTGTGCAAATGATCAGACGCCCGAACCCGGGCGAACTCCGGTCCATCCAGAGCAAGAAGGAGCAAGCGTCGTGCGAGTAAGCGCTCAAGCAACCACCCGGTCGACACGAGCAAGATGGGGAGCGCGCTGCGTGGGCCTCGGTCTGACCACGGCAGTGGCGGTCGCCTTCGGGGCGGGCCCCGCGTCTGCGGCCCCGGGGCCCCAGCTGAATGCCGAAGTGGCACCCCAGGAAGTTGCCGGCAACCCGGACTGCGACGAGGTCCCGGGAGGAGCCGGCACCACGGAGTACGACACGGGCGACGCGCCGCAGAACGGAGAGGTGCTCGACATCGAGGGGCTGGGGTCGATCACCATCGGCGTCACGCAGAGAACGGCCGAGCCTGACGGGCAGGTGCTGAGTTTCGTCATCGACGGCCCCTTCGCTGCCGCGGCAGTCATCGTCAAGGGCGGCCCGAACAACGCAGAGGGAGGAGCCAACCTCTACGACTACACGACCACGCCGGCCGGCCAGATCGAGGCCGACGACACTCTCCACTCCCAGCTCAACCCCCCCGGCACTGCCCTGACCGACATCAGCCACGTGGCGTTCTGCATCGTCCCGGACGGCAACAACACCTGACGCGAAGCACGGCAGCACAGCAAAGGGGCCCGTACGACCGAAGTCGTACGGGCCCCTTCAGGAGCTCGCGCTGGAGCTACCAGGTCAAACCGACAAGCTTACTTGTTGATCTTGGTGACCTGGCCGGCGCCGACCGTCCGGCCACCCTCACGGATGGCGAACTTCAGGCCCTCTTCCATGGCGACGGGCTGGATGAGCTCCACCTTCATCTCGGTGTTGTCACCCGGCATGACCATCTCGGTGCCCTCGGGGAGGGTCACGACGCCGGTCACGTCCGTCGTACGGAAGTAGAACTGCGGACGGTAGTTGTTGAAGAACGGCGTGTGGCGGCCACCCTCGTCCTTGGACAGGATGTAGGCCTGGGCCTCGAACTCGGTGTGCGGGGTGACCGAACCGGGCTTGATGATGACCTGGCCGCGCTCGACGTCCTCGCGCTTGATACCACGGAGCAGCAGACCGACGTTCTCACCGGCCTGGCCCTCGTCGAGCAGCTTGCGGAACATCTCGATGCCGGTGACCGTGGTGGTGGTCTTCTCCTGCTTGATGCCCACGATGTCAACGGTCTCGTTGACCTTGAGGACACCACGCTCGATACGGCCGGTGACGACCGTACCGCGACCGGTGATCGTGAAGACGTCCTCGATCGGCATCAGGAACGGCTTGTCGACGTCACGCTCGGGCTGCGGGATGTTCTCGTCGACGGCCTTCATCAGGTCGAGGACGGTGTTGCCCCACTCCTTGTCGCCCTCAAGGGCCTTGAGCGCCGAGACCTTGACGACCGGCAGGTCGTCGCCCGGGAACTCGTACTCGGAGAGCAGCTCGCGAACCTCGAGCTCGACGAGCTCCAGGATCTCCTCGTCGTCCACCATGTCGGCCTTGTTCAGGGCGACGACGATGTACGGAACGCCGACCTGGCGGGCCAGGAGCACGTGCTCCTTGGTCTGCGGCATCGGGCCGTCGGTGGCGGCGACCACGAGGATGGCGCCGTCCATCTGCGCGGCACCGGTGATCATGTTCTTGATGTAGTCCGCGTGACCGGGGCAGTCGACGTGGGCGTAGTGACGCGTCTCGGTCTGGTACTCGACGTGCGCGATCGAGATCGTGATACCGCGCTGGCGCTCCTCGGGAGCCTTGTCGATCTGGTCGAAGGCCGAGGCCTCGTTCAGGTCCGGGTACGCGTCGTGCAGCACCTTGGTAATGGCGGCCGTAAGGGTCGTCTTACCGTGGTCGATGTGACCGATGGTGCCGATGTTGACGTGGGGCTTAGTCCGCTCGAACTTCGCCTTCGCCACGGGGTCCTCCTGTGGAGTGGTTCTGAACGCCTTGCTTCATCGGCGCCAGGTGATCTTTGCTGGAAAGCCTCGGCCCGGGGGCACTCCCCCGCAAATGCGGGTGAATACCCCTCCAGGCTCCGGAGTCAAGCCTAAAGCGTGTGAACGCGGAGCGTTACTCGCCCTTGGCCTTCGCGATGATCTCCTCGGCGACGTTCCGCGGAACCTCGGCGTAGGAGTCGAACTGCATCGAGTAGCTTGCGCGACCCGAGGTCTTGCTACGGAGGTCGCCGACGTAGCCGAACATCTCCGAGAGGGGAACGAGGCCCTTGACGATCCGGGCACCCATCCGCTCCTCCATGGCCTGGATCTGGCCACGGCGGGAGTTGATGTCGCCGATGACCTCACCCATGTAGTCCTCGGGCGTGGTGACCTCGACGGCCATCATCGGCTCAAGGAGCACAGGGCTGGCCTTGCGCGCGGCCTCCTTGAAGGCCTGCGAACCGGCGATCTTGAAGGCGAGCTCGGAGGAGTCGACCTCGTGGTAGCCACCGTCGATGAGCGTGACGCGGACGCCCGTCATCTCGTAGCCCGCGAGGATGCCGAACTGCATGGCCTCCTGCGCACCGGCGTCGACCGAAGGGATGTACTCCTTCGGGATACGACCACCGGTGACCTTGTTCACGAACTCGTACGAGGCGTCGCCGCCCTCGATCGGCTCGATCGCGATCTGCACCTTGGCGAACTGGCCAGTACCACCAGTCTGCTTCTTGTGCGTGTAGTCGACGCGCTCGACGGCCTTGCGGATCGTCTCGCGGTAGGCGACCTGCGGCTTGCCGACGTTGGCCTCGACCTTGAACTCACGGCGCATACGGTCGACCAGCACCTCGAGGTGCAGCTCGCCCATACCACCGATGATGGTCTGGCCGGTCTCCTCGTCCGAGTGGACCTGGAAGGAGGGGTCCTCCTCCGCGAGACGCTGGATGGCGACACCCAGCTTCTCCTGGTCGCCCTTGGACTTGGGCTCGATGGCGACCTGAATGACCGGCGCCGGGAAGTCCATGGACTCCAGGATCACCGGGTTCTTGTCGTCGGACAGCGTCTCACCGGTGGTGGTCTGCTTCAGGCCCATGACGGCGATGATGTCGCCGGCGCCCACCGACTCGATCTCCTCACGCTTGTTCGCGTGCATGCGGTAGATCTTGCCGATGCGCTCCTTCTTGCCCTTGACGGAGTTCAGCACGGCGGTGCCGGACTCCAGGCGGCCCGAGTAGACCCGGACGAAGGTGAGCTTGCCGAGGTGCGGGTCGCTCATGATCTTGAACGCCAGCGCGGACAGCGGCTCGTCGTCGGACGGCTTGCGCTTGACGACGACCTCGGGGTCCTTCACGTCGTGGCCCTCGATGGCCTCGACGTCGAGCGGGGTCGGCAGGTAGCGCACGACCGCGTCGAGCAGGGGCTGGACGCCCTTGTTCTTGAACGCGGTGCCACAGAACACCGGGGTGACCGTGGTGTCGCTGGACTTGCCGGACGCGATGGTGATGCGACGGATCGCGGCGTACAGCTGCTCCTCGGTGGGCTCCTGGCCCTCCAGGTACAGCTCCATGATCTCTTCGTCGTTCTCGGCGACGCCCTCGATCAGCTTGCCGCGGTACTCCTCGGCAGCCTCGGTGTGCGTGGCCGGGATGTCGACGACGTCGTACATCTCGCCCTTGGCGGCCTCGGCGGACCACACGAGCGCCTTCATGCGGACCAGGTCCACAACGCCCTTGAAGTCCATCTCGGCGCCGATCGGGAGCTGCATGACGAGCGGCTGGGCGCCCAGGCGGTCCGAGATCATGTCCACGCAGCGGTGGAACTCGGCGCCGGTACGGTCCAGCTTGTTCACGAAGCAGATGCGGGGCACGCCGTAACGGTCGGCCTGACGCCACACCGTCTCGGACTGCGGCTCGACACCGGCGACACCGTCGAACACCGTGACGGCACCGTCGAGGACGCGCAGCGAGCGCTCCACCTCGACCGTGAAGTCGACGTGGCCCGGGGTGTCGATGATGTTGATCGTGTAGTCGTTGTCCTCGAGCGGCCAGTGACAGGTGGTGGCAGCAGAGGTGATCGTGATGCCACGCTCCTGCTCCTGCTCCATCCAGTCCATGGTGGCAGCGCCGTCGTGGACCTCACCGATCTTGTAGCTGACGCCGGTGTAGAAGAGGATCCGCTCGGTGGTGGTCGTCTTGCCCGCGTCGATGTGGGCCATGATCCCGATATTGCGGACCTTGGCCAGGTCAAGTGAAGTGGTAGCCATAAGGCTTCAGTCTTCTCTCGGTCTCGATGGGGTCTGCGACTACCAGCGGTAGTGCGCGAAGGCCTTGTTGGACTCGGCCATCTTGTGGGTGTCCTCGCGCTTCTTCACGGCCGCACCGAGGCCGTTCGAGGCGTCGAGAAGCTCGTTGAGGAGACGCTCGGTCATGGTCTTCTCGCGACGGGCGCGGGAGTAACCGACCAGCCAGCGCAGCGCGAGCGTGTTGGCACGACCGGGCTTGACCTCGATCGGAACCTGGTACGTCGCACCACCGACACGGCGGGACTTGACCTCGAGGGTCGGCTTGATGTTCTCCAGCGCGCGCTTCAGCGTGATGACCGGGTCGTTGCTGGTCTTCTCGCGCAGGCCCTCCATGGCGCCGTACACGATGCGCTCGGCGGTGGAGCGCTTGCCGTTCAGCAGCACCTTGTTGATGAGCGACGTGACAAGAGGAGAACCGTAGACCGGGTCGATGATGACCGGGCGCTTCGGGGCGGGGCCCTTACGAGGCATTTCTACTTCTCCTTCTTGGCGCCGTAGCGGCTGCGGGCCTGCTTGCGGTTCTTGACACCCTGAGTGTCAAGCGAACCACGGATGATCTTGTAACGAACACCGGGCAGGTCCTTCACACGGCCGCCACGCACGAGCACGATGGAGTGCTCCTGCAAGTTGTGTCCCTCACCCGGAATGTAAGCGGTGACCTCGATCCCGCTGGTCAGACGCACACGCGCGACCTTACGCAGGGCCGAGTTCGGCTTCTTCGGGGTGGTCGTGAACACACGCGTGCAGACGCCACGACGCTGAGGGGAACCCTCGAGTGCGGGCGTCTTGTTCTTCTCGACCTTGTCCTGCCGGCCCTTACGGACCAGCTGCTGGATCGTAGGCACTACTTCTCCGGTTTCTGTGTGCCGAATGGTGAAGCTAACCTGGAACGTCGCCGACCCACGCGGTCGGGTGTGTCGAATCCGGCGGATTCCCGCCGCGAGGCGAAAAGAGCACAGATCGCGGTGGCCGCTCACAGCTCGCTATGCGGTTGAAGGCACGCACGAGAGCCAGGGCACACCCCAGGCACAAGGTCTGAGCGTACCTACCTCATTCGCTGCGGTCAAAACAAATGGGCCTCGCCCGCATCGCCATACGGCCGATGTCAAGACCACTCGACGAGTTCGATCTTCGATTCCGCCGTCCTGACGAAGCCACCGGAGGTTCGGCAGCGCCCTGAAGGGGCGCGGGGAACTGCGCGACCAGCCACGATGGCGCAGCAGACGAACGACGACAGGACGTCGCGGCACTGGCGTCCCGGCACTCCCAGCGGCGCGCCTACGCGGACACCGCGGCGGCCACGAGCATCAGCGTCAGTAGAACCGCCCAGCCCGCGGTCGACAGCCACCCGAGCACCAGACCGGTCAGGGCCAGCGCGTCCCCGCCCTCCCCGCTCCGGCGTATCTCGGAACGCGCCGCGTGCCCCAGCACCACCGCCGGGATCCCGGTCAGCCCGAAGGTCACCAGGCACAGCACACCGCAGACGGCGGAGCCGACCGCTTTCGCGTTGGTCTGCGGCCGCGACACCGCCAGAAAGGTCCGCGGCACGGGCGTGACGGGCACCGGATGCGGCATGGGGCCCTGGGGGAGGTCGGCGACGAGCAGGGCCAGTTCGCCCACGGTACGGGCCGTGTAGGCCCGCGTGACCCGCTTGTCGAACTCGGGCCGCTCCAACCGCCCTTCCGCGTAGCCGGCCCGGACCACGTCCACGGCGCGCTCACGGTCGGCATGCGAGGCGAGCATCGCCGGGGTGCCGGGCCCGGACCACGGCTGCGGGGCACCGCCGCCCTGCCACCGCTGCGGGACGTCGCCGCCCTGCCACGACTGCCAGGGCTGCCATGACGGCTGCGCCATGGAAAGCACCTCCCCCGTACTGGTCGGAGTCCCTCCATGATGCGCCGAACCGGCATTCCCGGCATCGGGGTCCTCCCGGAGAAAACCCGGAGACGATCCCCGGGCGGGCCACCGGAACGCCGAAGGGCGGCCACCCCGAAAGGTGACCGCCCTCGATCGCGCCTGAGTCAGGCAGCTGCCCGCTTACTGGTTGTACGGACCGTAGTCGTAGTCCTCCAGCGGAACGGCCTGGCCGGAGCCGGTGCCGAACGGCGAGTAGTCGATGTCGTCGTAGCCGACGGCCGAGTACATCGCGGCCTTGGCCTCCTCGGTCGGCTCGACCCGGATGTTGCGGTAGCGGGACAGACCCGTACCGGCCGGGATGAGCTTACCGATGATGACGTTCTCCTTGAGGCCGATCAGGGAGTCGGACTTGGCGTTGATCGCCGCGTCCGTCAGAACCCTGGTCGTCTCCTGGAAGGACGCCGCCGACAGCCAGGACTCCGTGGCCAGCGAGGCCTTGGTGATACCCATGAGCTGCGGACGACCGGAGGCCGGGTGACCGCCCTCCTGGACCACACGACGGTTCTCGGTCTCGAACTTCGAGCGCTCGACCAGCTCGCCGGGCAGCAGCTCGGCGTCGCCGGACTCGATGATCGTCACACGGCGCAGCATCTGCCGGATGATGATCTCGATGTGCTTGTCGTGGATCGACACACCCTGCGAGTTGTAGACCTTCTGGACCTCGCCGACCAGGTGGACCTGGACGGCACGCTGGCCCAGGATGCGCAGCACGTCGTGCGGGTTGGTGGCACCCACGGTGAGCTTCTGGCCCACCTCGACGTGCTCGCCCTCGCTGACCAGGAGTCGGGCACGCTTCGAGATCGGGAACGCCGTCTCGTCGCTGCCGTCGTCCGGGGTGACGACGATCTTCTTGGTCTTCTCGGTCTCCTCGATCCGCACGCGGCCGGTGGCCTCGGAGATCGGGGCGACACCCTTCGGGGTACGGGCCTCGAAGAGCTCGACGACACGCGGCAGACCCTGGGTGATGTCGTCACCGGCCACACCACCGGTGTGGAAGGTACGCATCGTCAGCTGGGTACCGGGCTCACCGATGGACTGGGCGGCGATGATGCCGACCGCCTCACCGATGTCGACCAGCTTGCCGGTGGCCAGCGAACGGCCGTAGCACATGGCGCAGGTGCCGACGGTGGACTCGCAGGTCAGGATCGAGCGGGTCTTGACCTGCTCGACACCGTGGTGCACCAGCTGGTCGATGAGCACGTCACCGAGGTCCACGTTGGCCGGGGCGATCACCTTGCCGTCGATGACGACGTCCTCGGCGAGCATCCGGGCGTAGACGCTGGTCTCGACGTCGTCCGCCTTGCGCAGCACGCCGTCGGCACCGCGGTGGGCGATCAGCAGCTTCAGACCGCGCTCGGTGCCGCAGTCCTCCTCGCGGATGATGACGTCCTGCGAGACGTCCACCAGACGACGGGTCAGGTAACCCGAGTCGGCGGTACGCAGGGCGGTGTCCGCCAGACCCTTACGGGCACCGTGCGTGGAGATGAAGTACTCCAGCACGGACAGGCCCTCACGGAAGGACGCCTTGATCGGACGCGGGATGGTCTCGTTCTTCGCGTTCGACACCAGACCACGCATACCGGCGATCTGCCGCATCTGCATCATGTTTCCTCGGGCACCCGAGTCAACCATCATGAAGATGGGGTTCGTCTTGGGGAAGTTCGCGTTCATCGCCTCGGCGACCTCGTTGGTCGCCTTGGTCCAGATCGCGATGAGCTCCTGAGTGCGCTCTTCCTTGGTGATCAGACCGCGCTCGTACTGCTTCTGGACCTTCTCGTCCTGCGCCTCGTACCCGCGGACGATCTCCTTCTTCGCCTCGGGAACGACGACGTCGGAGATGGCCACGGTGACACCGGAACGGGTCGCCCAGAAGAAGCCGGACGCCTTCAGGTTGTCGAGCGTCGCCGCCACGATGACCTTGGGGTAGCGCTCGGCCAGGTCGTTGACGATCTCGGAGAGCTGCTTCTTGCCCACCGAGTAGTCGACGAACGGGTAGTCCTCGGGCAGCAGCTCGTTGAAGAGCGCGCGGCCCAGGGTGGTGCGCAGGCGGAACGTGTCCCCCTGCTGCCACTCGGGCTCGCCCTCCTCCTGCGCCGGCGGGGTCCAGCCGCGCGGCGGGATGGTGCCCACCGGGAAGCGGATGTCGATCGCCGACTGCAGCGCGAGCTCACCGGCGTCGAACGCCATGATCGCCTCGGCCGTGGAGCCGAAGGACCGGCCCTCGCCCTTGGTGTCGCGCAGCTCACCGTCGGTCGTCAGGAAGAACAGACCGAGGACCATGTCCTGGGTCGGCATCGTCACCGGACGGCCGTCGGCGGGCTTGAGGATGTTGTTCGAGGACAGCATCAGGATGCGGGCCTCGGCCTGCGCCTCCGCGGACAGCGGCAGGTGCACGGCCATCTGGTCACCGTCGAAGTCCGCGTTGAACGCGGTGCAGACGAGCGGGTGGATCTGGATGGCCTTGCCCTCGACCAGCTGCGGCTCGAAGGCCTGGATGCCGAGGCGGTGCAGGGTGGGAGCACGGTTCAGCAGCACCGGGTGCTCGGCGATGACCTCTTCGAGGACGTCGTACACGACCGTGCGGCCGCGCTCCACCATGCGCTTGGCGCTCTTGATGTTCTGCGCGTGGTTCAGGTCGACCAGGCGCTTCATCACGAACGGCTTGAAGAGCTCCAGCGCCATGGCCTTGGGCAGACCGCACTGGTGCAGCTTCAGCTGCGGACCGACGACGATCACGGAACGCGCGGAGTAGTCCACACGCTTGCCGAGCAGGTTCTGACGGAATCGACCCTGCTTGCCCTTCAGCATGTCGCTGAGGGACTTCAGCGGGCGGTTACCGGGACCGGTGACCGGGCGACCACGGCGGCCGTTGTCGAACAGCGCGTCGACGGCCTCCTGGAGCATGCGCTTCTCGTTGTTCACGATGATCTCGGGCGCACCGAGGTCGAGAAGGCGCTTCAGTCGGTTGTTCCGGTTGATCACACGGCGGTACAGGTCGTTCAGGTCGGAGGTCGCGAAGCGGCCACCGTCCAGCTGCACCATCGGGCGAAGGTCCGGCGGGATGACCGGCACGCAGTCGAGCACCATGCCCTTGGGGCTGTTGCTGGTCTGCAGGAACGCGGAGACGACCTTCAGGCGCTTGAGCGCACGGGTCTTCTTCTGGCCCTTGCCGGTACGGATGATCTCGCGGAGCTTCTCGGCCTCCTCGTCGAGGTCGAAGGACTCCAGGCGCTTCTGCAGCGCCGCGGCACCCATCGAACCGTCGAAGTACGTGCCGAAGCGGTCCCGCAGCTCGCGGTAGAGCAGCTCGTCGCCCTCGAGGTCCTGGACCTTGAGGTTCTTGAACCGGGTCCACACCTCGTCGAGACGGTCGATCTCGCGCTGCGCACGGTCACGCAGCTGCTTCATCTCGCGCTCGGCACCCTCGCGCACCTTGCGGCGCACGTCGGCCTTGGCGCCCTCGGCCTCCAGCTCGGCCAGGTCGGTCTCGAGCTTCTTGGCGCGGGCCTCCAGGTCGGCGTCCCGGCGGTTCTCGACCTGCTGACGCTCCACGGAGACGTGCGCCTCCAGGGAGGGCAGGTCGCGGGTACGGCGCTCCTCGTCGACGTACGTGATCATGTACGCCGCGAAGTAGATGACCTTCTCGAGGTCCTTCGGCGCCAGGTCCAGCAGGTAGCCGAGGCGCGACGGGACACCCTTGAAGTACCAGATGTGCGTGACGGGCGCGGCCAGCTCGATGTGGCCCATCCGCTCACGACGCACCTTGGCGCGAGTCACCTCGACGCCGCAGCGCTCACAGATGATGCCCTTGAAGCGAACGCGCTTGTACTTGCCGCAGTAGCACTCCCAGTCCCGGGTCGGACCGAAGATCTTCTCGCAGAAGAGTCCGTCCTTTTCGGGCTTGAGGGTGCGGTAGTTGATGGTCTCGGGCTTCTTGACCTCGCCGTGGCTCCACTGACGGATGTCGTCAGCGGTGGCCAGACCGATCCGGAGCTCATCGAAGAAGTTGACGTCGAGCACTATGCGTCAATCCCTCTCAGGGTTGTAAGTCTTGGGGTCTGAAACGGGGGCCTGGGGGTCGGCGGGGCCCTGTGGGTGAGGGCCCCGCCGGACTCCCGTCAGACCTCTTCGACGCTGCTCGGCTCGCGCCGGGACAGGTCGATGCCGAGCTCCTCCGCCGCGCGGAAGACGTCCTCGTCGGTGTCACGCATTTCGATGGACATACCGTCGCTGGACAGCACCTCCACGTTCAGGCAGAGCGACTGCATCTCCTTGATGAGCACCTTGAAGGACTCGGGGATGCCGGGCTCGGGGATGTTCTCGCCCTTGACGATGGCCTCGTAGACCTTCACGCGGCCGGTGACGTCGTCGGACTTGATGGTCAGCAGCTCCTGGAGGGCGTAAGCGGCGCCGTAAGCCTCCAGCGCCCACACCTCCATCTCACCGAAGCGCTGGCCACCGAACTGGGCCTTACCACCCAGCGGCTGCTGGGTGATCATGCTGTACGGGCCGGTCGAGCGGGCGTGCAGCTTGTCGTCGACCAGGTGGTGCAGCTTGAGGATGTACATGTACCCGATGGAGATCGGGTCCGGGAACGGCTCACCGGAGCGGCCGTCGAACAGCCTCGCCTTACCGGTCGGCTGCACCATGCGCTCGCCGTCGCGGTTCGGGATGGTGTGCTGGAGCAGACCCGCGAGCTCGTCCTCACGGGCACCGTCGAAGACCGGGGTCGCGACGTTGGTGCCCGGCTGGACCGAGTCGGCGCCGATCGCCTGGAGGCGCTGCGCCCAGTCGTCCGCGAGGCCGGAGACATCCCAGCCGCGGCTGGCGAGCCAGCCGAGGTGGATCTCCAGAACCTGTCCCGGGTTCATTCGGGACGGCACACCCAGCGGGTTGAGGATGATGTCGACGGGGGTCCCGTCCTCGAGGAACGGCATGTCCTCGATGGGCAGGATCTTGGAGATGACGCCCTTGTTGCCGTGACGGCCGGCGAGCTTGTCACCGTCGGTGATCTTGCGCTTCTGCGCCACGTACACGCGAACCAGCTGGTTCACGCCGGGGGGCAGCTCGTCGCCCTCCTCGCGGTCGAAGACGCGGACGCCGATGACCTTGCCGATCTCGCCGTGCGGGACCTTCAGCGAGGTGTCACGGACCTCACGGGCCTTCTCACCGAAGATCGCGCGCAGCAGGCGCTCCTCCGGCGTCAGCTCGGTCTCACCCTTCGGCGTGACCTTGCCGACGAGGATGTCGCCGGCGACGACCTCGGCACCGATACGGATGATGCCGCGCTCGTCGAGGTCGGCGAGGACCTCCTCGGAGACGTTCGGGATGTCCCGGGTGATCTCCTCCGGGCCGAGCTTGGTGTCACGGGCGTCGACCTCGTGCTCCTCGATGTGGATCGAGGAGAGGACGTCGTCCTGCACGAGGCGCTGCGACAGGATGATCGCGTCCTCGTAGTTGTGACCCTCCCACGGCATGAACGCCACGAGCAGGTTCTTGCCCAGCGCCATCTCGCCGTTCTCGGTGGCCGGACCGTCGGCCAGGACCTGGCCCTCGATGATCCGGTCACCCTCGTTGACGATGACCTTCTGGTTGACCGAGGTGCCCTGGTTGGAACGGGCGAACTTGGCCAGGCGGTACGTGATGTACGTGCCGTCGTCGTTGGCGGTGGTGATGTAGTCCGCGGAGACCTCCTGGACCACACCCGCCTTCTCGGCCTTGACCACGTCGCCGGCGTCGACGGCGGAGCGGTACTCCATGCCGGTGCCGACGAGCGGGGACTCGCTCTTGATGAGCGGGACGGCCTGACGCATCATGTTCGCGCCCATGAGGGCACGGTTGGCGTCGTCGTGCTCGAGGAACGGGATCATGGCGGTCGCGACCGACACCATCTGGCGCGGCGAGACGTCCATGTAGTCCACGTCGTCACCGGCGACGTAGTCGACCTCGCCGCCACGGCGGCGGACCAGGACGCGGTTCTCGGTGAAGCGCAGGTCGTCGTTGAGCGTGGCGTTGGCCTGCGCGATGACGAAGCGGTCCTCTTCGTCGGCCGTCAGGTAGTCGACCTCGTCGGTGACCTGACCGTCGACGACCTTGCGGTACGGCGTCTCCACGAAACCGAACGCGTTGACGCGGCCGTAGGAGGCGAGCGAACCGATCAGACCGATGTTCGGGCCTTCGGGCGTCTCGATCGGGCACATACGGCCGTAGTGAGACGGGTGCACGTCACGGACCTCGAAGCCGGCCCGCTCACGGGAGAGACCACCCGGGCCAAGAGCCGACAGACGGCGCTTGTGGGTGAGACCCGACAGCGGGTTGTTCTGGTCCATGAACTGCGACAGCTGGCTGGTGCCGAAGAACTCCTTGATGGAGGCGACGACCGGCCGGATGTTGATCAGGGTCTGCGGCGTGATCGCCTCGACGTCCTGAGTCGTCATGCGCTCACGGACGACGCGCTCCATACGAGCCAGACCCGTGCGGACCTGGTTCTGGATGAGCTCGCCGACGCTGCGCAGACGACGGTTGCCGAAGTGGTCGATGTCGTCGGTCTCGACGACGATCGTCTGGCCGTTGTCCGCGGCCGTCTCGGTCTCGCCGGCGTGCAGCTTCACCAGGTACTTGATCGTCGAGATGACGTCCTCGACGGTCAGGATGCCCGCGTCGAGCGGAGCCTCCGCACCCAGCTTCTTGTTGACCTTGTAACGGCCGACCTTGGCGAGGTCGTAGCGCTTCGGGTTGAAGTACAGGTTCTCCAGAAGCGTCTGCGCGGCCTCACGCGTGGGGGGCTCGCCCGGACGCAGCTTGCGGTAGATGTCGAGCAGCGCGTCGTCCTGGCCCTGGGTGTGGTCCTTCTCCAGGGTGGCGCGCATGGACTCGTACTCGCCGAACTCCTCGAGGATCTGCTCGGTCGTCCAACCGAGAGCCTTGAGCAGAACGGTCACGGACTGCTTGCGCTTGCGGTCGATGCGGACACCGACCATGTCGCGCTTGTCGATCTCCATCTCCAGCCAGGCACCCCGGGACGGGATGATCTTGGCGGAGAAGATGTCCTTGTCGGACGTCTTGTCGATGGAGGAGTCGAAGTAGACGCCGGGCGAGCGGACGAGCTGCGACACGACGACACGCTCGGTGCCGTTGATGACGAAGGTGCCCTTGTGGGTCATGAGCGGGAAGTCGCCCATGAAGACCGTCTGGGACTTGATCTCGCCGGTCTCGTTGTTGGTGAACTCAGCCGTCACGAAGAGCGGGGCGGCGTACGTGAAGTCGCGCTCCTTGCACTCGTCGATGCTGTTCTTCGGCGGCTCGAAACGGTGGTCGCGGAACGTCAGCGACATCGACCCGGAGAAGTCCTCGATCGGGGAGATCTCCTCGAAGATCTCCTCCAGACCGGACTTGGTGGGGACGTCCTGACCCGACTCCAGAGCCGCCTCGACCCGACTCTGCCAGGCGGTGTTGCCGAGCAGCCAGTCGAAGCTCTCGGTCTGCAGCGCGAGCAGGTTCGGAACCTCGAGGGGCTCCTTGATCTTTGCAAAAGAGATGCGCAGCGGGGCGGTGCTTGCGCCGTTGTTCGTATTCGCGGTCGAGGCAGTGCGCGAGGCGGCCAAGAGGGGGTCCTTCCGAGGGCTCGGACTCACTACGCGCGTACCGGCCCCTCACCGGGGCACGGAGACAGGCGTTTCCTTCTCCGACCAAAGAATGGCCAGGTCAGGGACGGTCCGGTCATCGGTGCTCAAGCGAGGGCATGCCCCTGGTGACGGGCAGGGGACAGCTAACAGGCAGCGCAAAGGGTCAGTGTAGCCACTTGGCACACTGATGTCCAGTGCGGGTTTTTCGCGACCCTCGTTGTCCTCAACGCCCTCGGCATGCCTGCCCTCATTGCACGTTGATACTGCCCTCTTCGTCGCCGATCCATGCCTCGGATTCGGATCCTTGTGACGACGCGTCCTGAGAATTGCGCGCTGCGTGCGGTTCGTCAAGGCCCCCGCGCCCGAACCCAGGGGCTCCCGGAGACACGACGAAGATCACCATACCCCCCGCCATCGCGGGTGCAAGGTAACCGTGGCCGCGCCCCCAGGAACGCCGAAGAGCGACCACCCGAATGGATGATCGCTCTTCGGTGCGACTGCGTTACAGCCTCAGGAGACTGCTTTCAGTACGCGAGACGGTCGTACTCGACCGAAGGGTGTTACTTGACCTCGACGGAGGCGCCGGCGCCCTTGAGGGACTCGGCAGCCTTCTCGGCGGCCTCCTTGGCGACCTTCTCGAGAACGGGCTTCGGAGCGCCGTCCACGAGGTCCTTGGCCTCCTTCAGGCCCAGGGAGGTCAGCTCACGCACGACCTTGATGACCTGGATCTTCTTGTCGCCGGCACCGGTGAGGATGACGTCGAACTCGTCCTGCTCCTCGGCGGCCTCGGCGGCGGCGCCACCAGCGGCACCACCGGCGACGACGACCGGCGCGGCAGCGGCGGCGGTGACGTCGAACTTCTCCTCGAAGGCCTTCACGAACTCGGAGAGCTCGATGAGGGTCATCTCCTCGAACTGCGCGAGCAGGTCTTCCTGGCTGAGCTTCGCCATGATGGCGGTCCTTCCACTAAATCGGCAGGTGCCGGATGTACTGGGTGAGGCGGGCGTACGTCGGCCCGCTGTGGCCTCCGCGGTCGGACTGCGGGGGCCAGTGTGCGAGCCGAGTTACTCGGCACCGCCCTGCTCGGCCTGCTTGGCGCGAAGCGCGTCCACGGTGCGGACGAGTTTCGACGGCAGCGCCTGGAAGACGGAGGCAGCCTGGGACTGCTTCGCCTTGAAGGCACCGGCCAGCTTGCTGAGCAGAACCTCGCGGGACTCGAGGTCCGCAAGCTTCTTGATCTCGTCGGCGCTCAGCGCCTTACCCTCAAGGACACCGCCCTTGATGACGAGATTCGGGTTGTCCTTGGCGAAGTCACGGAGACCCTTCGCCGACTCCACCGGGTCACCGGTGACGAAGGCGACAGCCGTCGGACCGTTGAACAGGTCGTCCAGCGTCGTGATCCCGGCCTCGTTGGCCGCAATCTTGGTCAGCGTGTTCTTCACCACGGCGTACTGGGCGTTCTCACCGAGCGAACGACGCAGCGTCTTGAGCTGCGCCACGGTGAGACCGCGGTACTCGGTCAGCACAGCAGCGTTGGAGTTGCGGAACTGCTCCGTCAACTCGGCCACTGCGGCAGCCTTGTCGGGCCTCGCCATGAGCCTCGGCCTCCTTCCGGGTGATTCTGACCGCGCGGACCCGAAGGAGGACTGGGGAAAACGAAACGCCCCGGCGCAGGCGCACGGGGCGGACTCGACCGGCGTACACACGAGACGTACGTACTCCGGGAGTTCTTCCACAGTCACCTGCGCGGGTCGCCCGCAATTTCAGCGGATCCTTCGGCCACCGCACCCTCTTGCAAGCGCACGGCAACGACCAGCGGTCTTTGGCTTCTGTAGGAGCGTACGGGACTCAGTCGCTGTCAGGCAAATCGTCCCCTACGGCCCTCAGCTCCCGTTCTTCTTCAGCGGCTTGCGCAGGTCCGCCGTGTCGTCGGCGCGAGGCGCCCGGACCGTCACCGGCTTGTCCTGGTCGAGGAAGGTGAAGGTGAGATCCAGCGCGCCATGGCGTCCGAAGCCCTGGGTGCGGAGCTGCTTGACGTGGTCGTCGTGGTCGACCCACACGTCCAGGGTGAGCTCGTCCACGCCCGCCTTCTCGTACTGGTCGAGGCTGTTGGCGCGCCCCTCCCGGGTCGCCTTGTCCTTGACCTCCTTGAGGGCGGAGCGGAGCTCGCCGATCGTGGCCGTGCCCGTGTAGCGCGTGGTGCCGACGCCGCCGACCTTCTCGGAGCCGATCCGTTTCACGTCCTCGGCGTCGGCCAGGAAGGCCGCTTCCCGCGCCGGGTTCCGGCCCACCTGGTCGCGCAGGCCGCCGACGTCCATGCGCATGCCGCCGTGCGTGGTGAACTCGGCCTTCGGGCCGTAGCTGATCCAGTGCCGGCCGCCCATCTCCTCGACCATGTCGTCGGTCGCGCTGCCGTACAGCACCCCGCCGACCAGGCGCAGCTCGGTCCTGCCCTGCTGGTCACCGCTCAGGTTGGCCGTTCTGAAACGCGCCGCCATCGGCTTCGTCCGGACGGTCCCCTCGTCCGCTATGCGTCCCCGCTCCGGAAACCTGCCGGTCACCCGGTAGTGCAGGGACGTGACGCCTTCGCTCTTCTCCGCGGCCCGCGCGACGGCGTCGGCGGCCGACGAGCCCGCGGACTGCTCCGCGTCGGCGCCCGCTCCACATCCGGCGAGCAGCAGCACGGCGGCAGGCAGGACGGCACGTACGGCAAGCCTCATCGATTCCCCCCAAGGAACACATGGCTGATGCGTGGTCATCGCACAGCAAGATCGGGAGCGTATCCCGGGCGGCCTGAACAGGCTCGCGAATTCAGCGACCCGCCGAGTCCTCCAGCAGCTCCTTGAGGTCCGCGGTGTCCCGCACCGGGGGCTTCTCGGTCGTGGCCTTCGCTCCGTAGTCGCTGTAGTACGCGGTCTGGGTCAACTGCCCTGTGGCTGTCCGGCCCTTCTCGACCTTCTTGACCAGCAGGTCCCGGTCGTCGACCCATATGTCGACGGTCTGCCCGGTGGCGCCGGCCCCGTGCACCGTCCCGGAGTAGTGCGTGGTGCGCTCGCCGCTCACCGTCTCCTCGCCGACCTTCCGCACGTCCGTGGAGGACAGCAGCCGCTGCACCGACGTGTGCGGAGCGGTGCCGCGCATCTGGGCCGCGAGATCCGCTCCCGCGCTGCCGGCGAGGTCGTCCAGGTCGTCGTAGGCGTACTTGATCCAGTGCTTGCCGCCGGTCTTCTCGGCGAACGAGTCGCCCATGCGCGCGTAGTAGGCGTCCGGGAGGTAGCGGGCCTCCATCGACGTGGTGCCGAGGCGGCGCATCGTCTCGGCCGTCGTGCCCCCGGTGTATGTGATCGTCAGGGTGCCGGTGAGGCCGTCGCTCCAGGCGAGGGTGCCGTCGGCCTTCATGGACAGCGTCGAGCCCATGGCGGTGGTGGACCTGACGCGGGCGGACTCAGCCCGGTCGGTGGACCGCTCGACGGCACGCAGGGCAGCCGTCACGGCTCGGGCGGGCGTGGTGCGGTCGGGCTCGTCGGGGCCGTCGGAGGAGGTGCAGGCGGCCAGGGCCGTCAGCGCGGTCAGCAACGCGATCCAGAACGCCGACCGGCGCGCCCTCGTGCTCGTCATTCGTCCCCCCTGTGCGAATCCCGTGAATGCACGTTAACCCAGGGCACTGACAAACGAACCTGAGAACGGGGACGGGCCCCACACCCGGCAAGGGTGTGGGGCCCGCTTTCGAGCCTGGTGAGCCGGTGGCTCAGACCGCGGCCGGGTCCTCCTCGACGAGGAGGTTGCGGGTGCGGTTCGGGTCGACGGGGATGCCGGGGCCGATCGTGGTGCTGATCGCGGCCTTCTTGATGTAGCGACCCTTGGCGGCGGACGGCTTCAGACGGAGGATCTCCTCCAGCGCGGCGCCGTAGTTCTCCACCAGCTTGCTGTCGTCGAACGACGCCTTGCCGATGATGAAGTGCAGGTTCGAGTGCTTGTCGACGCGGAACTCGATCTTGCCGCCCTTGATGTCGGTGACGGCCTTGGCCACGTCGGGGGTGACGGTGCCGGTCTTCGGGTTCGGCATCAGACCACGCGGACCGAGCACGCGGCCGAGGCGGCCGACCTTGCCCATGAGGTCCGGGGTGGCGACGACGGCGTCGAAGTCCAGGCGGCCCTTCGCGACCTCGTCGATCAGTTCGTCGGAGCCGACGATGTCGGCGCCCGCGGCCTCCGCGGCCGCAGCACGGTCACCGGTCGCGAAGACCAGGACCCGGGCGGTCTTGCCGGTGCCGTGCGGCAGGTTCACGGTGCCACGGACCATCTGGTCGGCCTTACGCGGGTCGACACCCAGACGGAAGGCGACCTCGACGGTGCCGTCGAACTTGCTCGTGGACGTCTCCTTGGCGAGACGGACCGCCTCGAGCGGGGCGTACAGCTTCTCCCGGTCGATCTTGGCGTCCGCAGCGCGGAGAGTCTTGCTGCGCTTGCTCACTACTGCTCCTGTGATTTCTAGGAGTTGTGGTCCGGGCCGAGCAGGCCCCGCCACTCACTTCTGCTGGGGAGGTTGAGGTCAGCCCTCGACCGTGATGCCCATGGAACGGGCGGTGCCGGCGATGATCTTGGACGCGGCGTCCAGGTCATTGGCGTTGAGGTCGGGCATCTTGGTGGTGGCGATCTCGCGGACCTGCGCCTGGGTGATCTTGGCGACCTTGGTCTTGTGCGGCTCGCCGGAGCCCTTCTCGACACCAGCGGCCTTGAGGATCATCTTCGCGGCCGGCGGGGTCTTGGTGATGAAGGTGAAGGAACGGTCCTCGTAGACCGTGATCTCCACCGGGATGACCCAACCGCGCTGCGACTCGGTCGCGGCGTTGTAGGCCTTGCAGAACTCCATGATGTTGACGCCGTGCTGACCCAGCGCGGGGCCGACCGGCGGGGCCGGGTTGGCTGCGCCGGCCTGGATCTGGAGCTTGATGAGCCCCGTGACCTTCTTCTTCTTGGGAGGCATGCTCTCTCCGGGTCCTTACTGAGAGGTTGAGTACCACCTGCGTCATTCGGATGAATCATCGGGCAGATGGCATACCGCACAACGATAGCCGCTCGGGCCTCAAGACATGAAATCGGCAGCTCAGGAGGACCACGGGGAGAAGGGTCGCCGTCCGCGCAGCACGGCGACGAGGGTGCCGAGACCGATGATCAGCAGGATCAGGGCGGGCAGGGAGAGCGCGGCGGTGATGGCCACGACGTAGCCGAAGCCGTCCTCCTCAGCCGCCACCGTGGGGTCCGAGGCCAGGTATCTGATGGTGATCGGCAAGCCGTCCCGCGAGACCTTGCTCGGGGTGGCGCTGGTGAGGGCGGGCAGATCGGCCTCGACCCGCTTGCCGTCGACCTCGAACTCGACCCAGCAGCGCTGACCCCAGCAGTTGGACCCCTCGGCGTGGAACGTGCCGACGGCCCGGACGCCGTCCTGCACTTTCGCCACCCGCTGCCACTGGGTGCTGCCGACATAGGCCGGGGCGAGCGCGGCCAACGCCGCCAGCAGCAGGAACAGGACGGGCCAGCGGAAACGGCGAAGGCGCCCCGGGCCGGTTTCCTCCGGCGGGGCGCCCTCGCTGCGTATGTCGGCCAACTGGCTCAGTTCTTCTGGATCTGGTCGAAGGACAGCTCGACCGGCGTCTCACGCCCGAAGATCTCCACCAGACCCTTGACCTTCTTGGAGTCGGCGTTGATCTCGTTGATGGTGGCCTGGAGCGTGGCGAACGGGCCGTCGGTGACGGTGACCGAGTCGCCGACCTCGAAGTCCAGCACCTGGACCTCGACCTTGCGCTGCGGGGCAGGCTTGCCCTCGGCCTCGGCGGCCTCGCGAGCGGCCTTCTCCTCGGCCTCCGGGGCGAGCATCTTGACGATCTCGTCCAGGGTCAGCGGGTACGGGTCGTACGCGTTGCCCACGAAGCCGGTGACGCCGGGGGTGTTGCGGACGACGCCCCAGGACTCGTTGGTCAGGTCCATGCGGACCAGGACGTAACCCGGCAGCTTGTTCTGCTTGATCGTCTTGCGGTCGCCGTTCTTGATCTGGACGACCTCTTCCTGCGGCACCTCGGCCTGGAAGATGTAGTCCTCGACGTTCAGCGAGACGGCGCGCTGCTCAAGGTTGGTCTTCACGCGGTTCTCGTAACCGGCGTAGGTGTGGATGACGTACCACTCGCCGGGCAGAATGCGGAGCTCGTCGCGCAGCGCGGCGACGGGGTCGACCGGCTCGGCCGACTCCTCGTCGGCGGCCTCTTCCTCGTCCTCGACGGCCTCGACGTCACCGCCGGACTCGTCCTCGACGTGGAGGGCGGATTCCTCGGCGGGCTCGCCCGCCTCGGCATCGGCAGCCTCGACCTCGTCCAGGTCCTCGTCCGCGCCTTCGACGATGTCGAGCTCGTCTTCCACGGACTCGACGCCCTGCCCGTGTGGCTCGATGGCGTCGTTCACGTTCTGGTCAGACACGGTGGCTGCTTCTTCCTGGATACATAGGGGTGGAACATGCGAAAGGGGCGCCGGTAACCACGGCGCCCTTCGCTCTTGGCTCAGCCAAAGACGTACTTGGCGGCGTTATCGAGCCCATAGTCAATCACGGTCACCAGGCCGATCATGATGACGACGAAGATGATCACCACGGTGGTGTACGTCGTCAACTGGTTGCGCGTCGGCCAGACGACCTTGCGGAGCTCCGAAATGATCTGGCGGTAGAAGAGCGCAAGTCGCTTCAGCGGGCCCTTCTTGGCGCGCTTGCCACCCTTGCGGGTCTTCTTGGACTCCGGCGCCTCGTCCTGGGCATCAGGCATGTCGATGGAGCCCACGGCGTCCGTCACTCGTCCTCACCTGATTCCGGGTCGTGGCCGTGCCGCGCCCGGTTGGAGCCGCACGGCGGTGCATTGCTGTACGTACATGCGCACACATCCTGGCGAAGGTGTGTGTAGCAGGGCCGGAGGGACTTGAACCCCCAACCGCTGGTTTTGGAGACCAGTGCTCTACCAATTGAGCTACGACCCTTTGTGTGTCCCCCAACGTACCGCATCCGAGCGAGTGCACGGTGTGCACCCTGTGACTGCGGGCCGCTGAAGGCCAACGAGGTGAGAGTGTACGTGGTCCTGGGCGCGCCGTCGAACAGAAAGTGCCCGTGGGAGGGTTGGTCGGCGAAAGATCGGCCGAAGTTCACGGGTCGCCGGGCGCAAGATCCGCTGGCCGCGACCCGGATCCGCACAGTTGTCCAGCTGATGTTCAGTCTGTGAAACCCCCGTGCCGGGCGCGTTTCCTGTCTGAAACGATGGGCCCCATGAGCGCTGCAACCCCTCCCACCGAGCGCCGGGTCTCCGCCCGAGTCGGCGCGATCTCCGAGTCCGCCACCCTCGCCGTGGACGCCAAGGCCAAGGCCCTCAAGGCTGCCGGGCGTCCGGTGATCGGCTTCGGCGCCGGTGAGCCCGACTTCCCGACCCCGGACTACATCGTCGAGGCCGCCATCGAGGCCTGCAAGAACCCGAAGTTCCACCGCTACACCCCGGCCGGCGGTCTGCCCGAGCTGAAGGCCGCGATCGCCGCGAAGACGCTGCGCGACTCCGGCTACGAGCCCGACGTCTCGCAGATCCTGATCACCAACGGCGGCAAGCAGGCCATCTACGAGGCATTCGCCGCGATCCTCGACCCGGGCGACGAGGTCATCGTCCCGGCCCCGTACTGGACGACGTACCCGGAGTCGATCCGACTCGCGGGCGGTGTCCCGGTCGAGGTCGTCGCCGACGAGACGACCGGCTACCGCGTCTCCGTGGAGCAGCTGGAGGCGGCCCGTACGGAGAAGACGAAGGTCGTCCTCTTCGTGTCGCCGTCCAACCCGACCGGCGCCGTCTACAGCGAGGCCGAGACCGAGGCGATCGGCCGCTGGGCCGTCGAGCACGGCCTGTGGGTGCTGACGGACGAGATCTACGAGCACCTGGTCTACGGCGACGCGGTGTCCGTGTCGCTGCCCGCCGTTCTGCCCGAGCTGCGCGACAAGTGCATCGTGGTCAACGGCGTGGCCAAGACGTACGCCATGACGGGCTGGCGGGTCGGCTGGATCATCGGTCCCAAGGACGTGGTGAAGGCCGCGACCAACCTCCAGTCGCACGCGACGTCGAATGTCTCGAACGTGGCGCAGGTCGCCGCGCTCGCCGCCGTCTCCGGTGACCTGGACGCGGTCGCGAAGATGCGCGAGGCCTTCGACCGCCGCCGCAAGACGATCGTCCGGATGCTCAACGAGATCGACGGCGTGCTCTGCCCGGAGCCCGAGGGCGCCTTCTACGCGTACCCGTCGGTGAAGGCCCTCATCGGCAAGGAGATCCGCGGCAAGCGCCCGCAGGACTCGGTCGAGCTGGCCGCGCTCATCCTGGAGGAGGCCGAGGTCGCGGTCGTCCCGGGTGAGGCCTTCGGCACACCGGGCTATCTGCGGCTGTCGTACGCGCTCGGTGACGAGGACCTCGTCGAGGGCGTGAGCCGCATCCAGAAGCTGCTGGCCGAGGCGCGCGACTGACGTTCCGCATCGGCTCGGGGCACATACCAGCTTTGGTATGTGCCCCGTTTGTTTGTGCGAGCAAGACCACTAACAGGGAAACGGCTACCGGGACGGCGGACACGTACGGCAGGATCCTGGAATGGAGCGTGTACGTGATGTCTCTGAACTGCCGAAGGCCCATCTGCACCTGCACTTCACGGGTTCGATGCGGCCTACGACCCTGCTGGAACTGGCCGACAAGTACGGCGTACGTCTGCCCGAGGCGCTGACCGAGGCGCTGACCAGCGGGGAGCCGCCGAAGCTACGGGCGACGGACGAGCGGGGCTGGTTCCGCTTCCAGCGCCTTTATGACTCGGCGCGCTCGTGCCTACGGCAGCCGGAGGACATCCAGCGCCTGGTCAGGGAGGCCGCGGAGGAGGATCTGAACGACGGCTCCGGCTGGCTGGAGATCCAGGTCGACCCGACGTCGTACGCACCCCGGCTGGGTGGTCTGATCCCCGCGCTGGAGATCATCCTGGACGCGGTGGAGACGGCGTCGCGGGACACGGGGATCGGGATGCGTGTCCTGGTCGCCGCGAACCGTATGAAGCACCCTCTGGACGCCCGCACGCTGGCGCGTCTGGCGGTGCGGTACGCCGACCGGGGCGTGGTCGGCTTCGGGTTGTCGAACGACGAACGCCGTGGGATGGCGCGCGACTTCGACCGCGCCTTCCACATCGCCAGTGAGGGTGGCCTGTTGTCGGCCCCGCACGGTGGCGAGCTGACCGGCCCGTCCTCGGTCCGTGACTGCCTGGACGACCTGGACGCGAACCGGATCGGCCACGGGGTGCGGGCGGCCGAGGACCCGCGACTGCTGAAGCGCCTCGCCGACAAGGGCGTCACGTGCGAGGTGTGCCCCGCGTCGAACGTCGCCCTCGGCGTCTACGAGAAGCCCGAGGACGTCCCGCTGCGGACGCTGTACGACGCCGGCGTCCCGATGGCTCTGGGCGCCGACGACCCCCTGCTCTTCGGCTCGCGTCTGGCCGCCCAGTACGACATCGCCCGCCGGCACCACGCCTTCACGGACGAGGAGCTGGCGGAACTGGCCCGGCAGTCCGTGCGGGGTTCGGCTGCGCCGGAGGAGACGAAGGCGAAGCTGCTGGCGGGAGTGGACGACTGGCTCGCCCAGCCCGTGTAGCCCGCCCGGTGCGCCTCCCGCGCGCGGCGCGCCTGGCTCGGTCAGTCGGCGATGCCCGCGAGCAGCGTGCGGGCCAGCCGTGCCGCGAACTCGTCCACCGGCGGCCGTACGGCCTCCTTCGTCGCGTCGTAGGCGAACGCCCGCTGCGCGCAGGCGCCCATGAGCAGGGACGCGGCCGCGAACGTGTCCGCGTCCGTGCTGACCCTCCCCAGTTCCTGCTCGGCCCGCAGATAGGTGTCGAGTTCCTGGATCGGCACGTGCGGGCCCGCCCCCTTCTGCCGTACGGCGTCGTCGTGTCGCCGTTTGAGCTCGGTCTGGGCGTAGAGGGACGCCGCGATCGGGAAGCTCTGTTCGTAGAACAGGGCCGCCTGGCGGGCGATCTCGGTGAGGTTCTCCGTGAGCGAGTGCCGCCCCGGCTCGGCGGCGAGGCTGCTGAGCAGGGGGCGGAGCGGGGGCAGCCGCTCGGTGAGCACGCTGATGAACAGCTCTTCCTTGCTGTCGAAGTGCTTGTACAGCGCCGCCTCGGAACATCCTGCCGCCCGCGCGATCTCCTTCGTCGTGGCCCGCGCCAGCCCGACCGTGCGCATCAACTCGTATGCGGCGTCGAGGAGTCGAACCCGGGTCGGCTTGTTCTCCATGAGATGTCCAATCGCCCTTGACGGGTGGGTGAGTACTTACTCACTCTAGTGGAGGCAGGGGTGAGTGAATACTCACCCACCCACGTCTCGCATACGGGAGCCCTCATGAAACTCACCGTTTTCGGCGCCACCGGAGGCATAGGCAAGGAAGTCGTCCGCCAGGCCCTGCATGCCGGCCACGAGGTCACGGCCGTCGTACGGGACCCCGCGCGCTTCACCCTCTCCGACGGCAGGGGCCGGCTGGAGGTGTTCCGCGCGGATCTCACGGACCCCGGTGCGCTGCGGCCCGCCGTCGCCGGCCGGGACGCCGTGCTGTCCGGCCTCGGTGCCCGTAACCGCGGGGACGCAGGGGTCGCGGCACGGCTGACCCGTACGGTGCTTGCCGCCCTGGAGGCCGAGGAGGTGCGGCGGCTGATGGTGGTGAGCGCCGCGCCGGTCGGGCCCGAGCCGGAGGGGGAGGGCCTCCTGGACCGGGCCGTGCGCGGCGTGGTGTCGGCGGTCCTGAAGGACATCTACGCCGATCTGCGGGAGATGGAGGCGGCGGTGGCCCGCAGCGCCGTCGACTGGACCGTCGTACGGCCTCCGCGCCTCCAGGACAAGCCGCTCACCGGCGGGTACCGCGCCGTCGTGGGCGGGTTTCCGCTCAGGGGGCGCTTCATCGGGCGGGCGGATGTGGCCCACGCGATGCTGGGGATGGTCGGCGACGCGGCGACGGTGAAGCAAGGGGTGGGCGTCGCCTACTGAAGGCGTGGCGCGGCTACGGAAAGGCCTGGGCCTGGCCTAGAGGCTGACTCCGACCGTCACCGGCTCGTTGACCAGCGTGATGCCGAAGGCTTCGCGGACGCCTGCGACGACCTCCCGGGCGAGGCCCAGGAGGTCCTCGGTGGTCGCTCCGCCGCGGTTGGTGAGGGCGAGGGTGTGCTTGGTGGAGATGCGGGCGCGCCCGGTGCCGTATCCCTTGGTGAAGCCCGCCTTGTCGATGAGCCAGGCCGCGGAGGTCTTGGTGTGCCCCTCCCCCGCCGGGTACGCGGGCGGCTCCACACCGTCGCCGAGGTGCTCGCGCACGCGCGCGTGGAACGCCGCGAACTGCTGGTCGGTGAGGATGGGATTGGTGAAGAAGGAGCCTGCCGACCAGGTGTCGTGGTCCTCGGGGTCCAGAACCATGCCCTTCCCCGTCCGCAGCTTCAGCACGGTCTCGCGAGCGGCGGCCAGGGGGACGCGGTCGCCGGGTTCGACACCGAGGGCGCGGGCCGTCTCGGCGTACTTGATCGGGGCGGAGAGTCCGTCGGCGTCCTCCAGTCGGAAACGGACGCGCAGGACGACATAGCGCTCGGGGTCGGCCTTGAAGCGGCTGTGGCGGTAGGAGAAGGCGCAGTCGGCGTTCGGGATGACGACGGTCTCGCCGGCCCGGCGGTCGTACGCGATCACCTCGGTGATGGTCGAGGAGACTTCCTGGCCGTACGCCCCCACGTTCTGGATCGGCGTGGCGCCCGCGGAGCCGGGGATTCCGGCGAGGCACTCGACCCCGGCCAGGCCGGCTTCCACGGTTCGGGCGACGGCGTCGGTCCACACCTCGCCGGCTGCCAGTTCGAGCGTGGTGCCGTCCAGCTCGAAGCCCTTCGTGGCGATGACGAGCGCGGTGCCCGCGAAGCCCTTGTCCCCGATGACCAGGTTCGAACCGCCACCGATGAGCAGCAACGGGGTCCTGTCGGCGTCCGCCTCCCGCACGACGTCGATGACCTCGGCGTCGGTGGTGGCGGTGACCAGACGGGTGGCGGGGCCGCCCAGCCGGAAGGTGGTCAGGGGGGCGAGGGGGGCGTCGTGGAGTTCCTGCACGCGCTCAAGACTACGAGACGGCACCGACAGCCCCGGCACCCATGGGAAGTGCCGGGGCTCATGCGTGCACCACGCGCGCGTGCCGTTCACGTAAGACGCCGGAACGCCTCTGTCCAGTCGAGCGGAAGTTCGTCGCTCGACGCCTGCCACGTGGCGAACTTCGCGCCCCGCATCTGCGCGGACAGGCCCTGCGACGTCGGGGCATGGACGCCCTCGCGGGCGAAGGTCTTGAGCGCCGCGGGCGACTCCCAGGCGGACAGCGTCCAGAAGGTCCGCTTGAACGGCTCGGCCTTCAAGGAGGCCCCGTACGCTCCGGACGCCCGGCTCACCTGCCGCCAGACACCCGGCGTACGGGCGAGGAAGCGCAGTGCTCCCCAGAAGGTGCGGGTCTCGAAGCGTGAGGCGAAGACGTGCACCTCGGTGTGGTGTGGCGCGGGGTTCGGCACGGTCCAGGGAAGGGTGGGCATGACTGCTCCTCGTGGTCCGGGTGTCATCGGGAAGGTCAGCGGGAGGCCGGCTCCAGCACGGGCTCCGGCACCTGCTCGGTCGCACCCGCGGCGCTGCCGCCTCGCCCTCGGCGCGGGATCAGCAGGGCCGCAACCCCGGCGAGCGCCACCACCGCCGCCCCGGTGACCAGCGCGGGCCGCAGGCCGTCGACGAAGGTCTGGCCGGTCTCGTAGCCACCCTGCGCGGAGAAGATCGACGCCATGACGGCTATGCCGAGCGCCCCTCCCACCTCACGCAGGGCGTTGTTGGCGCCGGAGGCGATGCCCTGCTCCGAGACGCGGACGCTGGACATGACCAGGTTGGCCGCCGGCGCGAAGAACAGGGCCATCCCGACGCCGCTGATGATCAGGCCCGGCAGCTGGGCGGAGTAGGAGGCGTCGACCGTGACCACGGAGGCCATGTAGGCAAGACCGGCGGCCTGGAAGAACAGGCCGGTGGCGACGACGGGCCGGCCGCCGATGCGGTCGGAGAGGAGGCCGGCGATCGGCGCGACGAGCATCGGCATGCCGGTCCACGGCAGCATCCGCAGCCCCGCCTCGGTCGGCGAGTAGCCGAGCACGCCCTGCATGTACTGGCTGAGCAGGAAGATCGACCCGAACATGCCGAGGAACATCAGCAGGCTCGCGGCGTTGATCCCGGAGAACGCCCGGGAACGGAAGAGCCGCATCGGCAGCATCGGGTTCCTGGCCCGGGTGCTGTAGAGGACGAACCCCGCGAGCAGCGCTCCTCCGGCGAACAGGCCGGTGAGAACCAGAGGGCCGGTCCAGCCGTCGGCGGGCCCGCGCACCAGGCCGTACACGATCCCGAACAGTCCGCCGCTGGCGAGCAGGGTGCCGGGGACGTCGAGCGCGGAGCCGGTGCCGTACGACTCGGTCAGGCGCAGGCGGGCCAGCGGCAGCAGGGCCAGGCCCAGCGGAACGTTCAGCCAGAAGATCCACTGCCAGGAGATGTGCTCGGTGAGGCTGCCGCCGATGAGCGGCCCGGACGCGACCGCGAGCCCGTTGACGGCGCCCCAGATGCCGTACGCCATCCCGCGCTTGGCCGCGGGCACGGCCGCCGTCAGCAGGGTCAGCGTCAGCGGCATCATGATCGCCGCGCCGACACCCTGCACCGCGCGGGCGGCGATGAGGGAGTCGAGACCGGGCGCGAGGGCCGCTGCGGCGGACGCGCCGGTGAAGATCGTGATGCCGACGAGGAAGAGCCGGCGCCGGCCGAAGCGGTCTCCGAGCGCCGCACCGAACATCAGCAGCACGGCGAAGGTGAGTGTGTACGCACTCACCGTCCACTCCAGGTCGGGCAGCGATCCGCCCAGGTCCTCGCGGATGGAGGGCAGTGCGGTGGTGACGACGAGATTGTCGAGTGCCGCCATGAATCCGGCGACGCTGGTGATGACGAGGGCCCAGACGGCCCCGCCGAGGCCGGTTGCTCGCGCGTTCTGTTCGATCTGGTGTGACATCGCTCCCCCAGGGGTGATGCGTTTCCGATTCCTGTGGACGGTCATGCTGAATAGTTATTGATCACTAACTTTCGAACCCATGAAAAAGCCCGGCGAACCACACGCCCCCGCCCCCTAGGGCCGCTCCTCAGCCCGCCCCGACGGCTCCATCCCGGCCCAGACACGATGCTGGGGAGGGAAACCCATGGCCACCAGGCAGTTGATGAGCATTCCGTACGCCATGAAGGTCGTCGTCTCGTTGACGTCCGCCCCCAGCGGCAGATGGACGGTGTCCCACAGCCGCATCCAGCCGGCGCGCACCACCTCGCCGAACTCGTGGTCACCCTCCTGCTCGGCGGCCGCCACGGCCAGGTACATGTGCATCTGCATCATCAGCCGCTCGGGCTGCTCCGAGACGACCTTCCGGTACACGTCCCCCATGGCATGCAGGGCCTCCTCACCCTCCAGCCCCTCGGAGGCCTCCGCGAACATGCGGATCGTGTCCTCCACGCAGCGCTCTGCCGCCGCCAGGAAGATCGCCCTCTTGCCCGGGAAGAGCCGGAAGAGATACGGCTGCGAGACACCGACCCGCTTGGCGATCGCCTCGGTCGACGTGCCGTGGTAGCCACCGCGGGCGAATTCGGTCATCGCCGCACGGATGACGCTCTCGCGCCTCTCTTCTGCGCTCATCCTGACCATGAGAAGTAAGTTAGTACTCAATCACTAACTACGTCAAGGGGTACGGCGTCCGAAATGTGCGGCCCTCGATGCGCCACCGAAAGCCGCCACGCCTCGCCACCGACATACGTAAGGGGCGCCCCACCATGGAGAACGCCCCTTACCTCACGGCACGCGCGTGCCGCTCACGCCAGCTGTACGACCGCCCGCGACATCCCGAGCACCTTCTGCCCGGCGCTCTTCACGAGCAGGTCCACGCGGACCTTGTTGTCGTCGAGCTTGGCCGCGACCTTGCCGCTGACCTCGACCGTGGCGCCCTGGTCGTCATTGGGCACGACCACGGGCTTGGTGAAGCGAACGCCGTACTCGACGACCGCGGACGGGTCGCCGGTCCAGTCGGTGACCACACGGATCGCCTCGGCCATGGTGAACATGCCGTGCGCGATGACGTCCGGCAGCCCGACCTCCTTGGCGAACTTCTCGTTCCAGTGGATCGGGTTGAAGTCACCGGAGGCACCCGCGTACTGAACGAGTGTGGCGCGGGTCACGGAAAAGTCCTGGGCCGGCAGCTCGGTGCCGACCTCGACGTCACCGTACGCAATCTTCGCCGCCATCGGTCTCACGCCTCCCCTTCTTCGGCGTCCAGCCCGCGGGCCACGAGCTTCGTCCAAGCGGTCACGACGTGCTCCCCCGCCTCGTCGTGGACCTCGCCGCGGACGTCCAGGATGTCGTTGCCCGCCATGGTCTTGACCGCTTCGATGGTCGAGGTGACCGTCAGCCGGTCACCGGCACGCACCGGGCGGGTGTACGCGAACTTCTGGTCGCCGTGCACGACGCGGCTGTAGTCCAGGCCGAGCTGCGGGTCCTGGACGACCTGTCCCGCGGCCTTGAAAGTGATCGAGAAGACAAAGGTCGGCGGGGCGATCACATCAGGGTGACCGAGCGCCTTGGCGGCCTCCGGGTCCGTGTACGCCGGGTTGGCGTCCCCCACCGCCTCCGCGAATTCACGGATCTTCTCCCGACCCACCTCATAGGGGTCGGTGGGCGGGTAAGTCCGCCCCACGAAGGACTGGTCGAGCGCCATGGCTCGGCACCTCCTGGTGTCTGCTGCCGTTGACCTGCTGGTTCACCTGAGTCGGCCCAACCGACCGGTAACCGGGGCGGAAACGACGCGAGGCCGCCCCCCTGAGGGGGCGGCCTCGCGTACGAGCCTGATTTATCGCGTCTCGCGGTGCGCGGTGTGCGCGTTGCAACGCGGGCAGTGCTTCTTCATCTCAAGACGGTCCGGGTTGTTACGCCGGTTCTTCTTGGTGATGTAGTTCCGCTCCTTGCACTCCACGCAGGCCAGCGTGATCTTCGGGCGGACGTCGGTGGCAGCCACGTGAGTGCTCCTTGACGAACGGATGGGACTGAATTAACGCAAGAAAGAGTAGCCGATCGAAGGACCGACCCCGCAATCGGCTACTGTCAGTAGCGGTGACCGGACTTGAACCGGTGACACAGCGATTATGAGCCGCTTGCTCTACCGACTGAGCTACACCGCTGTGATGCGATCGGAACCCGCCTTACGGCGGGAACCTCTCACACCAGAGCCCCAATACGGAATCGAACCGTAGACCTTCTCCTTACCATGGAGACGCTCTACCGACTGAGCTATTGGGGCGAGCGATGAAGACATTACACGCTCGGCCGCCGTTCACCCAAATCCGTTTCGCGGCACCCGCCGAGGGCCGAACGGCGCACCACGCAGAGGCCTCGCAGGCCACTGCGGTAGCGCGGGGCGCGGCTCCGTTCGGCGGACCACACCGGTACGACTATTGCGCTCCTGCGCGCCAGGGCCGTATCGCCACCCTAGGCTCGACTCACTCTGCGTGATCTTGCCTCTGGAGCGCGATGCCCGACAGCCACCCCCAGCCGCCCCACTCGTCGTCCTCGTCGGGCTCGTCCGGACCGGCCGACCCGGGTGCACTGCTGCTCTGTGGGGCACGGCTCACCGACGGCCGGACCGTGGACGTACGGCTGGGTGCCGGGCGCATCGAGGCGGTCGGGACGGCCGGAAGCCTGGCGGGGGACACGCGCGCGTGCGGCACGCGTGTGGACCTCGACGGCTACCTGCTCCTGCCGGCCCCGGCCGAACCGCACGCCCACGCCGACACCGCGCTCTCCGCCGACGAGGGCGGACCGATCTCGTACGACCCCCAGGACGTCCAGCGCCGGGCCACCGAGGCCGCCTTGCTCCAGCTCGGGCACGGGGCGACCGCGCTGCGGGCACACGTGCGCGTGGGCGACGTTCAGGGGCTGGGTGCCCTGACCGCCGTACTCCAGGCACGGCGGTCACTGCGCGGGCTCACCGAGTTGACGACGGTGGCGATGCCCCGGCTGCTGACCGGAGTGGCCGGCGCCGACGGGCTGGCGATGCTGCGGGACGCGCTGAAGATGGGCGCTTCGGTGGTCGGGGGCTGCCCGGATCTGGACCCGGATCCGACGGGTTACGTGGAGGCCGTCCTGGAGGTCGCCTCCGAACACGGCTGCCCCGTCGATCTGCACACCGACGCCACCGATCCGGCCCGACTGGCCCGGCTTGCCGCGATGGCCGGCGGACTGCGCCCCGGCGTGGCCCTCGGGCCCTGCGGCGGCCTGGGCCGTCTGCCCGCGCAGACGGCCTCCCGCACCGCCGACCAGCTGGCGGCCGCCGGAGTGACGGTGGTGTGCCTGCCGCAGGGCGGCTGCGGGGGCGCGGAGCGGCGGAGCACGGCGCCCGTACGGCTGCTGCGCGCCGCCGGCGTACGGGTCGCTGCCGGAAGCGGCGCGCTGCGGGACGTGGCGAATCCGGTGGGACGCGGAGACCCGCTGGAGGGCGCCTACCTGCTGGCCTCACGCCACGGGCTGCGCCCCGAGGACGCGTACGACGCCGTGAGCGCGTCGGCGCGTGCGGCACTGGGCCTGCCGGAGGTGCGGGTGGAGGCGGGCTTCCCGGCCGAGTTGCTGGCGGTGCGGGGGGATCGGCTGGCGGGGGCGCTGTCACTGGCGTACAGCCGCATCGTGGTGCACCGGGGGCGCGTGGTGGCGCGGACCAGCGCGGTGCGGGAGTACTGCAACTCGGCCGTGGCGGCGGAGTTGGGCTTGCCGCGGCAGGGGCGCGGGGAGTTGTCCTGAGAGGGGGCACGGCCAGGGCTCGCGAGTGGGGCGGGGAGCTCGTTGGTGCGCGCGAGGCGTGTGCTGACAGCTCGTGCGCCCGGCGTCCGGACGGGACATGTGCGCCTGTGGGGCCGTGATGCGTGCGTCTGTCGGGACGTGAGGCGTGGCTGAAGTCGTGCGGCGGATGCGCCCGTCCGGGCGTACGGTCGGAGACATGCGCATTGTCATCGCTGGTGGTCATGGTCAGATCGCGCTGCGGCTGGAGAGGCTGCTCGCCGCACGCGGGGACGAGGTCGCGGGGATCATCCGCAAGGCCGAACAGGGAGACGACCTGCGGGAGGCCGGTGCCGAACCGATCCTGCTGGACCTGGAGTCGGCCTCGGTCGAGGAAGTCGCGGCACAACTCCAGGGCGCGGACGCTGCCGTCTTCGCGGCCGGCGCGGGCCCGAGCAGCGGGACGAGCCGCAAGGACACGGTGGACAGGGGCGCGGCGGTCCTGTTCGCGGACGCGGCCGTCCAGGCGGGCGTACGGCGCTTCCTGGTCGTGTCGTCCATGGGGGCGGATCCGAGGCACGAGGGCAGCGAGGTCTTCGACGTCTACCTTCGCGCGAAGGGCGGAGCCGACGAGTACGTCCGCGGACTGGCCGGCCTGGACTGGACGATCCTGCGCCCCGGCATCCTGACGAACGACGCCGGAACCGGCCTGGTGCGCCTGGAGGCCCACACCGGCCGCGGACCGGTCCCTCGCGACGATGTGGCCGCCGCACTCGCGGAGTTGCTCGACACCCCTGCCACGGCCGGTCTGACGCTGGAGCTCATCAGCGGCTCGGCCCCGGTGTCGGTGGCGGTCAAGTCGGTGGCGGGCAACTGAGGATGAGCTCGGAGAACGTCCTGGACGGAGTCCGGCTGCACGGTCGTGAGGCGGTACGCGCGTACTGGGCGCGGCAGTTCGCGGCCGGGCATCCCCTCGTCCGGCTGGAGGACCTCCGGCCGGACACGGACGGCGAGGCCGTGGTGGCGACCGTACGGCCCGGGATGCGCGATGCGTCGGGCGACCTGTGGGCGGAGGAGACGGTCGAGCACGTGTACCGGTTCGACGGGGACGGGCTGGTGACGCGGATGGATGTGCAGGCCCGTTCCTCGGGCGGCCCGGCCGCGTCGGGGTTCTCGGGGTGAGGCCGGGACTCGGCGTACGAGGCTCTGCGTCCAGCTCTTGGTGGGTGCGCGGAGCAGGTGTGCGGAGCAGGTGTGCGGAACAGTGTTCAGAACAGCGGAAGCTGACCGGGGAAGTCGGGCACGACGTACCCGTCCAACGCGGGCTGCGCGGCCCCGAGTTGTGCCTGTCTGCGTGATCCGGGACAGGACACGAGCTCCCCGCTCTCCCGCGCGCCGGGCGGATCGTGCCGTGCGAACCGACCGGCGACGACGGCGATCTCACGACGGCACTCGGGGCAGCTTCTGCGGCGCATGGACATGGGATCAGTGTGCCCGGGCCTGGCTCCGGAACGCGAAAACCCCTCCGCTCTACGTTTCCGTAGAGCGGAGGGGTTTCCACAATGTGGCGGCGCCAGGATTCGAACCTGGGAAGGCTGAGCCGGCAGATTTACAGTCTGCTCCCTTTGGCCGCTCGGGCACACCGCCGGGGTTTGCTGCCGCTCGAACCGCCTTTTGGCGGCGCTCCGTGGCAACGACGTAAACAATACCCGATGTGGAGGGGTGCTTCGCCACCCGATTGATCGCCGCCCGGGGGACGAGGGGTGGCTAGGCTTGTCCGGATGCGGTCCGGGTTCCGCCCCGGGCTCGGCGGCCACCCCCACGCCCGCCGACACGCACCCATACGCACCCCGATACAAGGAGCCACAGGACATGGCCGACTCCAGTTTCGACATCGTCTCGAAGGTCGAGCGGCAGGAGGTCGACAACGCCCTCAACCAGGCCGCCAAGGAGATCTCGCAGCGCTACGACTTCAAGGGCGTGGGTGCCTCGATCTCGTGGTCCGGCGAGAAGATCCTGATGGAGGCGAACTCCGAGGACCGGGTGAAGGCTGTCCTCGACGTCTTCCAGTCCAAGCTGATCAAGCGCGGGATCTCGCTGAAGGCCCTGGACGCGGGCGAGCCCCAGCTCTCGGGCAAGGAATACAAGATCTTCGCGTCGATCGAGGAGGGCATCTCCCAGGAGAACGCGAAAAAGGTGGCGAAGATCATTCGCGACGAGGGCCCGAAGGGCGTGAAGGCCCAGGTGCAGGGCGACGAACTGCGGGTCAGCTCCAAGAGCCGGGACGACCTCCAGGCCGTGATCACCCTGCTGAAGGGCGAGGACTTCGAATTCGCGCTGCAGTTCGTGAACTACCGGTGAGCAGCTGATCCGACCCCGGCTTCGGCACTGGCAGCGGCTTCGGCCCGATGCTTCACGAGAAAGGGTGGACACCCCAGGATGCCCACCCTTCTCGCCTGCTGGCTGCGGTCCGGGGTGTGCTCGCCCGACTCAGTTGCGGGAGTGGCCGAACAAGAGGCGGTAGGCGATCAGGAGCACCAGGGAGCCGCCGATCGCGGCGGCCCAGGTGGTGCCGTCGTAGAAGTCCTTGGTGATCGGGTGGTCCAGCCAGCGGGCCGAGATCCAGCCGCCGATGAACGCGCCCGAGATGCCGATGAGCGTCGTGCCGATGAAGCCGCCCGGGTCACGGCCCGGCAGCAGGAACTTGGCGATGGCTCCGGCCAACAGCCCCAGAATGATCCAGCTGATGATCGTCATGCCCTGAACCTGCCCCTCCGCGCTGTGCCTGCACTTTCCCGGCACTGTGATCTCGGGCGCGCTTGTTCGTGCTCTGTTGATGAACAGGACGTCACGACGGCACCTCTCGGTTGCAGCGATCAGTAGGGTTCCGGCCATGAGACGGTCCGGCTCCACCCCCTCCGAGCTGCGGCGCACCCTCGGTGTCGGCGACGCCGTGGTCATCGGGCTCGGCTCGATGGTCGGAGCCGGGATCTTCGCCGCCCTGGGACCCGCCGCCCGCGCGGCCGGATCCGGGCTGCTGGTCGGACTCGCGATCGCGGCCGTGGTCGCCTACTGCAACGCCACGTCGTCGGCGCGACTGGCCGCCCTGTATCCGGCGTCGGGCGGCACGTATGTGTACGGGCGCGAGCGGCTCGGGGAGTTCTGGGGATATCTCGCGGGCTGGTCGTTCGTGGTCGGTAAGACGGCCTCCTGTGCGGCGATGGCACTCACCGTGGGCGTATACGTCTGGCCGGGGCAGGCGCACGCGGTGGCGGTCGCGGCAGTGGTGGCGCTGACCGCGGTGAACTACGGCGGCGTGCAGAAGTCCGCCTGGGTGACACGGGCGATCGTGGCGGTGGTCCTGGCTGTCCTCGCTTGTGTGGTGGTCGTGAGTCTGGGGTCCGGGCAGTCCGATGCCGGGCGCCTGGACGTGGGGGCCTCGGGCGGGGTGGACGGTGTGCTTCAGGCCGCTGGGCTGTTGTTCTTCGCCTTCGCCGGGTACGCGCGGATCGCGACCCTCGGTGAGGAGGTCCGGGACCCGGCGCGCACCGTTCCCCGGGCGATTCCCCTGGCCCTTGGCATCGCGCTGGCGGTGTACGTGTCGGTCGCGGTGGCTGTCCTTTCCGTACTGGGGTCGGAGGGGCTCGGGCAGGCGGATGCGCCATTGGCCGACGCGGTGCGGGCGGCGGGGGTGCCTGGGCTGGTACCGGTGGTGCGGGTGGGCGCGGCTGTCGCGGCGCTGGGCTCGCTGCTCGCCCTGATCCTGGGCGTCTCACGGACGACGCTGGCCATGGCCCGCGACCGGTATCTGCCCGGCGCCCTGGCCGTCGTACATCCGCGTTTCCAGGTGCCGCACCGGGCCGAACTGGCCGTGGGCGTCGTGGTCGCGGTCCTGGCGGCCACGGTGGACGTGCGGGGCGCTATCGGGTTCTCCTCCTTCGGTGTGCTGGCGTACTACGCGGTGGCCAATGCGTCGGCCTGGACTCTCGACTCGGCGGCGCCTTCGAGGTTCGTTCCGGTGGTGGGACTTCTCGGGTGCGTGGTCCTCGCGTTCTCGCTCCCGGAGATCTCGGTGGTGGTGGGCGCGGGTGTGCTGGTGGTGGGTGTGGCGGCGTACGGCGTGCGGCGGTGGGTGCTGGAGCGGTCGGGTGACCGAGGCGGTGAGTAGGCCCGCGCACACGCGTGTGTCGCTGTTGCGGGATCGAGGTGCGGGCGGGGAGGAGCGGGCCGAGGTTGATGGGGGCCTGGGCCGGCCGTCGGGCTGTGCGGCATGACCGGGCCGCTCAGTGGCCGACGGGGCTCATACGAAGGCCGTCGGGTGCGTGCAGTGGCCTTTGAGCCGCTCCGCCGGATCGTCGGTCCCTTCACCGGCCGCCGATTCCCGCCCGCTCAGGACACACGCGCCGCAGCGGTGCGTATACGGAAGTCGGCCCAAGGGGCCATCTCCGACTCCTCGTTCATCTCCTCGTACCAGCCCGTGCCATCGACCCAGGTGCGCAGCCAGTCCGTGAGGCTCGGGGCGTCCACGTACCACGCCTGGTCGGCGTCGTCGGCGTTCGGTTCGAAGAGCAGGACCGGGGCCTGAGGGCTGCGGCAGTCCACGCAGGCGTACATCGCGCAGCCCCAGTGGGATATCGGCAGGACGCCCTCGGGCCAGGGCCAGTCGGGGTCCTTGTGGGCGTTCTCCCGGTTGGCGAGGTACTGCGTGACGGCGGCGGGCTCGCCGGCCGGAGGACTGTCGAGCAGGGGCAACAGGCCGTACTCCGGACCGAATCCGCCGTCACCTATACGCAGGTAGAGGTCGGCGAGCAGCGAGGGCAGGCGGAAGCCGAGCGTGGCCTCGGCGCGGGCCAGGGTGGCCGCGTCCACGGGCTCGGGGAGGGAAGTCCAGCCCCACGGGCGGATGGTGCGGGCCTTGTCCGCCACCCTCGTCAGCAACTGCTCGTTCTCCGTCATGCGTTCATCATGCAAGCCGCCACTGACATTCGGTCCGGCCTGTGGACAACCGCGTGACTGTGGAAAACGTGCGCCTGTCGGCCCTGCCCCGCTCGGCTACCGGCTCGCAGCGATCGGGACGCCTACCAGCTCGACGCGAACGGCTGGTTCGTCGACACGATCTCGCGGCCCAACGGGAACAACGACACCGGGATCAGCTTGAAGTTGGCGATGCCGAACGGGATGCCGATGATCGTGACGCACAGGGCGAGGCCGGTGACGATGTGGCCGATGGCCAGCCACCAGCCGGCGAGGACCAGCCACAGGACATTGCCTATGCAGGAGGGCGCTCCGGCGTCGCGTCGCTCGACCGTGGTGTACCCGAAGGGCCACAGGGCGTAGATGCCGATGCGGAAGGCCGCGATGCCGAAGGGGATGCCGATGATGGTGATGCAGAGCAGGAGGCCCGCGAGCATGTAGCCGAGGAACAGCCAGAAGCCGCTCAGGACGAGCCAGATGACGTTGAGGATGGTCTTCACTGTGGGGGGCCTGCCATCTTTTCGAGCCGGGCGATACGGTCCGCCATCGGCGGGTGGGTGGAGAACATTTTGGAGAACCCCTGCCCCGGGCGGAAGGGGTTCGCGATCATCATGTGGCTGGCGGTCTCGATGCGGGGCTCGGGGGGCAGCGGGAGCTGCTTGGTGCCGAGTTCGAGCTTGCGCAGGGCGCTGGCGAGGGCGAGCGGGTCGCCGGTGAGCTGGGCGCCGGACGCGTCCGCCTCGTACTCCCGGGAGCGGCTGATGGCCAGCTGGATGAGCGTGGCGGCGAGCGGGCCGAGGATCATGATCAGCAGCATGCCGAGGATGCCGGGGCCGTCGTCGTCATCGGAACGGCCGATCGGGATCAGCCAGGCGAAGTTGACCAGGAACATGATCACGGAGGCGAGTGCGCCGGCGACCGACGAGATCAGGATGTCGCGGTTGTAGACGTGGCTGAGCTCGTGGCCGATGACGCCGCGCAGTTCGCGCTCGTCGAGGATGCGCAGGATGCCTTCCGTGCAGCACACGGCGGCGTTGCGCGGGTTGCGGCCCGTCGCGAACGCGTTCGGTGCCTCCGTCGGGGAAATGTAGAGGCGGGGCATGGGCTGGCGGGCCTGGGTAGAGAGCTCTCGGACCATGCGGTAGAGAGCGGGGGCCTCGAACTCGCTGACCGGGCGGGCGCGCATCGCACGCAGCGCCAGCTTGTCGCTGTTCCAGTACGCGTACGCGTTGGTGCCCAGCGCGATCAGGACCGCGACGACAAGCCCCATCCGGCCGAAGAAGCTGCCGATGACGATGATGACTGCGGACAGTCCTCCGAGGAGGACCGCGGTCCTGAGCCCGTTGTGCCGGCGGTGCACGGTACGCCCTCCAAATCGTGCCGCAGGGGAACCCTTTGCTGGTCGATATCCGATGCCACTGGTGCCGTGGCGTCACGTCCAGTGGACCCTTCTGTACTGGTCAACGCCAGGCGAGGGCCTCGGGTTCCCTGGTGTGTGCGGCGGCGGGCGTGGGCCGTCCGGGTGAAGGCGCCGGCGTGCGGCCGCGCGCGGAGGTTGAGTGCTCCACGCGCGCGTGCGGAAGACGTCAGGCTCAGAACAGGCCGGTGTCGGCGAAGCGCAGGATCAGCTGGGGAGCTCCGGACAGGGCGATGCCGACGACTGCGGTGAGAGCCATCGTCGCCGTCAGTGGCGCGGGGACGAGGTGCCTGACGGCCTCGCCCTCGGAAGCGCGGAACAGCAGGGCCGTCCACTGGAGGTAGTAGAACAGCGCGATCACGACGTTGACGGCCATGACCACGGCCAGCCAGCCCAGGCCCGCGTCGACGGCGGCCGAGAAGACGGTGACCTTGGCGAAGAGGCCGATGATGCCCGGCGGGAGTCCGGCGAGGCAGAGCAGGAAGAAGGCCAGGATCAAGGCCGACAAGGGGTTGCGCGCGTACAGGCCGCGGTAGTCGCTGATCCGGTTGAGGGGCTTCGTACGGCCGACGAGCGCGGCCACCGCGAAGGCGCCGAGGTTCACGGCGGCGTACATGAGGGCGTAGGCGACGGTGGAGCCGATGGACCGCTCGGCGTCGTCGGAGTACGCGGCGGCGGCGATCGGTACCAGGAGGTAGCCGGCCTGGCCGACGGAGGACCAGGCGAGCAGGCGAACCGCGCTGTACGCGTGCGTGGCCTGCTGGCGCAGTGCGCCGACGTTGCCGACAGTCATGGTGAGGGCGGCCAGCGCCGCGAGGGCCGGGCCCCAGACGTCGGCGTACGACGGAAGGGCGATGACGGTGACGAGGATCAGACCGGTGAAGCCGACCGCCTTGCCGACGACCGACAGGTAGGCGGCGACCGGCAGCGGCGCCCCCACGTAGGTGTCCGGCACCCAGAAGTGGAAGGGGACGGCGGCCGTCTTGAAGGCGAAGCCGACCAGGGTGAGGACGACTCCGGTCTGGGCGAGGGTCTGGAGCTGTCCGTCGACGTTCTGGATCCGGTCGGCGATCTGGGTGAGGTAGAGGGTGCCTGTGGAGGCGTACACGAAGCTGATGCCCATGAGGCTGACCGCGGTCGCGGTGACCGAGGACAGGAAGAACTTCAGGGCCGCTTCGGAGGACTTGCGGTCTCCGTGGCGGAGGCCGACCAGCGCGAAGGCCGGGAGGGAGGCCACTTCGAGGGCGACGATGAGGGTCGCCAGGTCCCGGGAGGCGGGCAGGAGGGCGGCTCCGGCGGCGGAGGAGAGCAGCAGGAACCAGAACTCCCCTTCGGGGAGTTCCTTGTTGGCGTCCTTGAGGGCGGTGACCGACAGGAGGGCCGCGAGGAGAGCGCCGCCGAGGACCAGGAACTGGATGACGAGGGTGAACCGGTCGGCCGTGTAGCTGCAGACTCCGGCGTCGCCGGTCAGGCAGAAGGTGGAGCGGTCGCCGTCGAGGAGGGGCAGGAGCAGGAGCAACGAGGCGGCGAGGCCGGCCACGGACGTCCAGCCGAGCAGGGCCTTCCTGTGCTCCGCGACGAACAGGTCGGCGACGAGGGCCACGAGTCCGGCGAACGCCGCGACCGTGGGCGGAGCGATGGCGAGCCAGTCGACGGACTGGACCACCGCTTCGGCCAGGGGCTGGGCCAGGGAGCTCATCGGGTGCCTCCTGCGAGGAGCTGCTGCACTGCCGGGTCGGTCAGGCCGAGGAGGGTCTTCGGCCACAGTCCGGCGACGACGGTGAGGGCGACGAGCGGGGTCCAGGCCGCGAACTCGTACGTCTGGACGTCGGCGAGCTTCGGGGCGTCCTGTGGTGCGGCGCCCATGCAGACGCGGCGGACCACGACGAGCAGGTAGGCGGCCGTGAGCAGGGTGCCGAAGGCGCCGATCGCCATGAAGGTGAGGAAGGCCGGGCGGCTGAGGCCGGGGGCGGGCTCGAACGCGCCGAACAGTGCGAGCATCTCGCCCCAGAACCCGGCGAGGCCCGGCAGCCCGAGGGAGGCGACCGCGGCGAACGCGAGCATGCCGCCGAGGCGCGGTGCCTTGCCGTAGAGCGCGGCGCCGGTCTGCTCGGCGAGAGCGTCGAGGTCGGTGGTGCCCGTGCGGTCCTTCAGCGCGCCGACCAGGAAGAAGAGGAGGCCGGTGATGAGGCCGTGGGCGATGTTGGCGAACAGGGCGCCGTTCACTCCTGTCGGGGTCATCGTGGCGATGCCGAGCAGGACGAAGCCCATGTGTCCGACGGAGGAGTAGGCGATGAGCCGCTTGAGGTCGCCCTTCGCGCCCTGTTTGGCGAGGGCGAGGCAGGCCAGGGATCCGTAGATGATCCCGACGACGGCGAAGGCGGCGAGGTAAGGCGCGAAGTCGGCGAAGCCGTCGGGGGCGATCGGCAGGAGGATGCGGACGAACCCGTACGTGCCCATCTTCAGCAGCACACCGGCCAGCAGGACCGACCCGACGGTCGGCGCGGCGGTGTGGGCGTCGGGCAGCCAGCTGTGCAGCGGCCACATCGGCGTCTTGACCGCGAGCCCGATCCCGATCGCCAAAACGGCGATGACCTGCACGGATGCGGTCAGCGACCGGCCGTTGTCAGTGGCGAGTGCCACCATGTCGAATGTGCCCGCCTTGATTCCGATCAGGAGCAGGCCGAGCAGCATGACCACGGAGCCGAGCAGTGTGAAGAGGATGAACTTCCAGGCGGCCTCGGCCCGGCCCTCACCGCCCCAGCGGGCGATGAGGAAGTACATCGGGATGAGGACCATCTCGAAGGCGAGGAAGAAGAGGAGCAGGTCGAGGACGGCGAAGCTCGCGAGGGTGCCGGACTCCAGGACGAGCAGCAGTGCGACGAAGGCCTTCGGGGTCGGGCCCGACGGCATCTTGAAGTAGGAGTAGAGCGCGCAGAGGAAGGTCAGCAGCGCGGTCAGGACCAGAAGGGGGAGGGAAATGCCGTCGACGCCGAGGTGGATGCGCACGTCGAGTGCGGGGATCCAGCTGATGTCCGTGCTGGCCTGCATCTTCGACGGCTGGTCGTGGTCGAAGCCGAGCGCGAGGACGATCGCGGCGATGAGGACCGCGCCGGTGACGGTCACACCGTGCCGCAGCACCGCCTGCTCGGGCGACTTCCCCTTCAGCCCAGGCGGGGCGGGCAGGAGAGCGGCGGCCGCGCCGAGGAGTGGGCCGACGACGACGAACGCCAGAAGGAACTGCATCACGGACTCGCTGATATCGATCACGCCTGCTCACGCTCCCGTGGCGACGAGGACGGCGGCGACCGCGAGCACGACGGTGCCGGCGAGCAGCGCGCTCACATAGGTCTGCACATTGCCGGTCTGGGCACGCCGTACGGCGATGCCGAGCCAGCGAGGTAGGGCACCCGCACCACGGACGTAGGTGTCGACGACCTCGCGGTCGAGGAACCGGACGAGACTCGCGCCGGCCTGGACCGGACGGACGAACAGCGCCCGGTACACGGCGTCGAGGTGGAAGCCGACGGCCGCGTGGCGGTGCAGAGGGCCGAGCAGCAGTCGGCCCGGGTCGGCCGGGTCGGGTGCGTAGGCCACTCCCCCGTACACGGGTGCGTGGCTGGCGATGGCTTCGGCCTCGACCTGGGCGGCGTCCCCTTCCGGGTGGGCCGCGACCGCACCCAGCGGGACGCGCGCCGCCACGACCGTGGTGTGGCGCCAGGCCGCGTAGGTGACGATGCCGCCGACGAGGGCCACTCCCGTGCCGAGGACGGAGGTGGTGAGGGTCGGGGCGAGGTCGCGGCCGTCGAACCAGTCGGGCAGCACCCGGTAGGCGAAGGCGCCGACGGCGAGGGAGGGAACGGCGAGCACCCACAGCACCACCGTCATCGTCAGCGGCTGCCTGCCGTGGTCGGGAGCCTGGGCGCCTCGGCCGCGGAACGCCAGCAGCCACAGCCGCATCGCGTAGGCGGCGGTGAGCAGGGCCGTGAGCAGACCGGCGACGAGGACGACCCAGCCGGAGGCGCCGGGGACGTGCTCGGCGTGGCCGGTGGCCGCGTGCTCGGCGGCGCCGAGGACGGACTCCTTGGAGAAGAAGCCGCTGAACGGCGGGATCGCGGCGAGCGCGAGGAGCGCCACGGTCATCGTCCAGAAGGCGTCGGGGACGCGGTCGCGCAGGTGGCTCATGCGGGACATGGCGGCCAGCGAGTTGGTGCCGGCGGCGTGGATGATCACGCCGGCCGCGAGGAACAGCAGCGCCTTGAAGGCGCCGTGCGAGAGGAGGTGGAAGACGGCGGCGCCGCGGTCGGCGACGGCGAGAGCGCCGGTCATGTAGCCGAGCTGGCCGATCGTCGAGTAGGCGAGGACGCGCTTGATGTCGTCCTGGGCGAGCGCGGCGAGGCCAGAGCCGATCATCGTGACGGCGGCCATCACGGCGAGAACGACCATCGCGGCTTGGGAGGCCTCGAAGACCGGGAGGAGACGGGCGATGAAGTAGACACCGGCGGCGACCATCGTCGCGGCGTGGATCAGCGCGGAGACGGGCGTCGGGCCCGCCATCGCGTCGGGAAGCCAGGTGTGCAGCGGGAACTGCGCCGACTTGCCCGCCACGCCCGCGAGGAGCAGCAGGGCGACCAGGGTCGGGTTGTCGAGGCCGCCGCTGGCGACGGTGCCGAGGATCTTCGTGATGCGGAAGGACCCGGCGTCGGTGGCCAGCGCGAACAGGCCGATGAGGAAGGGGACGTCGCCGAGCTTGGTGACCAGGAAGGCCTTGATGGAGGCGGCGCGGGCCTCGGGGGTTTCCCAGTAGTGGCCGACCAGGAAGTACGAGCAGATGCCCATGATCTCCCAGCCGACCAGCAGCACCATCAGGTCGCCGGAGTAGACGACGAGCAGCATCGCGGAGGTGAACAGGGAGACAAGCGCGGCGTACGAGGGGTAGCGCGGGTCCTCGCGCAGGTAGCCCGTCGAGTAGATCTGCACGCAGGTGGCGACGACGCCGACGAGTACGGCGACGAGGGCTGCGAAGCCGTCGATGTGCAGGGCGAGTTCGATCGGGACCGAGCCGGTGGGCGTGAGCTCGGTGGCGGCGTTGATCGCCTGGTCGCCGCCCTGGCGCACGGCGACGACCGCGGCGAGCACGAGGGACGCGAGCACCGGCAGGACGGCGAACGGGCGGACGAAGCCGGGGGCAGTGCGGCCGAGAAGCAGGCCGGCCGCGGCGCCCAGGAACGGAAGGAGGGGGACGAGGGCGGCGAGGGTGGTCGTGGTCACGCGGTGGCCTCAGCCTTCTCGGCCTGCGCGGCCGTGGAGGCGTCGCGGTCGGGGCCGTCGGATTCGTGACCCTCGGCGGTGTCGCGGAGCTTGTCGATGTCCGAGGTCCCGCGGTTGCGGTGGACGGCGAGGACGATCGCCAGGCCGATGCCGATCTCGGCGGCGGCGATGGTGATCGTGAAGAGGGTCAGGGCCTGGCCGGAGTGCAGGGTCTCCTCGGCGGCCTTGCTGAGCCAGACGTCGAAGGCGACCAGGTTGAGGTTGACGGCGTTGAGCATCAACTCGACGGACATCAGGACCAGGATCGCGTTGCGGCGGGCGAGGACGCCGTACAGGCCGGTGCAGAAGAGGAGGGCGGAGAGTACGGCGGGATAGGCGAGGTGCATCAGCGCGGCTCCTTCTCGCTCGGGGCGCCGGGCTCGGTGGCGGCCGGAGCGGGGACGCCGGTTGTCGAGGGCGTGCCGGGCCCGGTGCGGTCGCCCGCCCGGGCGTCGGTGCCGGACCCGTCCGCTGCGGGCTCCTTCGCCTTGCGGGAGAGGACGATCGCGCCGACCAGGGCGGCGAGGAGGAGGACGGAGAGGGCCTCGAAGGGGAGGACCCAGTTCTGGAAGAGGCTCTCGCCGGTGGCCCTGGTGGAGCCGGCGGCGGGGCCGTCGAGGTCGATCCAGGTCGTGCGGAAGGCGTCGACGACCACCCAGATCAGGGTCGCCGCGGAGGCGACGGCCACGGTGAGGGCGGCCCAGCGGTTGCCGGAGTCGGCGTCCGGGGAGCGGCCGATGGGGGCCCTGGTGAGCATCAGGCCGAACAGGAGGAGGACGACGACGGAACCGACGTAGATGAGGACCTGCACCCAGGCGATGAACTCGGCGGTGAGCAGGAGGTACTCGACGGCGAGGCCGCCGAGCGTGACCACCAGCCACAGGGCGGCGTGCACCAGCTGCCGGGTGGTGACGGTGACCAGCGCGGCGCCGAAGGTGACCAGGCCGACGAGGAGGAAGACGATCTCGACGCCGGTCGGGGAGAGAAAGCCGTGCGTGTCGGCGGCCGTGGTCAGAGCGGCGTGGGTGGGGCTCACGACTCGCCCTCCTGCGGCTCGGTCGGCTCTTTCGGCTCGGCCTGGGCGGCCGCCAGCTTCTCGGCGCTCTTGCGGGCGGCGGCGATCTCCTTGGGCTCCTCCGCGCCGGGGTCGAGGGCGGGCGGGGCCGGGACGGTCCACATCCACTCGCGGAGCTTGTCGCGCTCGTGGGTGAGTTCGCGGATGTCGGTCTCGGCGTACTCGAACTCCGGGGACCAGAACAGGGCGTCGAAGGGACAGACCTCGATGCAGATACCGCAGTACATGCACAGGGAGAAGTCGATGGCGAAGCGGTCGAGGACGTTGCGGCTGCGTTCACGGCCGCCGGGGGCCGCCGCCGGGACCGTCTCCTTGTGGGAGTCGATGTAGATGCACCAGTCGGGGCACTCGCGGGCGCACAGCATGCAGACCGTGCAGTTCTCCTCGAACAGGCCGATCACACCGCGTGTACGGGGCGGGAGGTCGGGCTGGGTGTCCGGGTACTGCGCGGTGACGGATTTCCTCGTCATCGTGCGGAGGGTGACGGCCAGGCCCTTGGCGAGGCCGGAGCCGGGGATGGGGGCCATGGTTACTGGATCACCACCTTGACGACGCCGGTGAGGGCGATCTGGGCGAGGGAGAGCGGGACGAGGAGGGTCCAGGAGAGCTTCTGGAGCTGGTCCTCGCGCAGCCGGGGGTAGGTGACGCGGAGCCAGATCACGATGAACGCAAGGACGGCCGTTTTCAGCAGGGTCCAGACCCAGCCGAGCCCGTCGGCGCCCCAGGGGCCGTGCCAGCCGCCCAGGAAGAGGACGGTGGTCAGACCGCACAGGACGACGATTCCGGCGTACTCGGCGAGGAGGAAGAGAGCGAAACGGAGCCCGGTGTACTCGGTGTAGGCGCCGAAGATGATCTCCGAGTCGGCGACGGGCATGTCGAACGGCGGGCGCTGGAGCTCGGCCAGACCGGCGACGAAGAAGACGATCGCGCCGACGATCTGCCAGGGCAGCCACCACCACTCGAAGGCGTCGAGGATGCCGGGGAGGGAGACGGTGCCGGCCGCCATGGCCACGGAGGCGGCGGTGAGCAGCATCGGGAGTTCGTAGGCGAGGAGCTGAGCGGCGGTGCGCAGGCCGCCGAGGAGGGAGAACTTGTTGGCGGAGGCCCAGCCGGCCATGAGCGAGCCGAGGACCCCCACGCCCATGACCGCCAGGACGAAGAAGATGCCCGCGTCGATGACCTCGCCGACCGCGCCCTCGCCCGGGCCGATGGGGATGGCGAGGAGGACGAGCAGATAGGGGAGGAGGGCCACTGCGGGGGCTAGCTGGAAGATGCGGCGGTCCGCGCCCGCCGGGACGATGTCTTCCTTCTGCGCGAACTTCACGCCGTCGGCGACGAGCTGGGCCCAGCCGTGGAAGCCGCCGGCGTACATCGGGCCGAGGCGGCCCTGCATATGGGCCATCACCTTGTGCTCGGTCTGGCCGATGAGCAGGGGGAAGGTGAGGAAGACGACAAAGACGATCAGGAGTCGCAGGGTGACGTCGAGCGCGTCGTTCACTGCGGGCCTCCTGCTGGCTCTGCGGGGTCTGCTGGGTCTGCGGTGTCTGCGCGGCCTCCGGTGGAGTCCGCGGTGCCTTCGCGCTCGTCGGTGGTGGCCTCGCCGGGCTCGGGTTGGTCGAGCCGGCCGGACTGCTCGGGGGCCGAAGTGGGCTTCGGCTCGGGCTCGTCGAAGGCGGGGCGGGCGTGGTGCCAGGGGGCGTCCGGGCTCCGAGGGGCTGTGGGAGATGTCGGAGCCGCATGTGACGCAGCCGCATCTGACGCAGCCTCGTCGGGCCTGGCCGCGTCGGGCCTGGCCGCGTCGGGCCTGGCCGCGTCGGGCATGGCCCCACCTGACCCGACCGTGTCCGAGGCGGGTGTGCCGGACTCAGGTGCGTCGGACGAAGCCACGTCCGGCGTGGTCGCGCCGGAAGCGGGCCGTTGGGTCGCGGAGCCGTCCGACGCGCTGTGTGAACGGCGGGGCCCGGCCGGGGCGGTGCCCGTGGCCGGGCGCTGGGAAGCGGAGCCTTCGCTCGCGCTGCGCGCACGCCGGGCCGACGGAGCGGCGGTCGCCGCCGTCTCCGGCGCGGCACCCGCTCCCTCGCTCGTCGTGTCCGCCGGCGCCTGCGCCCGCTGGCTCGCCGAGCCCCCGCCGACACTCCGCGAACGCCGAGGTGTGGCCGACGTGCCGGTGCCCGCGGGAGGGGCGCCCGCCCCCGTCGAGGGCTCGGCTGCTCCCGCGGCGGCCGTCTGGCCGACCGAACCCTCTGTGGCCGAAGCCGCTCCCTGCCGGCTGACCGAGTCCTGCTGGCCGACCGACCCTTGCGACGCCGTACGCGCCCGCCGCGCCGCACTCGCACCAGCCGTCGAGGCGCCGCCCTCGGCCGGAGCCTCCGCCTGGCCGGCCGAGCCCTCCGCCGCCGTACGGGCACGCCGTACCGGTCGTTCTCCCGCCGCGCGTCCCGCGCCCCTGGCCGGGCGGGCCGGGGCAGGGGGGAGCTGGCCCTTCAGGGGGCCCCATTCGTTCGGGTCGGGGACGCCGGGAGGCAGCATCTGGCGGCGTTTCGGGCCGCCGTGTTCGGACTCGCCGGGCTCCTTGGCACCGGGCCAGGCCTTGGCGACGCGGGCGGCCAGGACGAAGTCCTTGCGGAGGGGGTGGCCCTCGAAGTTGTCCGGGAGGAGCAGGTGGTCCAGGCCCGGGTGGTCGGCGAAGAGGACGCCGAACATCTCGTGCGTCTCGCGTTCGTGCCAGGCGGCGCCCGCGTACACGCCGACCGCCGAGGGCAGCGTCGGCGCCTCGTGCGGGACCGTCGTGCGGACCAGCAGGCGTCGTACCGGCGACAGAGCCGCGACGTGGGCGGCGACGCGGAAGCCCGTGCCGGGTTCGTCGACCGCGCTCAGCCAGTCGAAGTAGGTGCAGCCCAGTTCGTCGCGGGCCGCCTCCAGGGCCGCGAGCCAGGACGCCGGGGGTACGTCGACCGTCAGGACCTCGTACGACTCCTCGGCCGTGGCCTCTGGGCCGAAGAGGTCCTCGACGGGGGCCGGCAGCCAGCCGATCGTCGTCATCGGTCGGCCTCCCCCGCGCCGGTGCCGCCGGAACCCGGCGCCTCCGGAGCCCTGACCAGCCCGCTCTGTAGCGCCGCCGTGGACGGCCGGGCCGTCGTGGCGCCGTACCGCTCCCCCAGCGACTCCCGGGCGATCTTCTCCTGGAGCTTCAGGATCCCCTGGAGCAGCGCCTCGGGGCGGGGCGGGCAGCCGGGGACGTACACGTCGACCGGGATGATCTGGTCGACGCCCTTGGTGACGGAGTAGGAGTCCCAGTACGGGCCGCCGCAGTTCGAGCAGGCCCCGAAGGAGATGACGTACTTCGGCTCGGGCATCTGTTCGTACAGGCGCTTCACGGCCGGAGCCATCTTGTCCGTGACCGTGCCGGAGACGACCATCAGGTCGGCCTGGCGCGGGCCGGGCGCGAACGGGATCACGCCGAGGCGGATGAAGTCGTGGCGGGCCATCGACGCGGCGATGAACTCGATCGCGCAGCAGGCGAGGCCGAAGTTGAAGACCCAGAGGGAGTACCGGCGGCCCCAGTTGAGGATCACCTTCATCGGCTCCGGGGCCAGCCGGGCCAGCGCGCCCAGCCGCTTCGGCTCCGGCAGCAGAACGGGCTGCGGGTCGGTGTCTGGCGTCACGTCCATGCCAGGACGCCCTTCTTGTATGCGTAGAGCAGGCCCACGGCCAGGAAGCCGAGGAAGACGAACATCTCGACGAGCGTGGTCGCGCCGTAGCCCGGGTCGGCGAAGACCGTGGCCCAGGGGAACAGGAAGATCGAGTCGATGGCGAAGATCACGTAGAGGAAGGCGTAGACGTAGTAGCGGACCTGGGTGTGGGCCCAGCCCTCGCCGACGGGGTCGACACCGCACTCGTACGTCAGGAGCTTCTCGGGCGTGGGGACCACGGGACGCAGCAGGCGGCCCGCCCCGAAGGCGACTGCGACGAACAGCACGCCGACGACGGCCAGCAGTCCGACGACCGAGTAGGACTGGAAGTAGTCCGCCGCCACGACGACGGTCTGTTCCGACACGTCCGCCCCTCGCTCCCTGACCTCGTAACCGATGCCTCAGGACCAGTGTCCTGCGACCGGTGCTCGTGTGAACACTGCTGCTTCCGGTGAACACCGCTGTTCGACGATCTGTACGCACGGGAGTCTAGGCCCTGCTAAAGAGACCGTAAGCAGCCCGTCACGCGTTGAGATCCCGTCGAGATATGACAGTGCTGTGCCCTGGGCCGTCGGGGGTGGGGATTTCCCCCGTAGACGGAGGCGGCCCGCCTCATGGCGCCGCGGCGCACCGCGCGGCACGCTAGCCCATATGACCGAACGCCCCACCACTTCGCGGGACGCCTCCGGGCGGTCCGACGGCGACCAGCCGCCGCTGCCGCCCGCCCGTTTCGCCTACGACCGGCACACCTGGAAGGAGATCGCGCATCTCCTGGCGAACCTTCCGTTGTCGCTGCTCGGCTTCACCTACGTCGTGGTGGTGCTGTCCACCGGCGCCTTCCTGACCCTGACGGTGATCGGGTTTCCGCTGCTCGCGGCCGGGCTGATGGGCGCGCGGCAGCTGGGCAAGCTGGAGCGGGCACGCGCGCGTGCGCTGCTCGGGGTGCGGGTGGACGAGTCGAGTCCGATGCCGTTGCGCGGCGGCAAGGACGGCTTCTTCCCGCAGCTGTGGCTGGCGCTGAAGGATCCCGTCGGCTGGCGCACGATCCTGTACGACTTCATCCGGCTGCCCTGGGGCGTCCTCACCTTCACCATCACGTTGACCTCACTGTTCGTGCTGTGGCCGGTGCTGCCGTTCATCGCGCGGGGCCTGTCGAACGCGGACCGGGCGATGGTGCGCGGCCTGCTGTCGCCCTCCGACGAGCTGGAGCGCCGTATCGCCGAGCTGGAGTCGGACCGGGGTGTCGTCGTGGACACGGCCGCGGCCGACCTGCGCCGGATCGAGCGCGACCTGCACGACGGCGCGCAGGCCCGCCTGGTCAACCTGGCCATGGGGCTGGGCCTGGCCAAGGAGAAGCTGCTGGAGGATCCCGAATCGGCGGCGGCGATGGTCTCGGAGGCGCACGGCGAGGTGAAGCTGGCGCTGCAGGAGCTGCGGGACCTGGCGCGCGGTATCCATCCGGCGGTCCTGACCGACCGCGGTCTGGACGCCGCTCTGTCGGCGGTGGCCTCGCGCTGCACCGTGCCGGTGAAGGTGACCGTCGACCTGCTGTCCAGACCGGCGGCGGCCATCGAGGGAATCGCCTACTTCACCGTTTCGGAGCTGCTCCAGAACGTCAGCAAGCACAGCGCGGCGAAGTCGGCATCGGTCGAGGTGTGGCGGTCGGACGACCGGCTGCTCATCCAGGTGTGGGACGACGGCCGTGGCGGCGCGCGACTCGACGGCGGCACCGGCATGCGCGGGCTCGCCGACCGGCTGGACGCCGTGGACGGCCTCTTCGTCATCGAGTCACCGCAGGGCGGTCCGACGACCGTGACGGCGGAACTGCCGTGGCGGGACCGCGTCCCCGGCCAGGGGTAAGGGCGGGGCTAGGCACCGGGCCGGGGTAGGGAAAACCCCCCGTTCGAGACGCCGACGGCCTCCATGGTCCGCGGACCTGCGGTCGAGCAGGGTGGAGGTACGACGGCACAGCCCCGGCAGCGGGGCTGACGGGACGAGGAGAACGGACGACGCCGATGGCCACGGAGTACGGACAGGGCTACGGGCACGGGCTCGGTCACCCCGAGCGCGGCCTCCCCGAGCACGGCGGCGAGCGACGGCACCGGCTGCCGGCCGGGCTGCGGGCGCCGTTCGAGGCACGCAGCTGGCGCGAGTTCGGTTATGTGCTGCTGAGCCTGCCGATCAGCATCCTGCTGTTCGTGTACGCCATCACCATGGTGTCGCTGGGCGCGGGCCTGCTGGTGACGTTCCTCGGCATCCCGGTGCTGGCGGCGGGACTCGCCGGCTGCCGGGGCTTCGGGGCGCTGGAGCGGGCACGCGCGCGTGCGTTGCTGGGGCTGGAGGTGGCCGACCCGGAGCCGCTGCGGATGCGCCGGCGCGGCTTCATGGCGTGGATCGGCGCCGTACTGAAGAGCGGGACATCGTGGCGGAGCGCGCTGTACGCGGTGCTGCACTTCCCGTGGGCGGTCTTCTCCTTCGTCGTCGCCGTGAACGTCTGGGCGTACGGCTGGGCCCTGCTGACGTATCCGCTGTGGTTCTGGGTGTTCCCGGTGTGGGCCGGCCAGGACGGCCTTCAGCTGTACGGCGACGAGACCCACCACATCTATCTCGACAACCCCTTCGAGATCACGGTCACCGCGCTGGTCGGACTGCTGTTCACGCTGGCCACGCCGTGGATCCTGCGGGCGCTGACGATGGTGGACCGGCTGATGGTGCACGGCCTGCTCGGGCCGTCGCGGCTCGCCACGCGCGTGGTGGAACTGGAGTCGGACCGCGGTGTCGTCGTCGATACGGCCGCCGCCGACCTGCGACGCATCGAACGCGACCTGCACGACGGTGCCCAGGCCCGTCTGGTGGCACTGGCCATGGATCTCGGCCTCGCGAAGGAGAAGCTGACGGAGGACCCGCAGGCGGCGGCGCGGATGGTCGACGAGGCGCACGGCGAGGTAAAGACGGCGCTGCAGGAGCTGCGGGACCTGGCGCGCGGTATCCATCCGGCGGTCCTGACCGACCGCGGTCTGGACGCGGCCCTGTCGGCGGTGGCCTCGCGGTGCACGGTGCCGGTGGAGGTCCAGGTGGATCTGGAGGAGCGGCCGGTGCCGGCGATCGAGGGGATCGCCTACTTCACGGTCTCGGAGCTGCTCCAGAACATCAGCAAGCACGCACGGGCCACCTGGGCGGCCGTCGACGTGTGGCGGGTGGAGAACCGGCTGATGTTGCAGGTCGTGGACAACGGGATCGGTGGCGCAGGCACCTCCGGTGGCTCGGGGCTGGCGGGGCTGGCCGAGCGGTTGGACGCGGTGGACGGGATTCTGGTGGTCGATTCGCCGGTCGGCGGGCCCACCCGGGTGACGGCGGAGCTGCCCTGGCGGACCGTGTAGTTCGGGTGTGCCGTTCGGCCCCTGGGAGTCGGCTCCCTGAGCTTCGCGCCACTGAGCTCCGGGCCACTGAGCTCCGGGCCACTGCGATTCAGGCACTGAGATTTCGAATCACTGAGATGGGAATCCGGCTCCGGTCTGCCCGGGGCCGCACTCCCGTCTGTTCGCCCGTGCTCCCTGAGCCCTGCCTCTGTTTCGCCGGCATTCCCGAGCCCTGCGTGTGTTCACACGCAGTCCCTGAGCATTTCGTGAGCACGCGCCCCCGGATTCACCCCCTTCGCACACCCATGCGATCCGAACTGCCGCGGGCAGGTTATCCACAGGCCCGGTGCGGAAGAGCCGATCGCGGGATACTGAGGTCGCGAGGGACGACAGGGCCGGGGCACGCTCGGCCGAATGCCGAGGCACGGGGGGCCGGGGATCGTGGAGGACAGGGTGCGGGTGGTCATCGCCGAGGACTCGGTGCTGCTCAGGGAGGGGCTGACCCGGCTGTTGACCGACCGTGGACATGAGGTCGTGGCGGGGGTCGGAGACGGCGACGCGCTGATCAAGACCATCACGGGACTGGACGGCCAGGGCGAGCTGCCGGACGTGGTGGTGGCGGACGTGAGAATGCCGCCGACGCACACCGACGAAGGCGTACGGGCGGCCGTACAGCTGCGCAAGTCGCACCCCGGACTGGGGGTACTGGTGCTGTCGCAGTACGTGGAGGAGCGGTACGCCACGGAGCTGCTGGCCGGTTCCAGCCGCGGAGTCGGCTATCTGCTCAAGGACCGGGTGGCCGAGGTCCGGGAGTTCGTGGACGCGGTCGTGCGGGTGGCACGAGGGGGTACGGCCCTGGACCCGGAGGTCGTCGCCCAGCTGCTGGGCCGCAGCCGTAAGCAGGACGTGCTCGCGGGGCTCACGCCGCGTGAGCGGGAGGTCCTGGGGCTCATGGCGGAGGGGCGGACCAACTCGGCGATCGCCCGGCAGCTGGTGGTGAGCGACGGAGCGGTCGAGAAGCACGTCAGCAACATCTTTCTGAAGCTCGGGCTGTCGCAGAGCGACGGGGATCACCGTCGTGTTCTGGCGGTCCTCACCTATCTGAACTCCTGACGATCTGACACCGTGTCAGAAAACCTGGGTCCGGAGAGATCGGAGCCTAGAACCAAAGAACGAACGGGGAGCGTCTTCAAAGAAGCGCCGGGGGGCGCGTAAATCATGACAAGTCCGGGTGGCGAACCAGCTCAAATCCATGTCCGTCATGCGAATGGCCCAGGGAGGGCGACCTTTGCGGACGTAGGGTTGATCCTGGGAAGGCTTGCGGGAAGGCCATGCCCAGACAGCCGCCTCGAGGGAGGTCCAGTTCAGTGACCAGCCAGGTCAGTAGCCCAGCGGAGCAGGCCGACGAAGCCGTCGTGGGAGAGCAGCGCAAACCGGCAGGGACGAAGGACGTCCGCCGGCTGGACCGGGTGATCATTCGTTTCGCGGGGGACTCGGGCGACGGTATGCAACTCACCGGCGACCGCTTCACCTCGGAAACGGCGTCCTTCGGCAACGACCTGTCGACGTTGCCGAACTTCCCGGCCGAGATCCGCGCCCCCGCCGGCACCCTGCCGGGCGTGTCCTCCTTTCAGCTGCACTTCGCCGACCACGACATCCTCACTCCGGGCGACGCGCCGAACGTGCTGGTCGCGATGAATCCGGCGGCCCTGAAGGCCAACATCGGCGATCTGCCGCGCGGCGCGGAGATCATCGTCAACACGGACGAGTTCACCAAACGGGCGATGCAGAAGGTGGGCTATGACTCCTCGCCGCTGGAGGACGGCTCACTCGACGGGTACAGCCTCCATCCGGTGCCGCTGACGACCCTGACGGTCGAGGCGCTGAAGGAGTTCGACCTCACCCGCAAGGAGGCCGAGCGCAGCAAGAACATGTTCGCCCTGGGCCTGCTGAGCTGGATGTACCACCGCCCGACCGAGGGCACCGAGAAGTTCCTGACCTCGAAGTTCGCCAAGAAACCGGAGATCGCGGCCGCCAACATCGCCGCCTTCCGCGCGGGCTGGAACTTCGGCGAGACGACCGAGGACTTCGCCGTCTCGTACGAGATCGCCCCGGCGACGACAGCCTTCCCGGTCGGCACCTACCGCAACATCTCCGGGAACCTCGCCCTGTCCTACGGACTGGTCGCCGCGTCCCGCCAGGCGGACCTGCCCCTGTATCTGGGCTCGTATCCGATCACCCCGGCCTCGGACATCCTGCACGAGCTGAGCAAGCACAAGAACTTCGGCGTACGGACCTTCCAGGCCGAGGACGAGATCGCCGGCATCGGCGCGGCGCTCGGGGCGGCCTTCGGCGGCTCGCTCGCGGTGACCACGACGTCCGGCCCCGGTGTGGCGCTGAAGTCGGAGTCCATCGGGCTGGCCGTGTCGCTGGAGCTGCCGCTGCTGGTGATCGACATCCAGCGGGGCGGGCCCTCGACGGGCCTGCCGACCAAGACGGAGCAGGCGGACCTGCTGCAGGCCATGTTCGGCCGCAACGGCGAGGCACCGGTGCCGATCGTCGCCCCGTGCACACCGGCGGACTGCTTCGACGCGGCCCTGGAGGCGGCCCGGATCGCGCTGACGTACCGGACGCCGGTGATGCTGCTGTCGGACGGCTATCTGGCCAACGGCTCGGAGCCCTGGCGGATCCCGGAGCTGGACGAGCTGCCGGATCTGACCGTGCAGTTCGCGCAGGGTCCGAACCACACCCTGGAGGACGGCAGCGAGGTCTTCTGGCCGTACAAGCGCGACCCGCAGACCCTCGCCCGCCCGTGGGCGATCCCGGGTACGCCGGGCCTGGAGCACCGGATCGGCGGCATCGAGAAGGAGGACGGCACGGGCAACATCTCGTACGCCCCGGCCAACCACGACTTCATGGTCCGCACCCGGCAGGCCAAGATCGACGGCATCGAGGTGCCCGACCTGGTGGTCGACGACCCGCACGAGGCGAAGACGCTGGTGCTGGGCTGGGGATCGACATACGGCCCGATCACGGCCGCGGTCCGCCGTCTGCGCAACGCCGGCGAGTCGATCGCACAGGCGCATCTGCGCCATCTGAACCCGTTCCCGCGCAACCTGGGCGTGGTACTCGGAAGCTACGAGAAGGTGGTGATCCCCGAGATGAACCTCGGCCAGCTCGCCACCCTGGTCCGGGCGAAGTACCTGGTGGACGCCCACTCGTACAACCAGGTCAACGGCATGCCGTTCAAGGCGGAACAGCTCGCCAAGGCGCTCAAGGAGGCCATCGATGGCTGAGACGTCCACGGAAGGCACGGGCACGATCGAGGCACTCTCGCTCGTCCCCAAGGCCGAGGCCCGCCAGTCCATGAAGGACTTCAAGTCCGATCAGGAAGTGCGCTGGTGCCCCGGCTGCGGTGACTACGCGATCCTCGCCGCGGTCCAGGGCTTCATGCCAGAGCTGGGCCTGGCCAAGGAGAACATCGTCTTCGTCTCGGGCATCGGCTGTTCGTCCCGCTTCCCGTACTACATGAACACGTACGGCATGCACTCCATCCACGGCCGCGCCCCCGCCATCGCGACGGGCCTGGCCAGCTCGCGGCGGGACCTGAGCGTGTGGGTGGTGACGGGTGATGGTGACGCGCTGTCGATCGGCGGCAACCATCTGATCCACGCCCTGCGGCGCAATGTCAACCTCAAGATCCTGCTCTTCAACAACCGGATCTATGGCCTGACGAAGGGCCAGTACTCGCCCACCTCCGAGGTCGGCAAGATCACCAAGTCGACGCCGATGGGTTCGCTGGACGCGCCCTTCAACCCGGTGTCCCTCGCCATCGGCGCGGAGGCGTCCTTCGTGGCGCGCACGGTGGACTCGGACCGCAAGCACCTCACCCAGGTGCTGCGCGAGGCGGCGGCCCACCGGGGTACGGCGCTGATCGAGATCTACCAGAACTGCAACATCTTCAACGACGGCGCCTTCGAGGTCCTCAAGGACAGGCAGCAGGCGGAGGAGGCGGTGATCCGGCTGGAGCACGGGCAGCCGATCCGCTTCGGCACGGACGGAGCGCGCGGGGTCGTCCGGGACGCGCAGACCGGTGACCTGAAGGTCGTCACCGTGACCCCGGAGAACGAGTCGCAGATCCTGGTCCACGACGCCCACTCCGCGTCCCCGACGACGGCCTTCGCCCTGTCCCGCCTGGCCGACCCGGACACCCTGCACCACACCCCGATCGGTGTGTTCCGCTCGGTGGAACGTCCGGTGTACGACACCCAGATGGCCGACCAGCTGGACACCGCGATCGAGCAGCACGGCAAGGGGGATCTGGCCGCGCTGCTGGCGGGCGGGGACACCTGGACCGTGGTGGGCTGACCGGCGGGTTCGAACGCGATCGAGGGTCCGGTGCCGTGCGGCACCGGACCCTCACCTGCGGATACGCGGGTCATCTGCGGACAGGCCGGGCCCTCACCTTCAGGTGCACCGGGCCCTCACCTTCGGGTACGGGAGTCGGCCTTGCGCGCGTCGTACGCGTCCCGGGCCTCCTCCACCTCCCCCATCCGCTCGCTGGTCCACAGCGCCAGCGCGCGCACCTGTGCGGCCGCCTCGCGACCCAGGTCGGTCAGTGAGTAGTCGACCCTCGGGGGGATCACCGGCTTCGCGTCGCGATGGACCAGGCCGTCGCGTTCCAGGGTCTGGAGGGTCTGCGTGAGCATCTTCTCGCTGACGCGGCCGATCGCGCGGCGCAGCTCGCTGAAGCGGTAGGGGCGTTCCAGGAGTTCGATCAGGACGAGGACGCCCCAGCGGCTGGTGACGTGCTCCAGGACCAGTCGGTAGGGGCACATCTCCTCACCGATGTCGTACTTGCCCGTCGCCGAACTCGGCGACGCTTTCGGCGTCTCGCCCGCCACTGCGCTTACGGCCATGCCAGTACCTTACTTCAAAGTGGGTACTTTCACAGAGTTAGCGCACCCCTTAGGGTTAGCAACAGCACCGACCAACCCCACAAGGAGTTCTGATCATGAGCATCGTCGTCACCGGAGCCACCGGACATCTGGGCCGCCATGTCGTGGAGCAGCTGCTGGAGAAGGTTCCGGCCGACCAGATCACCGCCGTCGTCCGCACCCCCGAGAAGGTCGCCGACCTCGCCGATCGCGGCGTGAAGATCGCCACCGCCGACTACAACGCCCCCGAGACGTTCGACGGACTGTTCGCGGCCGGCGACAAGGTGCTGCTCATATCCGGCAACGAGTTCGACAAGGGGCGCGTCGGCCAGCACCAGGTCGTCATCAACGCCGCCAAGGCCGCCGACGTGGCCCTGCTCGCCTACACCAGCGCCCCCGGCAGCCTCACGGCCTCCCTCGCCGACGACCACCGGGGCACCGAGAAGGCCCTGCTGGAGTCCGGCCTGTCGTACGCGCTGCTGCGCAACGGCTGGTACCACGAGAACTACACCGAGAACCTCGCCCCGGTCCTGGAGTACAACGCGGTCACCCACGCCGCCGGCGAGGGTCGCGTCTCCTCCGCCTCCCGCGCCGACTACGCGGCCGCCGCCGTCGCCGTACTGACCGGCGAGGGGCACGAGAACAAGACGTACGAGCTGGGTGGCGACGTCGCCTGGAACTTCACCGAGTACGCCGCCGAGCTGAGCCGGCAGACCGGCAAGGAGATCGCCAACAACGCCGTCTCCGCCGAGGCCTTCGCCGGCATCCTGACCGGCTCCGGGCTGCCCGAGCCGTTCGCCGCGATCCTCGCCGGCGTGGACACCTCCGTCGAGAAGGGCGAGCTGGTCGTCGACAGCGGGGACCTGTCCCGCCTGGCCGGCCGTCCGACCACTCCGCTCTCCGAGGCGATCGCCGCCGCACTCAAGGGCTGACACCCTTCGCGCCCGGGACGCCCCCGCGCGTCATGACCGTATGGCGATACGGGCATGACACGCGGGGGCTTTCGGCGTTACCTTCGTGCAGGCCGCCATGCGGGTGCGGCCGGGTGAGCGCGCGAAGGAGGGGCCGTGAGCGGGAAGTCGCAGGGGGATCGGCGCACAGGACTGCTGAACGGCTTCGCGGCGTACGGGATGTGGGGGCTCGTCCCCCTCTTCTGGCCCCTGCTGAAACCCGCCGGGGCGGTCGAGATCCTCGCCCACCGGATGGCCTGGTCCCTCGTCTTCGTGGCGGTGGCGCTGGCCTTCGTACGGCGCTGGGCCTGGGCGGGTGAGCTGATACGGCAGCCGCGGAGGCTGGCGCTCGTCACCGTCGCCGCGGCCGTGATCACCGTCAACTGGGGCGTCTACATCTGGTCCGTGAACACGGGCCATGTGGTGGAGGCCTCGCTCGGCTACTTCATCAATCCGCTCGTCACCATCGCGATGGGCGTCCTGCTGCTGAAGGAACGGCTGCGGCCGGTGCAGTGGGCGGCGGTCGGTGTCGGCTTCGCGGCCGTGATCGTGCTGACCGTCGGGTACGGCCGACCGCCGTGGATCTCCCTCACCCTCGCCTTCTCCTTCGCCACGTACGGCTTGGTCAAGAAGAAGGTCAACCTCGGCGGCGTCGAGTCGCTGGCCGCGGAGACCGCGATCCAGTTCCTGCCCGCCGTGGGGTATCTGGTGTGGCTGTCGACGCAAGGGGAGTCGACGTTCGCGTCGCAGGGGCCAGGCCATATGGTGCTCCTCGCGGCCACCGGCGTCGTCACCGCCCTGCCGCTCGTCTGCTTCGGCGCTGCCGCCATACGGGTGCCGCTGTCGACGCTGGGGCTGCTCCAGTACCTGGCGCCGGTCTTCCAGTTCCTGCTCGGCGTCCTGTACTTCCACGAGGCGATGCCGGCCGAGCGGTGGGCCGGGTTCGCGCTGGTGTGGCTGGCGTTGACACTGCTCACGGCCGATGCGTGGCGCACCGCGCGGCGGAGCAGGGTGGCCGGGTTCAGCGTGCCCAAGGTGGAGAAGCCGGCGTCCGCCGCGGTGGACGCCTGACCCTCGGGCGCCGGCAATCACAAGCCGTCGGCACTCAAGTCGCCCGGCACTCGCAAGCCGCCGGCACTCTGGTCACCCGGCACTCGCAAGCCGCCGGCACTCTGGTCACCCGGCACTCGCAAGCCGTCGGCACCAAGGCCGCCGGCACCCGGACCGCCGACACTCACGAGCCCCTGACACTCGTGCTGCCGCTTGAGCGTGCGACCGGCGATTCCCATTGCAGCCCGGTCACGCACCGCATATGAGTGGTCGCATGACACAGGCACCGGTACCCACTCCCGCCCCCCTCCACTGGAAGCTCGTCATCGATTCCGCCGACCCGCAGTCCCAGGCCGACTTCTGGGCCGCCGCGCTGCGTTACGAGGTCGAGGACAACAACGCCCTCATCGAGCGGCTCCTGGAGCTCGGCGTGCTGCCGCGCGAGCAGGTCGTCGAGTTCCACGCACGTCTCGCCTTCCGGGACCTGGTGGCCGTACGGCATCCGGACGATCCGTATGACAAGGACAGCGGCACCGGGCGGGGGCGGCGACTGCTGTTTCAGCGGGTGCCGGAGGCGAAGACCGTCAAGAACCGGCTCCATCTCGATCTGCACGCGGTGGCCGGAGAACGCGAGGCCGAGGTCGAGCGGCTGCGAGGACTGGGAGCGAGTGTGCTGCGACACGTGAAGGAGCCGGGCGGGGAGTGGGCGGTGCTGGCGGATCCGGAGGGCAACGAGTTCTGCGTGCAGTGAGGAACGCGGGAATGCAGGGTTTTCCCTATGCGAACTCCCAGTCCGGATACCGCTCTTGACGGAGAGTCAGGCGCGCCCTGACCATCCAGGCACCCCATTCACTGAGGAATCCCTGTGATTCCCAAGGAATCCGGAGCCCCCCACATGAAGCCCTCCGTCTCCTGGCGCGCGTCGGCGGCCGCCGCAGTGGCGACCGCCACGCTTCTGACCAGCGGATCCATAGCGGGCGCGGCACCCAAGGCCGATATCGAGGCGGCCGCCGCGCCCGACATACCCGTGGCCAACGTGAAGGCCCACCTCACCCAGCTCCAGTCCATCGCGACCGCCAACGGCGGCAACCGCGCCCACGGCCGGCCCGGCTACAAGGCGTCCCTCGACTACGTGAAGGCCAAGCTGGACGCCGCCGGATACACGACGGCCATCCAGCAGTTCACGTCCTCCGGCCGCACCGGCTACAACCTGATCGCCGACTGGCCCGGCGGCGACGCCAACCAGGTCGTCATGGCCGGCTCGCACCTCGACAGCGTCTCGTCAGGTGCCGGTATCAACGACAACGGCTCCGGCTCGGCGGCGGTCCTGGAGACCGCGCTCGCCGTGTCGCGAGCCGGGTACCAGCCCACCAAGCATCTGCGGTTCGCCTGGTGGGGCGCGGAGGAGCTGGGCCTCGTCGGCTCCCGCTACTACGTCAACAACCTGTCCGCCACCAACCGCGCGAAGATCAGCGGCTATCTGAACTTCGACATGATCGGCTCGCCGAACGCGGGCTACTTCGTCTACGACGACGACCCCGCCATCGAGAAGACCTTCAAGGACTACTACGCCGGCCTCGGCGTCGCGACCGAGATCGAGACCGAGGGCGACGGCCGCTCCGACCACGCGCCGTTCAAGAGCGCGGGCGTACCGGTGGGCGGGCTGTTCTCGGGAGCGAGCCGCACGAAGACCGCGGCGCAGGCGACCAAGTGGGGCGGTACGTCGGGGCAGTCCTTCGACCGCTGCTACCACTCGTCCTGCGACACGACGTCCAACATCAACGACACCGCCCTGAACCGCAACAGCGACGCTGTCGCCCACGCGGTGTGGGAGCTGTCGGAGTAGGACACCGGACCCACCGCCCACCGCCCACCGGCCTTCTCGACCGGTGGGCGTTTCGACCGACGGTCGTTTCAACCGGGTGTTTCAACCGGGCGTTTCAACCGGTGGGCGGTTCGGCCGACTTGGCGGCGCGGGCGGCGAGTCGGTCCATGCGGGCTCGGGCCGACTCCAGCTCCTCGACGTCCTCGGCGGCCGGGCCGCTCTCGTCCGCCATGAGCTCGGTCCACAGGCCGAGCAGATCCCGGCCCATCGCCAGCCCCAGGGCCGGGTCGCGTACCGCCCGCCACGCCGTGGCCGCGCCATGAAGGCTGCAGTACGCCGCCTCCGCGTCCCGGGTGCGGTGGTGGGTGCGGGCCACGTCGAGGGAGAGGCCGAAGGCCCGCTCCGGGTCGCCGGCCAGGTAGGCGATGTACGCGGCGAGTTCACGCATTCGGAGTACCTCGGAGTGCTCCAGTCCCAGCACCGCCGACGCCTGCGCCACGGTCCGCTCCGCGAGCTCCGTCGCCTCCGCCGTCCGCCCCTCCTTCACGGCCTCGTTGATCTGCGCCAGCTGCCCGGCGAAGGGCGAGGCGTCGGCCGTCGCGGTCGTCGGCGCGTCCCCGAGGACGGCTTCGGCCACGGCGTCGAAGCCGCGGGGCGGGGTGGGTTCGGGGTCCGGATCGAGGTCGCGGGCGGAGGAGGAGACGAGGAGAGGGGCGGGGGCCGGGTCGGTCGGCGGTACGGCCGTCTGCGATACGGCGGGCAGCGCAACGTCGGCTCGCGGTACGGCACCCTGCGACGCGTCCGTCGGCTCCGGCCTCGCGCCCATGGACGGCGGCGGGCCGAACTCCCCCAGCGGCGGCGCGACCGTGCCCGGTACGGCGTCCTGCACCGGCTCGGACACCGGCTCGGGCAAGGCGCGCAGCTGGAACGTGGACGAGGAGTCCTGCGCCGGGCCGGGCAGCGGGCGCAGGGCACGCGTGGGCATGTCTTGATACGGGGCCGGATCCGGCGGGAGCGGGAAGGGCGGAGCGGGTGGCGCGGGCGGTTCCGCGGGCGGCCGTACGGCGTCCCCCGAGGCTCCCATCGTGCCCGGCACTGCCACTGTTCCCGGCGCACCTGGCACACCCGGTGCAGGCGGCACACCCGGCTCCGCCGGCGGAGCCGTCCGTACCGGCTCGGCGGTGAGCTGACTGGATCCGTCCTGCGCCACCCGCAGCGGGACGACGTAACCGATGCGCTCGTCGTGGATCGTGGCGTGCACGGGGTGCCCGCTGGCGACGGCGATGCGCTGGAGGTGGGTCAGGACGGCCTGCTGGACCTCCTCACCGGGAGCCGCGGTGACGGGCACGCCTCCGATCGACGCGCCGCCCGCGCCCGGACCGGCGGCGGGGACGCGCACGTCGATCGGCGCGGCCACGGGGGCCGCAGCGGCCGCGGCGCGTTTCTGTTCCCGCTTCTTCGCGCGGCTCAGTAGAGACATCGCTTCCCTCACTCGCATGCGTCGGGAGTTCGCGGCCGACGCGTTCGGGTCCCATGGTGCCCCCTCCCGGCGTCGCGTTCCGCTTCCCCGGCGTCAACATCCGGTAGTACAGATCGGACACGTCGTACACGTACTGTCGAGTCTCTCCGGCCGCGCGCGGCGCGGGCGTCACCGGGACGTCACAGACTCGTTCCAGGAGCTTGTGCCACGTCACAGCGTTCTCATGCCTGGCGCGAAGATCCAGGGCGTGACGAGGGAGGAGTGCGGGCATGCGGACAGACGTGCAGGTGCGGCAGGGGCGGCCCGAACCGGGGCCGGAGATCTGGCTACGAGGGCCGGTCGCCCTGCCCGAGGAGCCCGCCCTCTCCCCTGCCGCCGTCACACCCCGGCGCTTCTCCTGGGTCGGCGTGCACGGCGGGGCGGGTGTCTCCACCCTCGCCACGGTCTACGGCGGTCATGACTGCGGTCGCGCCTGGCCGGGGCCCTCCGATCCGCGGTCGGTGCTGCTCGTGGCCCGTACGCATGCGGCCGGGCTGGCCGCCGCTCTGGGTGCCCTTGAGGTCTTTCGGCGCGGGGAGGCTCCGCACGGGCTCGATCTCGATGCCGTCGTCCTGGTCGCGGACGCGCCGGGGAAGCTTCCGCGGCCGCTCGCCGAGCGCGTCAAGGTGATCGAGTCGGTCATCGACGTGTACCGGGTGCCTTGGGTCCCCTCCTGGCGGCTCGGCGAGCTGGGCGGGCAGCCGCCACGGAAAGCCGGGGCGCTGGCTCGCCTGACGGGACACTCCCGCTGAGCTCGGCGGTGACCTCGGGCTCCTCGGGCCTCTCAGCCACCGAGACCGCCTCCGCCGTACGCTCGCGGACCCTGCGTGCCGTCGATGTCGTCGCGGCGGCGCTCGAACGGATCGAGCGGGCTGATCCCGTCCTGTCCGCGTTCATCGAGGTGTGGGGCGAGGAGGCGCTTCGGCGGGCCGGTGAGGTGGACGCGCGGGTCGACGCGGGTGAGTGGCTTCCGTTGGCCGGCGTGCCGATCGGGGTCAAGGGGCGGCGCGGGCTGCGGACGGCGGGGCCGCTGCTCGCGGCGGGGTGCGTGGCGGTCGGGGCGGCTTCCGTTCCGGGGCCGGGAACTCCCTGGCAGACCTGGGGGCTTGGACGCCACGGCCGTACGGTCAACCCCTGGCGGCACGACCGGACACCCGGTGGCTCCTCCGCCGGGTCCGCGGCGGCGGTGGCGGCGGGGCTGGTGCCGCTCGCGACCGGGAGCGACGGGGCCGGGTCGGTGCGGATTCCGGCGGCGTGGTGCGGGGTCGTCGGGCTGAAGGCCGGCAACGGACGGTTGCCGTCAACCGACCGCACCGGGCTGATGGCACCGGGTGTGCTCGCGCGGTGCGTGGGGGATGTGGCGGCGTACTGGGAGGTGGTCTCGGGGGAGGTCGTGCCGGGGAAGGTCGCGTCGGGGAAGGTGATGTCGGGGGACAAGGCGCCGGGCGGTGACGGACGATCCGGTTCCGATGCGGGCGCCGAGCTGGTGGGCCTGGACCGCGGGCAGGTCGACCGGGGCCACGGGCCCGCCAGTCGAGGCCACGGGCAGGTCGGCCGGTACGACGCCCCCACCGCAGTGTGGTCCCCGGACCTCGGCTTCGACTCCCCCGACCCCGACGTCGTAGCCGTCGCCCACGCCGCTGCCGTACGACTCGCGGAGGCGGGCGCGATACGGCTCGAACGGCCGCGGGATCCGCTGCGTCTCGACGATCCGGCACCGGCATGGCTCGCCCTGCGGGACCCGGACGCCGGCTCCACCCCAGCCCCTGACGCCCGGCGGATCCGGGCCGCGAACGACACTCGCCTGGCCGCCCTGTTCGGCGCGGCCCGGCTGCTGCTGACGCCGACCGCGCCCACCCCGCCGCATGGCCACTTCGGCCCAAGCGAGCGGTACTCCACGGCTCTCACCTGGGCGTTCAACCTGAGTGGGCATCCGGCGATCAGCATCCCGGCGGGGTTCGGGCCGGACGGCTGTCCGGTCGGGCTCCAGTTGGTGGCGGCGCACGGCGAGGAGTCACTGTTGCTCGCAGTGGCCGGGGCCGCGGAGGGGCATATCGGACCCTGGACATCTGCATGCGTGCGCATATAATGCACGTGCGATTAATTGTCGTACGCCGACCATATGGCCCGGTGCCGCCGGGCCGACTGTTTGGGGGACTCATGACCCGCCGCTTCCTGTTCGTCCTCGGCAGCAGCCGCCCCGACGGCAATACCGAGCTGTTGGCCCGCAGGGCCGCCGAGCAGCTGCCCGAGGGTGTCGAGCAGCAGTGGATCGACCTGGCCACGCATCCGCTGCCCGACTTCGAGGACCTGCGTCACGACAGCGACCATGTGCGCCCGACGCAGGGCAACGTGGCGCTGCTGCTCGACGCGACGCTCGCGGCGACGGACGTCGTGATCGCCTCGCCGCTGTACTGGTACTCGGTGTCCGCCCACGTCAAGCGCTACCTCGACTACTGGTCGGGCTGGCTGCGCACCCCCGGGGTCGACTTCAAGGCGACCATGGCCGGGCGCACCCTGTGGGGTGTCACCGCGCTCGCCCACGAGGAGCAGGAGGTCGCAGCCCCGCTGGCCGGGACGCTCAGCAACTCCGCCGCGTACATGGGGATGCGCTTCGGCGGAGTACTGCTCGGCAATGGCAGCAAGCCGGGTGACGTACTGAACGACACCGAGGCCCTCACCCGCGCGAAGACGTTCTTCGCCCAGGAAGCATCGCTCGCGCGCTTCCCGTACGAGAGCGACTGAAGCCGCTCCGAAGAGCGGGCCGCCCCGCCCCCGGAACCTAGGCCGTGATGTCCTTCGCCGTGAACCTCGCCCACGCCGCGGAACCGAACACAGCGGCGTAGAGGGCCTGTATCCCCAGGTTCTTGACGAGGTCGTCCCAGTAGACGGGTTCGCGCATCAGGTCGGCGAAGGACAGCCAGTAGTGGGAGAAGAAGTACGGCTGGATCGCGTGGAGCTGGGGGATCTGGTCGAGGATCTGGACGGTGATCACCAGACCGACGGTCGTCGCCATCGCCGCGATGCCGCTGTTGGTCAGCGTCGAGACGAACAGGCCGAGGGCAGCCACCCCCATGAGTGACGCGGCGACGACCAGCGAGATCAGCAGGGCTCTGCCCAGCCCCTCCGCGAAGCTGATCCGCGTGCCGGAGATGGTCGTCAGTTCTCCGAGCGGGAAGAGCAGCGCGCCGACCGTGAGGGCCGACACGGCGACGACGAGGGTGGCAACCAGGCAGAAGGCCATCGTGGTCGCGTACTTGGTGAGGAGCAGACGGGTGCGTCCGGCCGGGGCGACGAGGAGATAGCGCAGGGTGCCCGCGTTCGCCTCGCCCGCTATCGCGTCGCCCGCGATGACCCCGATGGCCATGGGCAGGAAGAACGGCAGCGTCGCGGCCAGTGCGGTGAAGACCAGGAACAGGCCGTTGTTGGTGATCTGCGAGATGAACGCCGGGCCGCCGCCCTGCGGGCCACCGCCGCCCATCGACCCGTCGTCGCCGGTCTCGATCTTCACCGCGATCCCGACCAGGATCGGCACGGCGGCCAGGACGGCGAGCAGCGCGAGGGTGCGCCAGCGCCGGAAGGTGGTGTGCAGTTCGCTGCGGAGGAGGCCGAAGGTCCACAGGGGGCTGACCTTCCGCGGCTTCCCGTCCTTCCGGGGCTTCCCGTCCTTCTGGTTCTTCTGGTTCTTCCGGGTGTCTTCGATCCGGACGCCCTGCTGGACGGCTTCACCCTGCGACATCGAATCCCTCCCCCGTGAGTGCCACGAACGCGTCCTCCAAGGAGGCCCGTTCGACACCGAAGCCCCGGACGCGGACTCCGGCGGTCACCAACGCCGCGTTGACGTCGGCGAGATCACGGTCCGGAGGTTCGGCGGTCACCCGGTCGTCGGTGATGACGACGTCGCCGACGCCCTGCTCCTTCAGCACCCGGGCCGCGTCCCCGGTGTCGGGCGTGGTCACGACGAGCCGACCGCGGGTCCCCGCCGCCAGGTCCGCCACCGCGCCCTGGGTGATCAGCCGGCCCTGCGCCATCACGGCCGCGTGCGTACAGACCTGTTCGATCTCGTCGAGGAGGTGGGAGGAGAGGAAGACCGTCGTGCCGTCGGACGCCAACTCCCTTATCAGGGCACGGATCTCGCGCATGCCCTGCGGGTCGAGTCCGTTGGTCGGCTCGTCGAGGACGAGGAGCCGGCGTGGCTGGAGCAGCGCGGCCGCGAGCCCCAGCCGCTGCTTCATGCCGAGCGAGTACGCCTTGGCCTTCTTGCTGCCGGCGGCCGTCAGACCCACCCGGTCCAGCGCGGTCGCCACACGGGTCCGCCGGGTGCGCGGATCGGCGGTCGGGTCGGCGGCGTCGTACCGGAGGAGGTTGTCACGGCCGGAGAGGAAGCCGTACAGCGCGGGTCCCTCGATGAGTGCGCCGACGTGCGGCAGTACGGCGCGCGCGGCCCGGGGCATGGGCTGCCCGAGCACGCGCGCGGTACCGGCGGTGGGCTCGATGAGGCCCATCAGCATGCGGATCGTGGTGGTCTTGCCCGAACCGTTCGGGCCGAGGAACCCGAAGACGCTGCCCGCCGGGACGGTCAGGTCGAGACCGTCCACGGCGAGCTGCCCGCCGCGGTAGCGCTTGGTGAGCGCGCGGGTGGCGATCACCGTGTCGGCGCCTTTGCCGGCCTGACCAGCCTGATCAGCCTGACCAGCCGGGTTTTGTGGGCCGGCCTGATCAGCCGGGCCGGCCTGATCGAGCTCGTCGGCCTCCGCGGTGGGCAGTTCCTCCATGGGTTCCTCGGGCTCCTCGGGCTCCTCGGGGCACCTCGATCGTGGTGCGTCTACGACGACCGGCCGGCTACCGGCAACTGCCACCGATCACCGGCAGCGGTACCCACCACCGGTAACGGCCACCGGTAACCGCCACGGGTTCCGGATCACTTCCCGGAATTGGCCGCCTTCACGAGCGCGTTCTTGTCGACCGCGCCCACATAGACCTTGCCGTCGTCCGTCATCAGGGCGTTGATCAGGCGGGTCTTGAAGACCGTGCCCGAGCCGAACTTCCCGGTGACCTTGTCGCCCAGGGAGTCGAGGAAGCCGCCCATGTCGCCGCCGACCTCGGAGCCGGAGGGGACGCCCTCGCCGCCGGTGTCGAAGACGGCCACGGAGTTCCAGCCCTCGCCGATGACCTCGGGGCCGCCCTCGGCCGCCTTGCCGTGCCTGCCCTCGGACTTCACGCCGCCGAGTTCCTTGTCGAACTCCTTGCGCAGCTCGTCCTCGGACTTCGAGGCGCCGTGTTCCCCGGCCTTCCCCTCCAGCTCGCCCTCCTCCGTGACATTCGCGCCCTTGGGCGGGGTGAAGTCGAAGGTGGAGGCGGCCGGCTTGGCGAAGCCGACCTGGGTGAAGCCCGCGTCGATCACTGCCGAGCCGCCGCTGGACGGGGTCAGCGTGAACTTCAGCGGCATGCCGGTCTTGGCGTCCACGGCCACGGTGATCGCGCCGACCGTGGTCCCGGACTGCTTCGGCTTGATGAGCAGCCGGTACGCGTCCCGGCCCGCGATCTGCGCGGTGCCGCCGACGGTGACGGACGTGGTGTCGTCGGCCGCCTTCAGCGCCTCCTCGGCGAAGTCCTTGGGCGTGGCGGGGAGGTCTTCCCTCTTCTGCTCGCCCTTGGCCTCCTCGGCGGTGCCGTGGAAGACCTCGTTCGACTTGCTGTCGTAGCCCCAGACGTCCTTGCCGTTGCGGATGAGGCTGTACTCGGACGCGTTCTCCAGCAGAGAGAGCTTCTGCCTGTTCTCGCCGTCGAGGGCGACGCGCAGCGTGTGCGTGCCGGACGCCAGCTCGGTGAGCTTGGCCGACGGGTCGGCGGACGATCCGTCACCCGACCCCGACCCCATGGCGCCGGAGGCGAGGCTGGACTCCAGCCCGCCGAGGTCCGGCAGCCCCAGATCGGTGCTGATCTTCACGGTGCCGGACAACTGCTGCACGTCCGACTGCGCGATCTTCTCGATGAGTTGCGCTGCGGTGATCTCCGGCAGGTCCGGGTCGCCGGAGTCGGCGATGGCCGGGACGAGCCCGATGGTCGCCGCGGCGACCCCCACCACCGCGACCGGGACGACGTACCGCGCGGCCTTGCGCCGCCCCGAGGGCAGGTCGTCGACCTCCCCGGTGCTCGTACTGTCGTCGGATTCGTACGGTGCCATGTGTGCCTTACCTCCGTCGTCGGCGGCGGCTGTTCTTCGTTCCTCGCCCGCGAGTCTTACGACCCCGCACTCGTCCACCCCTGAGCCGCCATTCTCACCCGAATCGGTGAGGAGTGGTGATGTCCGTGGTGTCCATCTGACCAAATCCGCCAAGGAGATTCGTCAGCCTTCGGAGCCAACTCCACGTACACCTGCGGTATGACACATGGCGGCGGCGCCTCCCCCGACCCGTAGGGGTCGACCGGGAAGACGCCGCTGGCGGACGGGGCGATCAGCCGTTGATGGACACGTAGTCGGCCTGGTACGGCACCCCGAGGATGGCGCCGGGCGCGCAGGAGCCTGCCGGGGCGACGCCGCCGACGGTGGCCTTCAGATCGAGCTCGGGGACGTTCCCGTCGCCGCTCGGGGTCCTGGAGACGATGGCCCCGGTGCCCGCGCTTCCGTCCCGCGCGATACGGCCGCCGAGTACGGCACTGACGTCCCGCCGGGCGAAGGCGTACCCACCGCCCTCGGCCGGCTTGCACTGGTAGATCTGCTTGCCCTCGACGACGGGCGCCTGGAAGTCGCGGAGCGCCTCTCGGAAGTCGAACTCGGTGACGGTGACCTTGTGGAGCCGGCCCCGGACGGCGCCGCCCGGGAACTCGGCGGTGTGGAGGTTGGCGTAGAACGAACTCGGGTCGGACTGCGGGGCGTTGAGTTGAGCAGGGAGGCGTCCTTCACCGTGATGGTGCCGGTGAGGCTGCGCCCCCTGTCCTTGTCCTTGCCCAGGAGGCCGCCGAAGTGGCACCAGGTTCCGCTTCTGGGCAGCCGTACGGGGACGATCTCACTTTGGACTCAGTCCAGATATGTGAGCCGAGTCACGGCAGCAATTACCTCTCAACGCCGGCACAGGCACTTTCAGCCCGTCCGGCGTTTGAGGACGAGGCCCTTCGGGCCGAAGCGGGGGTCCAGGGGGCGGCAGCCCCCTGACCGGGGTCGAAGGGGCAGCGCCCGTTCAAAGGATGGGACGGGTAGGGGCGGCGGGGGCGGAACTATCCGGCCCGATGCACCACCGCGTCGCACAACTCCATCAACGCAGCCTTGGCACCAAGATCCGGCAACGGCGCCAACGCGGCCCGCGCATCCTCCGCATACCGCACCGTGTCCCGACGCGCCTGCTCCAACGCCGGATGCACCCGCAGCGCCGCCAGCGCCTCCGCATGCCGCGCGTCGTCCGTCAGATCGGAGTCCAGCAGCTCGCACAGGGCGGCATCCTCCGCCAGCCCCAACCGCTGCGCCCGCTCCCGCAACCGCAGAACCGGCAGCGTCGGAATCCCCTCCCGGAGATCCGTACCCGGCGTCTTCCCGGACTCGTGGGAGTCGCTCGCGATGTCCAGCACGTCGTCGGCCAGCTGGAAGGCGACACCCAGCCGCTCCCCGTACTGGGTCAGCACATCGACCACCGTCTCGTCGGCGCCCGACATCATCGCGCCGAACCGGCACGAGACCGCCACCAGCGACCCGGTCTTCCCGCTCAGCACATCGAGGTAGTGCTCGACCGGGTCCCGGCCGTCCTGCGGCCCCGCCGTCTCCAGGATCTGCCCGGTGACCAGCCGCTCGAACGCCTCGGCCTGCACCCGCACCGCCTCGGGCCCGAGGTCGGCGAGAATGTGCGAGGCACGCGCGAACAGGAAGTCCCCGGTCAGGACGGCCACCGAGTTGCCCCAGCGGGTGTTCGCGCTCTCGACACCGCGCCGCACCTCCGCCTCGTCCATCACGTCGTCGTGGTACAGCGTCGCCAGATGGGTCAGCTCCACCACCACCGCCGACGGCACGACGCCCGGCGCATACCGGTCCCCGAACTGGGCAGTGAGCATCACGAGCAGCGGCCGGAACCGCTTTCCACCCGCCCGCACCAGATGCTGGGCGGCCTCGGTGATGAAGGGGACCTCACTCTTGGTGGCTTCGAGCAATCCCTCCTCGACAGCCGCCAATCCGGCCTGGACATCGGCTTCCAGAGCCTGGTCCCGCACGCTCAGCCCGAACGGCCCGACGACGGTCACGAGGGGTCTCCTGTCTGCTGGTGTCCACTGGCGGTTACACGGTTTGTCGATAGGTCGCTGCCATCACTCAAGTCAGCGTATCCGGTCACCTTTCGATCACCGATGCCGCCCACCCGTCCACCACGGGCGGTATCGGATCACGGCGGGTATGTTTTTGATCACGTGATAAGGCCGGATATCCATCGACTTATAGGGAAGTAGCGGCCCGTGTCCCGAACCGAAGTCGATATCCAGCCCGAGAGCGAGCCGCCGCCACGCGACGACCACGCCTTCTTCGGCCAGCCCCGAGGCCTCCTCACGCTCTCCGGCCTGGAAGTCTGGGAGCGTTTCTCGTTCCTCGGCATGCAGGCCATCCTCGTCCTGTACTTCGCCGACACCGTCACCCACGGCGGACTGGGCATGTCGGCCGGAACCGCCGCCTCCGTCTCCGCCGCCTACGGCACCCTCGTCTATCTGGTCTCGGTCGCCGGCGGCTGGCTCGCCGACCGCATCCTCGGCTCGTACCGCGCGGTGCTGTGGGGCGGCATCCTGATCGCCTGCGGCCACTACGCCATGGCGGTGCCGTCCGCCGGCATGACCTGGGTCGGTCTCGGCCTGATCAGCGCGGGCACGGGGCTCCTCAAGCCCAACGTCGCCACCATGGTCGGCAAGCTCTACCGCACCGACGACGACCGCCGCGACGCCGGCTTCGCGCTCTACTACATGGCGATCAACATCGGCGCCTTCGCGGGCCCGCTCATCACCGGCTGGCTCGGCGAGCACAAGGGCTGGCACTGGGGCTTCTCCGCGGCCGCGATCGGCATGACGTTCGGCCTGATCCAGTATGTCCTCGGCCGCCGCCACCTGGCCGGACGGAAGCACGCCGCCGAGTTCGCGCTGGCCCCGCGAGCCATGCGCCGGGCGATCCGCCTGATCCTCGCGGGCCTCGCCGCCACGGCCGCGCTCGCCGTCCTCTTCGCCGCCGCCGGCTGGCTCACCATGGACCGCTTCGTCGACCTGCTCACCGTCGTCTCGGTGATCGCCCCGGTCGTCTACTTCGCGGTGATGTTCTCCAGCCCGCGCGTGACCTCCGAGGAACGCGGCCGACTGCGGCCGTACGTCGTCCTCTTCCTCGCCTCGACGGTCTTCAACTTCATCCTGTTCCAGGCGTACTCGACGATGATGCTGCTGGCCTCGACGAACGCCGAGACGTCGATCCTCGGCTTCGACTTCCCGGCCGGCTGGTACGCCTCCGCCCTCGGCGCCTTCGAGGTCGCCCTCGCGCCCGTGGTCGCCGCGCTGTGGGTCCGCATGGGGCGCGGCCAGCCGCACGCGTCCAACAAGATCGCCATCGGGGTCGTCCTCGGTGGCCTGTCCTTCCTGCTGATGGCGCTCCCGACCTCCGGGCACTCCTCCGACGACTACCTGATGTCCGTCTGGTGGATCGTGGGTTCGTACCTGCTGCTCGGCCTCGGCGACGTCCTGCTGGAGACCTCCGGCATGTCGGCCACGACCAAGCTCGCCCCGGCCGCCTTCGCCGGCCAGACCATGTCCCTCTGGTTCCTGTCCCTCGCCCTGGCCAACGGCATCCAGGCCCAGACGGTCAAGCTCTACGACGACGTGTCCAAGCCCGCCTACTTCGGCGTCAACGGCGCGATCGCGGTGGTCGCCGGGCTCGCCGTGATGGCCGCGACACGCTGGCTGCGCCGCACCATGCACCCGGTGCACTGACCCGACACGACGCACGCCGTGCACCGACCCGACACGACGCAGCCGGTGCACTGACCCGACGGGGACCCCGCCCATGCACATCCGTACGTCCTTCCCCTACGAGACGACCCACCAAGACCTCCGCATCCCGCTCCCGGACGGGACCCTGCTGTACGCGCGCGTGTGGCGCCCCCTGACGGACGAGCCCGTACCGGCGCTCCTCGAATACCTTCCGTACCGCCTCACCGACTGGACCGCGCCCCGCGACCACCAACGCCACCCCTGGTACGCCGGCCACGGCTACGCCTCCGTGCGCGTGGACATCCGCGGCCACGGCAACAGCGAGGGCCTGCCGACGGACGAGTACTCGGCGACGGAACTGGCCGACGGGGTCGAGGTGGTCAACTGGCTGGCGGCCCAGCCCTGGTGCAACGGCAAAGTCGGCATGTTCGGCATCTCCTGGGGCGGCTTCAACTCCCTCCAGATCGCGGCCCTCGCGCCCGAGCCGCTCAAGGCGATCGTCACGGTCTGCTCGACGGACGATCGCTATGACAACGACGTGCACTACATGGGAGGTTCCGTCCTCGCCGTCGATATGCACGCCTGGGCGTCGACCATGCTCGCCTTCGTCGCCCGCCCACCGGACCCGCTGTACATCGGCGACGCCTGGCGGGACATGTGGCTCAGGCGGCTGGAGTCCGTCGAACCGTTCCTGCACACCTGGCTCGGCCATCAGACCCGTGACGACTACTGGCGTCACGGCAGCGTCTGCGAGGACTACGGCGCGATCGACGCCGCCGTCCTGGCGGTGGGCGGCTGGCACGACCCGTACCGCGACACGGTCCTGCGCCTGGTCGAGCACCTGCCCGCCGACCGCGTCCGCGGCCTGATCGGCCCCTGGTCGCACCAGTACCCCGACCGCGGCCTGCCGCCGGGCCCGGCCATCGGCTTTCTCCAGGAGACGCTGCGCTGGTGGGACCACTGGCTGAAGGACGAGGACACCGGCGTCATGTCCGAGCCCCTGCTGCGCTCCTACGTCAGCGACTCCCACCCGCCGGCCACGGTGTACCCCACGCTGCCCGGCCGCTGGGTCGGCGAGCCGGCCTGGCCCTCTCCCCATGTGCGCGCGGTGACGTACGCCTTCCAGGGCGCCCCCGTCCTGGTGCGCTCTCCCATGCACACCGGCATCGACGCCGGACGCTTCTTCCCGTTCGGCAACGACGCCGACCTGCCGCCCGACCAGCGGGAGGAGGACGCGCGCTCGGCGTGCTTCGAGTTCGAAGTGGGCGAGGAGACCTGGGTGCTGGGGCGGCCGAGGGTGCGGCTGCGGCTGACGTCGGAGGTGCCGCGCGGGCAGGTCGTCGCCCGGCTCTGCGACGTGGCGCCGGACGGTGCCTCGACCCTGGTGACGCGGGGCGTGCTGAACCTGTCCGCCCGCCATGGCCGCGATCGTGCGGTGCCGTGGGAGCCGGGCGCCACCCAGGACGTGACCTTCGAGCTGAACGGCATCGGCCACGCCTTCCCGCCCGGTCACCGCATCCGCCTCGCGGTCTCCTCCGCGTACTGGCCGTGGATCTGGCCCCAGCCGGACTCGGCGGCGGGCTTCGGCCTGGAACCGGCGGGAAGCTCCCTGGAACTTCCGGTACGCGCGCGTGCGTTGGACGAAACGGTGGACGACGTGGCGGAGGGCACGGCAAACGGCACGGCGATCACCTTCGAGGAACCGGAACAGGCGGAGCCGCTCGGCGTGAACTCCCCCGTCACGCTGGACGAGCCGCGCCCCGAGCGGCTGGTCGTGCGGGACGTGGCCAAGGGCGAGTGGCGCCTGGAGGTCGACCCTCGGTACGGCGGCACGCGCGTGTACCCCGACGGTCTGGAGTTCACCGAGGACGCGCTGGAGACGTACACGATCAACGAGTCGGACCCCTTGTCGGCCCGCACCCGATCGGAGTGGTCGATCCGTCTGCACCGCCCGGAGCAGGCATGGGACGCGACGGTGCGGACGCGCTCGGAGATCAGCTGTGACCGGCATGACTTCGTCGTCTCCAACGAGGTCGTCTGCCTGGAGGGCGAAGAGGTACTTTTCCACCGCACATGGGAGAAACGGACTCCACGGACAGCCGGATAAAGGCGAGTTGGATTCATTGCCCGATTTGCCGCTCTTGTGGATGCCAGTGACTTGGGTCACGCCCGCCCGGCCGCCCGCACCGCCCGGCACCCCCTCGTCTCCCCTTGCCTCACACGCAAGTTGAGGCTTGGCAACCGCAAAGGATCAAGTACCCCATACCCACCAGACCATGGTCAACCGGCACGTCAGGTGACCACGGCACTTGTTCCGGACATGTGCTCTCGCATACGTTCCCGCTCAGTCGGGCGGACGCCGAATCCTGCCGCCGCCCGAGTCATCCACCCACGGAACTCACACACGTACGGCAGGAGCGGGGGACCCAGGTAGGCCGCCGGACCGGACGCCTTGATGGCGCACCGGACGGCTAGGGGTGAAGTCGCGACGCCGCACGGCGGCGCGGCCGGGCATCTCCCGCCCGAACCCGACAGCTCACCTCGCAGGCGCCGGAGAGGAACAGCGCCATGTCCCGAGGCAAGCACCGCCGCCCCAGCACCAGTCCGCTCACCCGCCGTGTCGCCATGGCCGGCACCGGCACCGCCGCCCTCGCGCTCCCGCTGCTGAGCGCCACCACCGCGAGCGCCGCCCAGCCGGCCCAGGCCCCCAGCGCCGCCCAGGCGGCACCCCGGTCCGCGCCCTCCGTGGCGAAGGACAAGACCATTACGTACACCACGAAAAAGGGCGATTCGCTCTACGGCATCGCGGATCGGTATGACGCGCAGGGCGGCTGGAAGCAGCTCTACAAGGACAACCGCGCGACCATCGGCGACAACCCCCGGCTCATCCACCCGGGCGTCGACCTGAAGGTCCGGGCGACCAAGACGGCCGCCACGCCGACCAAGACGGCCGAGAAGGCGCCCGCGCCCGCCAAGAAGTCCGCCGTCGCCCAGGCCACCCAGTCGTCGGTGAAGACGTTCCCGGACAACCTCGACGGCTGGATCCGCAACGCCCTGGACATCATGGGACAGAACGGAATTCCGGGATCGTACGAGGGCATTCACCGCAACATCATGCGCGAGTCGTCGGGCAACCCGCAGGCCATCAACAACTGGGACTCCAACGCCGCGGCGGGCACCCCGTCCAAGGGCCTCCTCCAGGTCATCGACCCCACCTTCGCGGCCTACCACGTGCCGGGGACGGTGTACGACCCCTTCAACCCGGTCGCGAACATCGCGGCCGCGTGCAACTACGCGGCCGCGCGCTACGGCTCGATCGACAACGTCAACGGGCCCTACTAGGCGAGATCGGCGAAACTGCCCGCGAACAGTCTCTCGAGGACGACGGCGATGCCGTCGTCCTCGTTCGAGAGGGTGACCTCGTCGGCGACCGCCTTGAGTTCGGGGTGGGCATTGGCCATCGCCACCCCGCGGCCGGCCCAGTCGAACATGGGGATGTCGTTGGGCATGTCCCCGAAGGCGATGGTCTCGTGCGCGCCGAGGCCGAGGTGCTCGGCGGCGAGCGCGAGACCGGTCGCCTTGGTGATGCCGCATGGCTGGAGTTCGACGGTCCCGGGCCCGGACATGGTGACCGTCGCGAGGGAACCGACGACCGATCGCGCCGTCGCAGCCAACTCGTCGTCGGACAGGGTGGGATGGCGCAGCAGCACCTTGCTGATCGGCTCGCACCACAGGTCGTCGCGGTACTGGACGCGTACGGCGGGCAGGGTGGGGTGGGGCATCAGGTACCCGGGTTCGATGAGCGTGAGCCCGTCGACGCCGTCCTGGTCGACGGCCGCGTACACCTCCCCGACCTCGGCCTCGATCTTGCCGAGCGCGGTCTCCGCCAACTCCCGGTCCAGGGTGACGGACCACAGCAGACGGTCCGCGCCGGCGTCGTACAACTGCGCGCCCTGTCCGCACACCGCGAGCCCCCGGCTGCCCAGGACGTCGAGGAGCGGCCGCACTCTGGGCGCCGGCCGTCCTGTCACGACGAGGTGCTGGGCACCGGCCGCCGCGACCTGCGCGAGCGCGTCGAGGGAGCGGTCGGAGAGCGTGTCGTCGCCTCGGAGCAGCGTCCCGTCCAGGTCAGTGGCGATGAGTGAATATGCGATGGGTGGGGCCATGATCAGAGAATACGGACAGGAAGCCCCATCGACTCGACGTGAACCGGACGGCTGCTGTGTTCACATGTGTTGACACCTGTTCCGGTTCGGATTCTGTTTCAGCCTGCGCAACTTCCTTCCGGTTGTTGCGATTTCACTCCCCCGTGGTCCGGCGGCCGCGTCAGCGCATCGCGTCGGAGGCGCCCGAGTCTCGGCCGGGTACCGCGACCTGGTGATTCACCGGCCCGGCGACGCGAGCTCGGCACTGCCCAAGACCGGCACCTCACCCGTAACGTGTGGCCCGACCACATGGCACGGAGCGTATGAGAGTGAGGCAGCACCCCATGCCCCCCTTCGATCTCCCCGAGGGCGACCCCTTCGGCACGCACAACCTTCCGTACGGCGTCTTCTCCCTTCCCGGCTCGGACTCCGCGCGCCGGGTCGGCGTCCGGCTCGGCGACCACGTCCTCGACGCGGGCAAGGCGGCCCACGCACTCGGCTCGCCGTATGCCCCACTGCTCGCCCAGGACTCCCTGAACCCGCTGCTCGCCGCGGGCCCCACCGCCTGGTCGGACGTGCGCCGCGCCCTGACGGCGTGGGTGACGGTTCCGGCGCACCAGGCGGCCGTCGCGGACCTGTTCCACCCCCTGTCCTCGGTGACTCTGCACCTCCCCTTCGAGGTCGCGGACTACGTCGACTTCTACGCCTCCGAGAACCACGCCCGTAACGTCGGCCAGATCTTCCGCCCCGACGCCGCGGACTCCCTGACCCCCAACTGGAAGCATCTGCCGATCGGTTACCACGGACGCTCCGGCACGGTCGTCGTGTCCGGTACGGATGTCGTACGCCCGTCGGGCCAGCGAAAGGCTCCCGCCGACCCGGCTCCGGTCTTCGGCCCGTCGGTCCGCCTCGACATCGAGGCCGAGGTCGGCTTCGTGGTCGGGACGCCGTCGGCGATGGGCGAGCCGGTGGCGCTGGGCGACTTCCGGGAGCACGTCTTCGGCCTGTGCCTCCTCAACGACTGGTCGGCACGCGACATCCAGGCCTGGGAGTACGTCCCTCTCGGCCCGTTCCTCGGCAAGTCCTTCGCCACGTCGGTGTCGGCGTGGATCACCCCGCTGGACGCGCTCGAGGAGGCGCGGGTGGCCGCACCGGAGCGGACACACTCCCTGCTGCCGTACCTCGACGACTCGGGCTCCGAAGCCGAACCCGGCGGCTACGACCTGCGCATCTCCGTGGCCGTCAACGGCCACGTGGTCTCCGAGCCCCCCTTCTCCACCATGTACTGGACGGCCGCCCAGCAACTCGCCCACATGACCGTGAACGGCGCCTCCCTGCGCACCGGCGACCTGTACGGCTCGGGCACGGTGAGCGGTCCCACCGAGCGCGAGCGCGGCTCCCTGCTGGAGCTGACGTGGAACGGCCGAGACCCTCTCGAACTCCCCGACGGAAAGCGGACGTTCCTGGAGGACGGCGACGTGGTGACCCTGTCCGCCTGGGCTCCCGGGCCGGGTGGGGTGCGGGTGGGGCTGGGCGAGGTCACCGGGCAGGTTGTATCAAGCGGTTGACACAAAACCCCGGGAGGGCGCATCTTGTACTCACCACTTAGTACAAGCGGTGAGTACAAGTCGTTTCCACGGGGGTCCGCCTTTCTCATGCTCGAACTCGATTCACGTCCCTCCGCGCCGACGCCCGCGTCCCGCGTACCTCTCGACCGCTACGCCCGCTGGACGGGCCTGGCCGTCGGGATACTGGCCACCCGCTGGCTGCTCCCCCTGAAGAACGGGGAGGGCGCCCTCTACGCCATCCTCGTCTTCGGCCTCTGCGCGGTGGCCGGAGTACTGCTCGGCGACCTGCTGACCACGCCGCGCCGCGGCGCCGTACGCACGGCGGACCTCACCCCACGCAGGGTCCGCGACTACGTTCCGCGTCGCATGACCGTCCTGCTGCTCGGCCTCGCAGCCGCGTTGGTCGTGCTGCTGATCACGGCAGCCACGGTGGCATCCCGGGACGACCTGGGCCGCGCGGGGCGCGCGTTCACCGCCACCTGCGGGGGCGTGACCCACTCGTACACCCCCTGGCCTGGCCTCTACTACGGCCTTCCCGTCCTGGCTTCCCTCGCCCTGTCCACCGCCGCCTGCGGCTGGTCCCTGCGGCGCATCGCGACCCGCCCCGGCGACGAACAGTCCCGCCGAGACCGGACGTTGGCGATCGTCGCGGCGTGGGGGTTGGTGGTCTCGTCGGCCCTGTTCGGCGTGGCCTCGACGGTGTCGGGTGCGCTGATGAGCACGACGTGCGACGGCACGGCGGGAGCCGTGGGCAACTGGACGGTGTGGCCACTGGGACTGCTCGCCCTGCTCACGGCACCCTGGTGCCTGTTCACGATCGTCTCACCGCGGGCCACGGCCGCCTGGCGGGGCCGCCGGGCCGGCGGCAACGGAATCGGCCGCCGGTGAGCGAGGCCACCCTGCGCATCGACACGGCCAGCCCGGTCCCGCCGTACGAGCAGATCCGCGCCCAGCTCGCCGCCCTGATCTCCACCGGCCGCCTCCCCGAGGGTGAACGCCTGCCGACGGTACGGCAGTTGGCCGCCGACCTGGGACTGGCCGCGGGCACAGTGGCACGAGCGTACCGCGAGCTGGAAGCAGCCTCCCTGATCCGCACCCGGCGAGGCGCGGGCACCCGTGTCGCCCCGCTCCCCGAAGGCGCCCAGCGCCCGGATCGGGCCGAACTGGCGGCACTGGCAAGGCGGTTCGCGGCGCAGGCACGTGCGCTGGGAGCGGAGAACACAGACGTGCTCGCGGCGGTCCAGGAAGCCTTGCGGGAGTAAGGGGAAGCCTCGCGGGAGCAAGGGGGGCAGCGACGCTGCTCCTCTCCGAGGCCCTGTGGCAGTAGGAGTGGCGGCCCGGGAGGCACCGCGAGGGCAGGCGGTGCCGACGGTTCCCGCGGCCCACGCGGGCCGGCCCGGTTCACGACGAGGCAGGCGGCCGTATGCCGGCCGAGAGGAGCTACGCGCAGTGCCCCGAGGCGAGTTCGGCGACTCTTCACCGCTGACGCCGGCGACCGTCACCGTCATACTGGCTGGCGGTGGCACGCTCCTCGCCCACCGCCCCGCACGTCCGCCCGCGCACCTCCCCTGACCAGGATCCGGAGCCTCCGGCATGACCTTCTGCCTGCTCCTGTTGAGCACCGTCGCTCTGACAGCAGCCGTGCCCGTTCCGCGTGCGCTGACCCGGGCCGCGTGGCCGGAACGGGAACCCGTGGTCGCGCTCTGGGTGTGGCAGTGCCTGGTCGCCACGGTCCTGCTGTGCTGTCTGACGGCCCTGGCGCTGGGCGCCGCCGCCGTCTTCGGCACCGTACGCGCGCAGCTCTTCGCCCCCGCGCCGCCGGCGGTGGCCGCGGCGTACGACCTCTCGTCCGCGCCGGCCTGGGCCGCCCTCCTGACCTTGCTCCTGGCCTGCGGTGCCGCCTGGACGACCGCCATGCTGGGCCGCGAACTCGCCGAGACCCGCCGACGCCGCAGCCAGGCCCGGGCCCACCTGCTCGAACGCGCCCCCGACCTGCCGGCCGGACTGCCCGCGGCGCGCGGCCCCCTCCTGGTCCTGGAGGACGAGTACCCGGACGCCTGGTGGATGCCCGGCAGCCCGGCCCAGCTGATCGTCACCACCGGCGCCCTGCACCGCCTCACCGACCACCAGCTCGACGCCGTCCTCACCCATGAACGCGGCCACGCCCGCGCCCGCCACGACTGGCTCCTCCACCTCTCGACCGCCCTCGCCACCGGCTTCCCCCGCATCCCGTTGTTCGCCCACTTCTGCGACCAGACCCACCGCCTGGTCGAACTGGCCGCCGACGACACGGCGTCCCGCCGTTGCGGTCACCTGACGACGGCTCTGGCCCTGATCGAGCTCAACCAGCACCGCGGCGTCCTCTCCTGCGCCTCCACCCACCGCCTCCTGGGCGAGCGCGTCAACCGCCTCCTTCAGCCTCCGCCGCGTCTGGGCCGCCGCCACCGCGCCCTCACCACGACCCTGGCCGCGCTGGTACCGCTGCTCCCGCTCCTGATCACGTTCGCCCCGGGGCTGACCGCACTGGGCTGATGCCTGAGGGCAGCCGGAGCGGCAAGCCGCTGGGCAGGCATCGCGCAGGTCGCCGGGCACACCTCCCGAAGTCCCGACGTCCCGGCCAAGCCGCCGTCCAGGCCACGTCGATACCCACGCCAAGTCGACGCCTGGCCAAGGCGACCTCTATGCCCCGTCCTCTACGCCCAGTCCTCCGAGCCCAGCCCTCTACGCCCAGTCCTCCGGCTCCGCATCCATCTCGGGCCAGTCGTCCGCCGACCCGTGATCCGCCCCCGGGTCGGCCTCCGCCGCCGCCGCCCCCGCGCCGGACTCCCCACGCAACGAGCCCAGCACTTCGAGCACGCCCTCCCCGTAGGTGGCCAGCTTCTTCTCCCCCACGCCGCCGATGCCCCCGAGCTCCCGGACGGACGCGGGCCACACCGTCACGATCTCCCGCAGCGTGGCGTCATGGAAGATCACGTACGCCGGAACCCCCTGCTCCCGAGCCTGCTCGGCGCGCCAGGCCCGCAGAGCCTCGAAGGCCGGCACCAGCTCCTCGGGCAACTCGGCCACCGCGGCCTTCGCCTTGCGCTCACCGCGCCCGGAGCCCGTGGAGCCCGACCCCGACGCCGACCGCGAGGTCACCGGCTTCTTCGGCTCCTTCCGCAGCGGCACGTCCCGCTCGCGGCGCAGCACCGTGCCACTGGCCTCGGTCAGCACGAGCGTCCCGTACTCCCCCTCGACCGCGAGCAGTCCCTGCGCCAGCAACTGCCGGATGGCACCCCGCCATTCGCCTTCGCTCAGCTCCGCGCCGATGCCGAACACGGACAGCTGGTCGTGGTCGAACTGGATCACCTTGCCGGTGCGCTTGCCCAGCAGGATGTCGACGATCTGCAACGCCCCGAACTTCTGCCCCCGCTCACGCTGGAGCCGCACCACCGTCGACAGCACCTTCTGTGCCGCGATCGTGCCGTCCCAGGTCTCCGGGGGTGTCAGGCAGGTGTCGCAGTTGCCGCAGCCCGCCGCGTCGGGGTCCTGCCCGAAGTAGGCGAGCAGCTGTCCGCGCCGGCACTGGGCCGTCTCGCACAGTGCCAGCATCGCGTCCAGGTGCGAGGCGGCCCGGCGCCGGAACGCCTCGTCGCCCTCGCCCAACTGGATCAGCTTGCGCTGCTGTATGACGTCGTTGAGGCCGTAGGCCATCCAGGCCGTGGAGGGCAGTCCGTCGCGCCCGGCGCGGCCCGTCTCCTGGTAGTAGCCCTCGACCGACTTGGGCAGGTCCAGGTGGGCGACGAACCGCACGTCCGGCTTGTCGATGCCCATCCCGAAGGCGATGGTCGCGACCACGACCAACCCCTCCTCGCGCAGGAACCGGGACTGGTGCGCCGCGCGCGTGCCCGCGTCCAGGCCCGCGTGATAGGGCACCGCCTCGATGCCGTTGCGGCTCAGGAACTCGGCCGTCGCCTCCACGGACTTGCGGGACAGGCAGTACACGATGCCCGCGTCGCCCGCGTGTTCCTCACGCAGGAAGCTCAGCAGCTGCTTCTTCGGGTCCGCCTTCGGCACGATCCGGTACTGGATGTTGGGCCGGTCGAAGCTCGCCACGAAGTGTCGGGCGGCCGGCATGTTCAGCCGCTGGGTGATCTCCTGGTGCGTCGCATGCGTGGCCGTCGCGGTGAGCGCGATCCGGGGAACGTCCGGCCAGCGCTCGCCGAGCAGCGAGAGGGCCAGGTAGTCGGGGCGGAAGTCGTGGCCCCACTGGGACACGCAGTGCGCCTCGTCGATCGCGAACACCGCGATCTTGCCGCGCGACAGCAGATCCAGCGTCGAGTCGAGCCGCAGCCGCTCCGGCGCGAGGTAGAGCAGGTCCAGCTCGCCCGCCAGGAACTCCGCCTCCACCACGCGCCGCTCGTCGAAGTCCTGCGTGGAGTTGACGAAGCCGGCGCGCACACCGAGTGCCCGCAGCGCGTCCACCTGGTCCTGCATCAGCGCGATGAGCGGCGAGACGACGATGCCCGTGCCCGGTCTGACCAGGGACGGGATCTGGTAGCAGAGCGACTTCCCGCCGCCGGTCGGCATGAGCACGACGGCGTCGCCACCGGCCACCACGTGGTCGATGACGGCTCCCTGCTCGCCGCGGAAGGCCTCGTACCCGAAGACCCGGTGCAGCGCGGCGAGCGCCTCGCTGTCGCCCGTCTGTACCGCCTCGGTCACCCTTGGCATCTCGCTGATCCCGCCCGTCGCACCCATCGTCGTGTCCCCCGTACGTCGTCCCTCGACCACTGCCTCCACGATAGGGGTCGCCACCGACAGCACCGGAGTTATCCACAGGCTCACGTCTCACCCTTTCGTGATCGGCCGAGCGCCTTGAGTGACCGGCGAGCGAGCGGGCACCCACAGCACAGCGGCCCGGCATCCCCCCGAGGGAAACCGGGCCGCCGCCGCGTGAGCGGACCGCCGTACGAGCGGGCCGCGGGAGCGGGCGCCGCGTCAGCGCACGAATACCCCCGCCGTACTCGCCAGATCCAGGAAGTACTGCGGCGCCACGCCCAGCACGAGCGTGACCGCGACACCGACCCCGATCGCCGTCATCGTCAGCGGCGACGGAACGGCGACCGTCGGCCCCTCGGGCCGCGGCTCGCTGAAGAACATCAGCACGATGACGCGGATGTAGAAGAACGCCGCGATCGCCGACGAGATCACACCGACCACGACCAGCGGTGCCGCCCCGCCCTCCGCCGCCGCCTTGAACACGGCGAACTTCCCGGCGAAGCCGGAGGTGAGCGGAATGCCGGCGAAGGCGAGCAGGAACACCGCGAACACGGCCGCGACCAGCGGTGATCGGCGGCCCAGTCCCGCCCAGCTGGACAGATGTGTCGCCTCACCGCCGGCGTCCCGTACCAGCGTCACCACGGCGAAGGCCCCGATCGTCACGAACGAGTACGCCGCCAGGTAGAAGAGGACGGACGACACCCCGTCCGGAGTGGTCGCGATGACACCCGCGAGGATGAACCCGGCGTGCGCGATCGACGAGTACGCCAGCAGCCGCTTGATGTCGGTCTGCGTGATCGCGACGATCGCACCGCCCAGCATGGTGACGATCGCGACGCCCCACATGACCGGCCGCCAGTCCCAGCGCAGGCCGGGCAGCACGACGTACAGGATCCGCAGCAGCGCGCCGAACGCGGCCACCTTCGTCGCCGCCGCCATGAACCCGGTCACGGGGGTCGGTGCGCCCTGGTAGACGTCGGGCGTCCACATGTGGAACGGCACCGCGCCCACCTTGAAGAGCAGACCCATGACGATCATCGCGGCGCCGATCAGCAGCAACGCGTCGTTGCCCATCGTGTCCGCGAGCGCCGGGGTGACGTCCGGGACCGTACCGTCGACGACCTGCGCGATCGTCGCGTACGACACGGAGCCCGCGTAGCCGTACAGCAGCGCGATGCCGAACAGCGTGAACGCGGACGCGAAGGCACCCAGCAGGAAGTACTTGACCGCGGCCTCCTGCGACATGAGCCGCTTGCGGCGGGCCAGCGCGCACATCAGGTACAGCGGGAGGGAGAAGACCTCCAGCGCGATGAACAGCGTCAGCAGGTCGTTGGCCGCCGGGAAGATCAGCATGCCGGCGACCGCGAACATCAGCAGCGGGAACACCTCGGTGGTGGTGAACCCGGCCTTCACCGCGGCCTTCTCGCTGTCGCTGCCCGGCACGGACGCGGCCTGCGCGGCGAAGGAGTCGACCCGGTTGCCGTGTGCCGCCGGGTCGAGGCGGCGTTCGGCGAAGGTGAACAGGCCGACCAGGCCCGCCAGCAGGATCGTGCCCTGAAGGAAGAGGGCCGGTCCGTCGACCGCGATCGCGCCCATCGCGGCGATGCCCGCCCTGGTCGTGGCGTATCCGTCGGCCGCGAGCGCCACGACCGCGGCGAAGGCCGCGACGAGCGCCACGGAGGAGACGAACACCTGCGCGTAGTAACGAGCCTTGCGCGGGACGACCGCCTCGATCAGCACACCGACGATCGCCGCGCCGATGATGATCAGGGTGGGCGACAGTTGGCCGTACTCGATCTTCGGCGGGTCGATCTTCGAGATCGGATCGGCCGCGGTTGTCCACAGGCTGTGGACAGCTGTTGCGCTCACTTGGCCGCCTCCACCTCAGGCTGGGGGTCCTTCTTCTGTACGTCGGACATGGTCTGCTTGACCGCCGGGTTGACGATGTCCGTGATGGGCTTCGGGTAGACGCCCAGGAAGATCAGCAGTACGAGCAGTGGGGCGACGACCACGAGTTCGCGCACCCTGAGGTCGGGCATCGCCGAGACCTCCGGCTTCACCGGCCCCGTCATCGTCCTCTGGTAGAGGACGAGGATGTAGAGCGCGGCGAGCACGATGCCGAAGGTGGCGATGATGCCGACCACCGGGTAGCGCGTGAACGTGCCGACCAGGACCAGGAATTCACTGACGAACGGTGCCAGTCCCGGCAGCGACAGGGTCGCCAGACCGCCGATCAGGAAGGTGCCGGCCAGCACGGGAGCGACCTTCTGCACACCGCCGTAGTCCGCGATGAGCCGCGAGCCGCGCCGGGAGATCAGGAACCCGGCCACCAGCATCAGCGCGGCCGTCGAGATCCCGTGGTTGACCATGTACAGCGTCGCGCCGGACTGGCCCTGGCTGGTCATCGCGAAGATGCCCATGATGATGAAGCCGAAGTGCGAGATCGACGCGTACGCGATCAGACGCTTCATGTCCCGCTGGCCGACCGCGAGCAGCGCCCCGTAGATGATGCTGATCAGCGCCAGTACGAGGATCGCGGGCGTCGCCCACTTGCTCGCCTCCGGGAACAGCTGGAGGCAGAAGCGGAGCATCGCGAAGGTGCCCACCTTGTCGACGACCGCCGTGATCAGGACGGCGACCGGTGCGGTGGCCTCCCCCATCGCGTTGGGCAGCCAGGTGTGCAGCGGCCACAGCGGAGCCTTCACCGCGAAGGCGAAGAAGAAGCCCAGGAACAGCCAGCGTTCGGTGTTCGTGGCCATGTCGAGCGTGCCGTTGGCACGGGCCTCGGCGATCTCCTGGAGGCTGAAGTTCCCGGCGACCACATAGAGGCCGATCACCGCGGCCAGCATGATCAGACCGCCGACCAGGTTGTAGAGCAGGAACTTCACGGCCGCGTACGAGCGCTGCGTCGACGCCACCTTCTCGCCGTGCTCGTGGGCACGGTCACCGAAGCCGCCGATGAGGAAGTACATCGGGATGAGCATGGCTTCGAAGAAGATGTAGAAGAGGAAGACGTCGGTGGCCTCGAAGGAGATGATCACCATCGCCTCGACGGCCAGAATCAGGGCGAAGAAACCCTGCGTGGGCCGCCAGCGCGAGCTGCCGGTCTCCAGCGGGTCGGCGTCGTGCCAGCCCGCGAGGATGATGAACGGGATCAGCAGCGCCGTGAGCGCGATCAGCGCCACCGCGATGCCGTCCACGCCGAGTTCGTAACGGACCCCGAAGTCGGCGATCCAGGAGTGGGACTCGGTGAGCTGGTAGCGCTCGCCGTCCGGGTCGAAGCGGACCAGGACGGTGATCGCGAGGGCGAGCGTGGCGAGCGAGACGAGCAGCGCCAGCCACTTGGCGACGGTGCGCCGGGCGGCCGGTACGGCCGCCGTGGCGACCGCTCCGATCGCGGGGAGCACCGCCGTAGCTGTCAGCAGAGGAAAGGACATCGGTATCAGACCGCCCTCATCAGCAGGGTCGCGGCGATGAGGATCGCCGCACCGCCGAACATCGAGACCGCGTACGACCGCGCGAAGCCGTTCTGAAGCCTGCGCATCCGTCCGGACAGACCGCCGACCGAGGCCGCCGTGCCGTTGACGACGCCGTCGACCAGGGTGTGGTCGACGTACACCAGGGAGCGTGTGAGGTGCTCGCCGCCCCGTACGAGGACGACGTGGTTGAAGTCGTCCTGGAGCAGGTCGCGCCGGGCGGCACGGGTGAGCAGCGACCCGCGCGGGGCGACGACCGGGACCGGGCGGCGGCCGTACTGGCCGTAGGCGATGGCGACGCCGATGACCATGCACGCGACGGTCGCGCCGGTGACCACGCCCGCGCTGATCGGCGGGTGGCCGTGCTCGAACCCGGTGATGGGCTCCAGCCAGTGCACGAAGCGCTCGCCGATGCTGAAGAACCCACCGGCGGCCACCGACCCGATGGCCAGCACGATCATGGGGATCGTCATGACCTTGGGGGACTCGTGCGGGTGCGGATCGTTGCCGTTCGCGTCTGGCTGCCAGCGCTTCTCGCCGAAGAACGTCATCAGCACCACGCGCGTCATGTAGTACGCCGTGATGGCCGCGCCCAGCAGCGCGCAGCCGCCGAGGATCCAGCCCTCGGTGCCGCCCTTGGCGAACGCCGCTTCGATGATCTTGTCCTTGGAGAAGAAGCCGGACAGACCCGGGAAGCCGATGATGGCCAGGTATCCGAGGCCGAAGGTGACGAAGGTGACCGGCATGTACTTGCGCAGACCGCCGTACTTGCGCATGTCCACCTCGTCGTTCATGCCGTGCATGACCGAACCGGCGCCGAGGAAGAGCCCGGCCTTGAAGAAGCCGTGCGTCACCAGGTGCATGATCGCGAAGACATAACCGATGGGGCCGAGCCCCGCGGCGAGGACCATGTAGCCGATCTGCGACATGGTCGAGCCGGCCAGCGCCTTCTTGATGTCGTCCTTCGCGCAACCGACGATCGCACCGAAGAGGAGCGTGACGGCACCGACGATCGTGACGACCAGCTGGGCGTCGGGCGCCGCGTTGAAGATCGCTCCGGAGCGGACGATCAGGTAGACGCCCGCGGTCACCATCGTCGCGGCGTGGATGAGGGCCGAGACCGGGGTCGGGCCCTCCATCGCGTCCCCGAGCCAGGACTGAAGCGGCACCTGGGCCGACTTGCCGCATGCGGCGAGCAACAGCATCAGGCCGATGGCGGTGAGCCTGCCCTCGCTCGTGTCGGCGACGAGCCCGGCCTCCTCTCCGGTGCCGAGCACCGGCCCGAAGGCGAAGCTGCCGAACCAGAGGAACATCATCATGATCGCGATCGACAGACCCATGTCGCCGACGCGGTTGACCAGGAAGGCCTTCTTCGCGGCCGTGGCGGCGCTGGGCTTGTGCTGCCAGAAGCCGATCAGCAGGTAGGAGGCGAGACCGACGCCCTCCCAGCCGACGTACAGAAGAAGGTAGTTGTCGGCGAGGACGAGCAGCAGCATCGCCGCGAGGAACAGGTTCAGGTAGCCGAAGAAGCGGCGGCGCCGCTCGTCGTGTTCCATGTACCCGACCGAGTACAGGTGGATCAGCGAGCCGACGCCGGTGATCAGCAGCACGAACGTCATCGACAGCTGGTCGAGGCGGAATGCGATGTCCGCCTGGAAGCCCTCGACCGGGATCCAGCTGAACAGGTGGCTGGTCAGGGTCCGTTGTTCGGCGTCCTTGCCGAGCAGGTCGGCGAAGAGGACGACGCCGAGCACGAAGGAGACGGCGGCGAGGGCGGTGCCGATCCAGTGGCCGACGCGGTCGAGGCGCCGGCCACCGCACAGCAGTACGGCCGCTCCGAGCAATGGCGCCGCGACCAGCAGCGCAATCAGGTTCTCCACGATTCTTCCGACCCCTTAGAGCTTCATCAGGCTGGCGTCGTCGACCGAGGCCGAGTGGCGGGAACGGAACAGCGACACGATGATCGCGAGCCCGACGACGACTTCCGCGGCGGCGACGACCATCGTGAAGAAGGCGATGATCTGGCCGTCGAGATTGCCGTGCATCCGGGAGAAGGCGACGAGCGTGAGGTTGCAGGCGTTGAGCATGAGCTCGATGCACATGAAGACGACGATCGCGTTGCGCCTGATCAGCACGCCCGTGGCGCCGATCGTGAACAACAGGGCGGCGAGGTAGAGGTAGTTGACCGGGTTCACTTGGACGCCTCCTCGGGCCGCTTGAAGGTCGACGGCTCGACAGCGGTGCGCTCCAGCCGTTCCTCCGCACGCTGCTCCAGGGCCCGCAGGTCATTGAGCGCCTCGGTGGACACGTCCCGGATCTGGCCGCGTTCGCGCAGCGTCTTGCTGACCGTGAGGTCGGACGGGGTGCCGTCGGGCAGCAGACCCGCGATGTCGACCGCGTTGTGCCGGGCGTACACGCCGGGGGCCGGAAGCGGCGGGACGTGCTTGCCTTCGCGGACGCGCTCTTCGGACAGCTCTCGCTGGGTCTTGGCGCGCTCGGTGCGCTCGCGGTGCGTGAGCACCATGGCGCCGATGGCGGCCGTGATCAGCAGGGCGCCGGTGATCTCGAAGGCGAAGACGTACTTGGTGAAGATGAGCGCCGCGAGGCCCTCCACATTGCCGTTCGCGTTCGCCTGGGCGAGGCCGTTGAACTCCGTCAGGGAGGCGTTGCCGATGCCGGCGACCAGCAGGACGCCGAAGCCGAGCCCGCAGAGAAGGGCCAGCCAGCGCTGGCCCTTGATGGTCTCCTTCAGGGAGTCCGCGGCCGTGACGCCGACCAGCATCACCACGAACAGGAACAGCATCATGATCGCGCCGGTGTAGACGACGATCTGCACGATGCCCAGGAAGTAGGCGCCGTTGGCGAGGTAGAACACCGCCAGGATGATCATGGTCCCGGCAAGGCAGAGCGCGCTGTGCACAGCCCTTTTCATGAAGACGGTGCACAGGGCGCCGATCACGGCGACGGTGCCGAGGATCCAGAACTGGAAGGCCTCTCCGGTGGAGGTGGAGTAGGCGGCGAGCTGCCCGGTCATCGGCCGATCACCTTCCCGGACGCCGGTTCGTCCTCACCGAAGGTCGACTCGGCCTCCTGCGGCACCTCGCCCTTGGAGAGCGCGACCTGCTGGGTCGTGCCCGGCGCGGCCTCCGTCACCAGGCCCCGGTAGTAGTCCTGCTCGTCCGTCCCGGGGTAGATGGCGTGCGGGCTGTCGACCATGCCGTCCTCGAGACCGGCGAGCAGCTGCTCCTTGGTGTAGATGAGGTTGGCGCGACTGGAGTCCGCGAGCTCGAACTCGTTGGTCATCGTGAGCGCGCGCGTGGGGCACGCCTCGATGCACAGGCCGCACAGGATGCAGCGGGCGTAGTTGATCTGGTAGACGCGGCCGTACCGCTCGCCCGGCGAGTAGCGCTCCTCGTCGGTGTTGTCGGCGCCCTCCACATAGATGGCGTCGGCGGGGCAGGCCCAGGCGCACAGTTCGCAGCCGACGCACTTCTCCAGGCCGTCCGGATGGCGGTTGAGCTGGTGCCGTCCGTGGAAGCGTGGAGCGGTGGTCTTCTGCTGTTCCGGGTACTGCTCGGTCAGCCGCTTCTTGAACATGGCCTTGAAGGTCACGCCGAAGCCGGCCACGGGGTTCTGGAAACCGGGCTTGGTCTCCTTGGGCTCCTCAGCCATCGGACGCCTCCTTTCCATCCAGAGATCCGTCACTCTGAGTATCGGACCCACCACTGACAATCAGCTCCCGCTCACGGCGCGGGCGGCGCCGAGGCACCGCCGGAAGCTCCTGTCCGGGCAGTGGCGGTACGGGGAATCCGCCCGCCATCGCATCGAAGCCGACGGCTTCCTCGGCGGGCTGTGCGCCTTCCTTCGTCCGCTCCCGGAACAGGTCCGCGACGAAGGAGAGGAGGAGCAGCGCGAGGACGCCGCCGCCGACGTAGAGGGCGATGTCGGCGAAGTCGTAGTTCTCGTTGCGGAGGGTCCGCACGGTCGCGACGAGCATCAGCCAGACGACGGAGACCGGGATGAGGACCTTCCAGCCGAGCTTCATCAGCTGGTCGTAGCGGACGCGTGGGAGCGTGCCGCGCAGCCAGATGAAGAAGAACAGCAGCAGCTGGACCTTGATCACGAACCAGAGGAGCGGCCACCAGCCGTGGTTCGCGCCCTCCCAGAAGGTGCTGACCGGATACGGGGCCCGCCAGCCGCCCAGGAAGAGCGTCACGGACACGGCCGAGACCGTCACCATGTTCACGTACTCGGCGAGCATGAACAGCGCGAACTTGATCGACGAGTACTCGGTGTTGAAGCCGCCCACCAGGTCGCCCTCGGACTCGGGCATGTCGAAGGGGGCGCGGTTGGTCTCGCCGACCATCGTGACGATGTAGATCAGGAACGAGACCGGCAGCAGGACGACGTACCAGCGGTCCTGCTGCGCCTCGACGATCGCCGACGTCGACATCGACCCGGAGTAGAGGAACACCGAGGCGAACGCGGCACCCATCGCGATCTCGTACGAGATCATCTGCGCGCAGGAACGGAGGCCACCGAGCAGCGGGTAGGTGGAACCGGAGCTCCAACCCGCGAGGACGATGCCGTAGATGCCGACCGAGGCGACCGCGAGGATGTACAGCATCGCGATCGGCAGGTCGGTGAGCTGCATCGTGGTGCGCTGGCCGAAGATCGAGATCTCGTTGCCGGCCGGGCCGAAGGGGATCACCGCGATCGCCATGAAGGCCGGGATGGCCGCGACGATCGGCGCGAGGACGTAGACCACCTTGTCCGCGCGTTTGACGATGACGTCTTCCTTGAGCATCAGCTTGACGCCGTCGGCGAGCGACTGGAGCATGCCCCAGGGCCCGTGCCGGTTGGGGCCGACGCGCAGCTGCATCCACGCGACGACCTTGCGCTCCCAGACGATAGAGAACAGCACGGTCACCATCAGGAAGGCGAAGCAGAACACCGCCTTGATGACGACCAGCCACCAGGGGTCGCGGCCGAACATCGAGAGGTCTTCAGCGGCGAGGAAAGGGCTCATGCCTCCACCTCCTCGGGGGCCTCGGACGCGCGGGTCGCCGGGCCGATGCGGACGAGTGAGCCGAGCAGTGCCCCGGTGTCGGAGGCGACGCCGCGGCCCACGGAGTTCAGCGGCAGCCACACCACCCGGTCGGGCATCTCCGTGATGCGCAGCGGCAGTTCGACGACTCCGGCCGGGCCGCTCACGGCGAGGAGGTCGCCGTCCTTCACACCGGACTCGGCGGCCGTGGCGGCCGACACGCGCGCGTGGGCGGCGTGCCGGGTACCGGCGAGCGCTGCATCGCCCTGCTGGAGAATGCCCTCGTCGAGCAGCAGCCGGTGCCCGGCGAGGACGGCCTCACCTGCTGCCGGTCGCGGCAACTGAACCGCGATCTCCAGGGGTTCGGTGGCCCGCGGTCCGTCCCAGGAACCGAGCCGGTCGATCTCCGCGCGCGTGGTGCGCAGATCCGGCAGGCCCAGGTGTACGTCCATGGCGTCGGCCAGCATCTGGAGCACGCGCGCGTCGGTCGGGGCGAGGCGGCGGGTCATCTGGTCGGGCTTGAGCGCGGCCTCGAAGAAGCGCACCCGGCCCTCCCAGTTGAGGAAGGTGCCTGCCTTCTCGGCGACCGCGGCGACGGGCAGGACGACGTCGGCGAGCTGGGTGACCTCGCCGGGCCGCAGCTCCAGCGACACCACGAAGCCGACCTCGGCGAGCGCCTCACGCGCGCGTGCGGGGTCGGGCAGGTCGGTGACCTCGACGCCCGCGACCAGCAGGGCCTGGAGTTCGCCGGTCGTGGCGGCCTCCACGATCTGGCCGGTGTCGCGGCCGTAGCGGTGCGGAAGTTCGGCCAGGCCCCACACGCCGGCGACCTCGTCACGCGCGCGTGGGTCGGTCGCGGGGCGCCCGCCCGGCAGCAGCGACGGCAGCGCGCCTGCCTCGACGGCACCGCGTTCCCCGGCCCGGCGCGGGATCCACACCAGCTGGGCGCCGGTAGCGGACGCGGCCCGCGCGGCGGCGGTGAGCCCGCCCGTCACAGCGGCCAGCCGCTCGCCGACGACGATCACGGCGCCCTCGGTGCGCAGCGCCTCGGACGCCTTCGATCCGGCCTCGTCCAGGCCGACGCCGCTCGCGAGCGCGTCCAGCCACTCGGTCTCGGTGCCGGGAGCGGCGGGCAAGAGGGTGCCGCCGGCCTTCTCCAGGCCGCGCGTGGAGTGCGTGGCGAGCGAGAAGACCTTCTGGCCGTGCTTGCGCCATGCCTTGCGCAGCCGCAGGAAGACGCCGGGCGCCTCCTCCTCGGCCTCGAACCCGGCCAGCAGGACGGTCGGCGCCTTCTCCAGGGAGGCGTACGTGACGCCCGTACCGTCGAGGTCGCGACCGTGACCGGCGACCCGCGCGGCCAGGAAGTCGGCCTCCTCGCCGCTGTGCACGCGTGCGCGGAAGTCGATGTCGTTGGTGTCGAGCGCCACGCGCGCGAACTTGCTGTACGCGTAGGCGTCCTCGATGGTGAGCCGGCCGCCGGTCAGCACACCGGTCCGGCCGCGCGAGGCGAGCAGCCCCTGGGCCGCGATCTGGAGCGCCTCCGGCCAGGAGGCCGGTTCGAGGTCACCCTCGGCGTTGCGCACGAGAGGCGTCTGAAGCCGGTCGCGCTGCTGCGCGTACCGGAAGGCGAACCGCCCCTTGTCGCAGATCCACTCCTCGTTGACCTCGGGGTCGTTGGCCGCCAGGCGCCGCATGACCTTGCCGCGCCGGTGGTCGGTGCGCGTGGCGCACCCTCCGGAGCAGTGCTCGCACACCGAAGGCGAGGAGACGAGGTCGAAGGGGCGGGAGCGGAACCGGTACGCCGCCGACGTCAGCGCGCCGACCGGGCAGATCTGGATGGTGTTCCCGGAGAAGTACGACTCGAAGGGATCGCCCTCACCGGTGCCGACCTGCTGGAGGGCGCCACGCTCGACCAGCTCGATCATCGGGTCGCCCGCGACCTGGTTGGAGAACCGGGTGCAGCGGGCGCACAGCACGCACCGCTCGCGGTCGAGCAGCACCTGCGTGGAGATCGGGACGGGCTTCTCGTACGTCCGCTTGCGTCCCTCGAAGCGGGACTCGGAGTGCCCGTGCGACATGGCCTGGTTCTGCAACGGGCACTCGCCGCCCTTGTCGCAGACCGGGCAGTCCAGCGGGTGGTTGATGAGCAGGAGCTCCATCACACCCTTCTGGGCCTTCTCGGCGACCGGCGAGGTGAGGTGCGTCTTCACGACCATGCCGTCCGTGCACGTGATGGTGCAGGACGCCATCGGCTTGCGCTGGCCCTCGACCTCGACGATGCACTGGCGGCAGGCGCCGGCCGGGTCGAGGAGGGGGTGGTCGCAGAAGCGGGGGATCTCGATGCCGAGTTCCTCGGCGGCCCGGATGACCAGGGTGCCCTTGGGCACGCTGATCTCGACGCCGTCGATGGTCAGCGAGACGAGATCTTCCGGCGGGACCGCCGCCTCTCCCCCTCCGGAGGGAGCGCTGGTGGTCACAGTCATGCGTTCACCTCCGTGCGGTGGTCGGCCCAGGCCGTCGACTTGGCCGGGTCGAAGGGGCAGCCGCGGCCCGTGATGTGCTGCTCGTACTCCTCGCGGAAGTACTTGAGCGAGGAGAAGATCGGCGAGGCGGCACCGTCGCCGAGGGCGCAGAAGGACTTGCCGTTGATGTTGTCGGCGATGTCGTTGAGCTTGTCGAGGTCACTCATCACGCCCTTGCCGGCCTCGATGTCGCGCAGCAACTGCACGAGCCAGTAGGTGCCCTCGCGGCAGGGCGTGCACTTGCCGCAGGACTCGTGGGCGTAGAACTCGGTCCAGCGGGTGACGGCGCGGACGACGCAGGTCGTCTCGTCGAAGCACTGGAGTGCTTTCGTACCGAGCATGGAACCGGCGGCGCCCACTCCTTCGTAGTCAAGAGGGACGTCGAGGTGCTCGTCGGTGAACATCGGCGTCGAGGAGCCGCCCGGCGTCCAGAACTTGAGGCGATGGCCGGGGCGCATGCCGCCGCTCATCTCCAGGAGCTGGCGGAGTGTGATGCCGAGCGGGGCCTCGAACTGGCCGGGGTTGGCGACGTGGCCGCTGAGCGAGTAGAGCGTGAAGCCCGGGGACTTGTCGCTGCCCATCGACCGGAACCAGTCTTTGCCCCGGTGCAGGATCGCGGGAACCGACGCGATCGACTCGACGTTGTTCACAACAGTCGGGCAGGCGTAGAGACCTGCCACCGCAGGGAAGGGAGGACGGAGCCGCGGTTGACCACGGCGGCCTTCGAGCGAGTCGAGCAGTGCGGTCTCCTCACCGCAGATGTACGCGCCCGCACCCGCGTGCACGGTGAGTTCGAGGTCGAGTCCGCTGCCCAGGATGTTCTCGCCGAGGTAACCCGCCGCGTAGGCCTCGCGCACGGCCTCGTGCAACCGCCGCAATACGGGGACGACTTCACCACGCAGATAGATGAAGGCATGCGAAGACCTGATGGCATAGCACGCGATGACAATGCCCTCGATGAGGCTGTGCGGGTTCGCGAAGAGGAGCGGAATGTCCTTGCACGTTCCGGGCTCCGATTCGTCGGCGTTGACAACTAGATAGTGCGGTTTTCCATCACCCTGGGGAATGAACTGCCATTTCATCCCCGTGGGGAACCCCGCGCCGCCGCGCCCGCGCAGACCGGAGTCCTTGACGTACGCGATCAGGTCGTCCGGCGACATGGCGAGCGCCTTGCGGAGCCCCTCGTACCCCTCGTGCCTTCGGTAGACGTCCAGCGTCCAGGACCTGTCCTCGTCCCAGAAGGCCGACAGCACGGGTGCGAGCAGCTTCTCGGGGCTGTTTTCCTTCAGCTCTGGTGCCAACGTCATCACTCCCCCTCCTCGGCGACAGGCCCTGCCGGGTGGGCTGGGTCGGACGCGGACGATTCCTGCGGCGCGTCGTGCGAGCTGAGATGTTCAGCCGGCGACGGTTGGTGCACTGTCTTGCCCTGCGGCTCGTCGTGCGGGCCGCCGTCCCGCGGATGGACCACGCGCGCGGGTGCGGCCTCTCCCCTTGCCAGGCGGAGGCCCACCAGCGACGCCGGTCCCGCACCGCCGCTCTCCTCGACGGCCCCGGGCCGCTCGTCGGGGAAGCCGGCCAGGATCCGCGCGGTCTCCTTGAAGGTGCACAACCGGGCGCCGCGCGTCGGCTCCACGTCCCGCCCGGCGCGCAGGTCGTCGACGAGGCGTTTGGCGCTCGCCGGGGTCTGGTTGTCGAAGAACTCCCAGTTGACCATCACGACCGGGGCGAAGTCGCAGGCCGCGTTGCACTCGATGTGCTCCAGGGTGACCTTGCCGTCGCCCGTGGTCTCACCGTTGCCGACGCCCAGGTGCTCCTGGAGCTCCTCGAAGATCGCGTCTCCGCCCATCACCGCGCAGAGGGTGTTGGTGCAGACGCCCACCTGGTAGTCACCGGAGGGCTTGCGGCGGTACATCGTGTAGAAGGTGGCGACCGCGGTGACCTCGGCCGTGGTCAGGCCGAGCACCTCCGCGCAGAACCGCATCCCGGTGCGCGTGACATGCCCCTCCTCCGACTGCACGAGGTGCAGCAACGGCAGGAGTGCGGACCGGGAGTCCGGGTAGCGGGCAATGACCTCGCGCGCGTCACGTTCGAGCCGCTCCCGAACGTCGTCCGGGTACACGGGCGCGGGCAGCTCGGGCATGCCCAGGCTGACGCCCCGCTCCGAAGAAGAGGTGGTCACCGGTCGACGCCTCCCATCACGGGGTCGATGGACGCGACGGCGACGATGACGTCGGCGACCTGGCCGCCCTCGCACATCGCCGCCATGGCCTGAAGGTTGGTGAAGGACGGGTCGCGGAAGTGGACCCGGAAGGGGCGGGTGCCGCCGTCGGAGACGGCATGCACCCCGAGCTCGCCCTTGGGCGACTCGACGGCCGCGTACGCCTGTCCCGGCGGGACGCGGAAGCCCTCGGTGACCAGTTTGAAGTGGTGGATCAGGGCCTCCATGGAAGTGCCCATGATCTTCTTGATGTGGTCGAGGGAGTTGCCGAGCCCGTCCGGTCCCAGGGCGAGCTGGGCGGGCCAGGCGATCTTCTTGTCGGCGACCATGACCGGTCCGGGCTGGAGCCGGTCCAGGCACTGCTCGACGATCCCGAGCGACTGGCGCATCTCTTCCAGTCGGATCAGGAAGCGCCCGTAGGAGTCACAGGTGTCGGCGGTCGGGACCTCGAAGTCGTAGGTCTCGTAGTCGCAGTACGGCTGTGCCTTGCGCAGGTCGTGCGGCAGGCCGGTGGAGCGCAGGATCGGGCCGGTGGCGCCGAGGGCCATGCAGCCGGCCAGGTCGAGATAGCCGATGTCCTGCATGCGGGCCTTGAAGATGGGGTTCCCGGTGGCGAGCTTGTCGTACTCGGGGAGGTTCTTCTTCATCTTCTTCACGAACTCGCGGATGTGGTCCACCGCGCCGGGCGGCAGGTCCTGGGCGAGTCCGCCGGGGCGGATGTACGCGTGGTTCATCCGCAGGCCCGTGATGAGCTCGTAGATGTCGAGAATCATTTCACGATCACGGAATCCGTAGATCATGATCGTGGTGGCGCCGAGTTCCATGCCGCCGGTGGCGATGCACACCAGGTGGGAGGAGAGCCGGTTCAGCTCCATCAGGAGCACCCGGATGATCTTGGCACGCTCGGTGATCTGGTCCTCGATGCCGAGGAGTTTCTCGACGGCGAGACAGTAGGCGGTTTCGTTGAAGAAGGACGTCAGGTAGTCCATGCGCGTCACGAACGTGGTGCCCTGCGTCCAGGTCCGGTACTCGAGGTTCTTCTCGATGCCGGTGTGGAGATAGCCGATGCCGCAGCGGGCCTCGGTGACCGTCTCGCCGTCGATCTCCAGGATCAGGCGGAGCACTCCGTGGGTGGAGGGGTGCTGCGGGCCCATGTTGAGGACGATGCGCTCGTCGTCGGCGCGGGCCGCGGCTTGGACGATCTCGTCCCAGTCGCCACCGGTGACCGTGTATACGGTGCCCTCGGTGGTCTCACGGGCAGATGCTGACTGCGTGCTCACGAGTACGACCTCCGCTGGTCCGGAGCCGGGATCTGGGCGCCCTTGTACTCGACGGGGATGCCGCCGAGGGGGTAGTCCTTGCGCTGCGGGTGGCCCTGCCAGTCGTCCGGCATCATGATCCGCGTCAGGGCGGGATGACCGTCGAAGACGATGCCGAAGAAGTCGTACGTCTCGCGCTCGTGCCAGTCGTTCGTCGGGTACACGGAGACGAGCGACGGGATGTGCGGGTCGCTGTCGGGGGCGCTGACTTCGAGGCGGATCAGCCGGTTGTGGGTGATCGAGCGCAGGTGGTAGACGGCGTGCAGCTCGCGGCCCTTGTCACTGAGGTAGTGGACACCGCTGACGCCGGTGCACAGTTCGAAGCGCAGGGCCGGGTCGTCGCGCAGGGTGCGGGCGACGCGGACCAGGTGCTCGCGTTCGATGTGGAAGGTGAGTTCGTCGCGGTCGACGACCGTCTTCTCGATCGCGTTGTCGGGGAGGAGTCCCTGTTCCTCCAGCGCGCCCTCGAGTTCGTCGGCGACCTCGTCGAACCACCCTCCGTAGGGGCGGCTCGCCGGCCCCGGGAGCCGGATCGAGCGGACCAGGCCGCCGTAGCCCGAGGTGTCGCCGCCGTTGTCGGCGCCGAACATGCCGCGCTGGACGCGGATCTCCTCGCCGCCCTGGCCGCGCTGTCCGGGGAGGTTGGAGGCGGAGAGGTCCTTCTCGGGGTTGACCCCGTTCGACCCGTTCGCCCCGTTGGTTCCGTTCGCGTCGCTCACCGCAGCAGCCCCTTCATCTCGATCGTGGGCAGGGCCTTGAGCGCCGCTTCCTCCGCCTCCCGGGCCGCTTCTTCGGCGTTCACGCCGAGCTTGGAGGACTGGATCTTCTGGTGGAGCTTGAGAATCGCGTCCATCAGCATCTCCGGCCGTGGCGGGCAGCCGGGGAGATAGATGTCGACCGGGACGATGTGGTCGACGCCCTGCACGATCGCGTAGTTGTTGAACATGCCGCCCGAGGAGGCGCAGACCCCCATGGAGATCACCCACTTGGGGTTCGGCATCTGGTCGTAGACCTGCCGGAGCACCGGCGCCATCTTCTGGCTGACCCGGCCGGCGACGATCATCAGGTCGGCCTGGCGCGGCGAGCCGCGGAAGACCTCCATGCCGAAGCGCGCCAGGTCGTAGCGGCCCGCGCCGGTGGTCATCATCTCGATGGCACAGCACGCGAGGCCGAAAGTGGCCGGGAAGACGGACGCTTTGCGTACCCAGCCCGCGGCCTGCTCGACGGTGGTCAGCAGGAATCCGCTCGGCAGCTTTTCTTCGAGTCCCATGTCGTTAAAGGCCCCTCAGTCCCATTCCAGGCCGCCGCGCCGCCATACGTACGCGTACGCGACGAAGACGGTGAGCACGAAGAGCAGCATCTCCACGAGCCCGAAGATCCCCAGGGCGTCGAAGGTGACGGCCCAGGGGTAGAGGAAGACGATCTCGATATCGAAAATGATGAAGAGCATCGCCGTCAGGTAGTACTTGATCGGGAAGCGCCCGCCACCGGCCGGCGTGGGGGTCGGCTCGATACCGCACTCATAGGCCTCGAGCTTCGCCCGGTTGTACCGCTTCGGACCGATCAGCGTGGCCATGACCACGGAGAAGATCGCAAAGCCTGCCCCGAGGGCTCCCAGTACGAGGATGGGCGCATAGGCGTTCACCGCTCCTCGCTCCTCTCAGTCGGCACTGACTGCTGGCGGTTGCACTGGACTCACAACCGCCTCACCGGTTCCACGAGCCCCGCTCGTCCCGGCGAAGATCGAGAACATGTGAAGCAGGTCACAAGCCCAACTGCCTCGCATCCTATGCCCGCCACTCTGTGATCTGCGACACGGGGTATTGCACAAGCTTTGTGATCTCCACCACCTGACGAAGGATCATGAAGCCGGATGAGCGGTGATCTTCGTACGAGAAGCGTCCGAGTGATCACCAGAGGTGACATTTTCGCTCGTCTGCGCAGCTCGGAGGGGTCGTCTCCATATCAAGAGACTTCTCTTGCATGCAAATTGGTGTTGGACGGTGCGCCTTGATAGAGGAGCGCGTTCACACTTCAGAGGGAGCCGCGAAGGGGGATGTGGACGCGTGCACGCATTCACGAGCGGCGCCGCGCGGAATTCGGGCACAGGACGCGCACGAGGCCGTAACCGTTGCGTGACCTCCGCCACACGATGAGAGGGTCATGAGAACCGGGCTTGGCCACCGGTCCTAACAAGTGGTAGGCGCTGGGCAATTCGGACTTAATGATGAAAGGACGTGATCACGGGCGGAGTGAACAGCGTCCGCAATGTCCGTTACGGCGTCAATAAAGGGCGGCCCGCCCTGAATTTGGGGCGGCGATTGAACAACTGTGGCGCAGCACACGTTTCTTGTAGGTATGGAGGAGCCCCTGATACCGGTTGTTCTCATGTCCCACACTGCTCACATACGTAGCCACCGGAAGCCCCGCCGCAGTGCGTCGTCGTCCATCGCGATGCGTGCCGGAGTTGCCGGTGGCGTCCTCAGCATGGCAGCGGCTGGTGCGTCGGCCACGGCGAACGCTGCCGAGCCGGTGACGCAGACCATCGAACTGCCCACCCTCACGGCTGACGTGGCGGACCAGCTCGCCCAGTCCGCGGACGCCACCCAGTTGGCGGCCGCGAACTACGAGCTCGACGCCCAGCGTGACGCGGCCGCCGCCGCGGCCGCCAAGGAAGCCAAGAAGGACCTCGCGGAGGCCAAGAAGAAGGCCGAGGCGAAGAAGAAGGCCGAGGAGGCCCGCAGGGCCGCTGCGGAGGCCGCCGCTTCGCGCAGCGCCGAGCGCACCACCCTGTCCGCCTCCGCGAGCACCGGCACCGACGTGGCCGCTCCCGCCAGCGACAGCATCGGGAGGGTCATCTCCTTCCTCCGGGCGCAGGTGGGCGACGCGTACGTCATGGGTGCCACCGGCCCCCACGCGTGGGACTGCTCCAGCCTGGTCCAGGCCGCCTTCCTGGAGGGCGGCGTCCACCTGCCGCGGGTCTCGCAGGACCAGTCGATGGCCGGCACCGACATCCCGCTCTCGCAGATCCAGGTCGGGGACATCCTGTACTGGGGCGGCAAGGGATCGGCGTACCACGTGGGCGTCTACATCGGTAACGGCCAGTACCTGGACGCGGCCAACCCCTCCAAGGGCGTCGTCATCCAGGACCTCTCCGGGTACCCGGCGTCGGGCGCGGTACGCGTCCTCTGAGTCGTAGGGATCGCCGTAAGGGCCGCAGCCGCTCGGGGGCAGCGGCCCTTACGCCTTGGCCGGGAGGTCCAGAAGCTCAGCCCAGGTCGAAGGTGTTGGGCAGACCCAGCCTGTAGCGCACCTCGTCGACCCGCTTCAGCGGCTCCAGCTCCGGGGGCCGGTACAGCTCCCAGACACGGCAGGGCTCGGCGCCCGAATTGTCCGCCTCCAGGAGTGCGTTGACCGCCCGGCGTGCCGACTCGTTGGCGCCTTCCATCGTCGCCAGGTCCACGTCTGTGCGGACGTAGTCGCCCGCGAGGAAGAAGTTCGGGACCCTCGTGCGGGCCGTGGGGCGGTTGTAGAGGGTGCCCGTGGGGTGGATGAGGAGTTGCTCGCGGTTCTGCGGGTCGGGGCCGCCCAGGCCCGTCACCGCAGGGTCCATGAACCAGCCGAGGCGGTCCTCGTCCCGCAGCGTGGTCTTGCCGGCGTCGTTCAGCCCGTCCTTCAGCTGGGCCCAGAGTTCGGCGACAACCTCCTCCTTGGTGCACTCCTTGGCCGTCTTGCCGTACAGGATGCCCGGCTTGTCCCACTCCGAGATGATGGCGGACAGGCAGTCGTGGGCGCGACCGTCGCCGTAGTCGCGGGAGAAGTCCCGTCCCTTCCAGAACTGGGCCTGGCCGACGGCGGTCACCGACCACGGTGAGTCGAGACAGTTGATGTGGCCGTGCACGACGGGGGTGGGCGTGCGCAGGTAGAACATCACGCCGGTCATCCAGTCGGCCTGGAGGGCGTCACAGCGCGCGAGCTGCGGGTCGGCCGCGCGCAGGGCCGGGCCCCACGTCACACGCGCGTGCTCCACCGGCAGCGCGGAGACGTAGTGGTCGGCGGTGACGGTGCGTTCGTCGCCGCCGTCGCGGGCCGAGACGCGGACGCCGGTCACCCGGCCGCCGTCGTAACGGACGTCGCGGACCCGGGTGCCGAGGGCGAACTCGACGCCGAGGGAGCGCAGGTGCGCCTCCCAGGGGTCGATCCATGCCTCACTGGTGGGGGCGTTGAGGACGCGGTCGATGTCGGCGTCGCCGTCCATCCCCTGACCGAGCAGGCCCCACAGGAGCAGCGCCTCGATGATGACGCGGCCCACGGTTCGGGTCGACGCCACCTCCGCGCGCGTGGCGACGAGGTTGCGGGTCTGGCCGACGCCGAGGAGGGTCCGGTACTCCTCGCTCATCTCCTCGGCGCGGATGAAGTCCCACCACGCGACCTTCTCCCAGACCTCCTCGCGACGGGCGTCGCAGCTGGTGAGGTGGACGAGGAGGCGGTCGGCGAAGTAGGCGGCCTCGTGGGCGGGGAGGCGGGTGCCGAGGTCCAGCACCGAGAGGAGCTGGTCGCGGATCCAGCCGAGGGTGAGGTCGCCGGGTCGGGGCGGGGTAGCGGCGCGGCGCAGCGGGAAGTGCAGGTCGGGACGGCCGTCGGCGCGGGCGAACAGGGCCTCGGTGCCGCTGACGAGGTTGTCGTGGACACCGTTCGCGTTGCCCGGGACGGGGATGCGGCGCATGGTGTCCGGCAGGTTCCGGTAGAAGCCGGGGAAGAAGCGGAAGCCGTGTTCTGCGGGGAGGTCGGCTCGGCCGCCGGCCGCCGTGCCCGGCGCGGGCATCGAGCGGGCCTTGCCGCCGAGGGCGTCGTAGTACTCGTAGACGGTGACGGCGTAGCCGCGTTGGGCGAGTTCGTGGGCGGCGCTCAGGCCGGAGACTCCACCGCCCAGGACGGCGACGCGCTTGCCTTCCGCGGCCTTCGCGCTGCCGGCGGGCCATAAGGCGAGGGCGCCGGCCGCTCCCCCGGCACCGGCCAGGAAGCGTCTGCGGGTATGGCCGGATCGCGTGGGACCTGTCTGCTCCTGGGGCTCCTGCGCGTGTTCTGTTGTCATGATTCCCGGAGGGTAGGGAGGGGCTGCCAAGGCCGGAAGCCCGTTTCCCGGCCACCCACAGCATCCTCACAACCACAGGGAGAGACAGATGCCCAGCGTCTTCGTCCAGGGCAGGCCCGTCGACTCGTATCCGCCGCTCGCGCCCGAGGCCCGGCGCGGGTCGGTGCGAAGGATCACCGAAACGGGTGAGGAGGTCCTGCACAAGCCGTGCCGGGACGTGACCGAGTTCGGGCCCGATCTCGCCGCGCTCATCGACGACATGTTCCTGACCATGTACATCGCCGACGGGGCGGGACTGGCGGCGAACCAAGTCGGGGTGGGTCTGCGGCTGTTCGTGTACGACTGCCCGGACGACGAGGGGGTCCGGCACGTCGGGCACATCGTCAACCCGGTGCTGGAGCCGCTCGAAGCCACGCAGAGGCGGCTCCTCGATGAAGGAGAGGGCTGCCTCTCCGTCCCCGGTGCCGTGCTGGACGTGCCGCGTCCCGACCGGGCCGTGGTGCGCGGGCTCGACAAGGACGGCGAGCCGCTCGTGATCGAGGGAACGGGGTACTTCGCCCGTTGCCTGGCGCACGAGACCGATCACTGCGACGGGCAGGTCTATCTGGACCGGCTCTCCAAGCGGGAGCGGAAGGACGCACTGCGACAGGTGGCGGGGGGGAGAGGAGAGAGGCGGTGGGGACGGGGGGAGACAAACCACGAACCCTACACAAACCACGCACCCAAA